>NZ_JBEPAL010000002.1:0-361632 GCF_040298625.1 Streptomyces sp. NPDC001532
GGCGGCGTGCGGCGCGATCTTCGCCTCGGCCAGGGAGCGGACGGCGTCGCGGAGCATGTCGTGCTCCTCGGACGGGCGGTACAGGTCGAAATCAGCCGATCCGGCCAAGGTCTCTCACGCTCCAAGGACGCTAACTACCGTTAAGTAACACAAATTTTAAGGGTCGGCCCACAGCAGGGATACGTGAGCTTGGCGACAGGGGGATGCCAGGGGGAAAGGTGCCCGCCGGGCAGCCCGACTATGCTCGGGCGCGCATCACTGCCGTACGCCCCAGGAGTACCCATGGCCCTCAAGATCACCGTGATCGGCACCGGCTATCTCGGCGCCACCCACGCCGCGGCCATGGCCGAGCTCGGGTTCGAGGTGCTGGGACTGGACGTCGTCCCCGAGAAGATCGAGATGCTGCGGCGCGGCGAGACCCCCATGTACGAGCCGGGCCTCGACGAGCTGCTGCGCAAGCACGTCGCCGGCATCGAGGGCGCCACCGGGCGGCTGCGCTTCACCACGGACTGGGCCGAGGTCGGCGCCTTCGGCGATGTGCACTTCGTCTGTGTGAACACGCCGCAGCGGCACGGCGAGTACGCCTGCGACATGTCCTACGTCGACTCCGCCTTCGCCTCGCTCGCCCCGCACCTGACCGGTCCCGCCCTGGTCGTCGGCAAGTCCACGGTGCCCGTCGGCTCCGCCGACCGCCTCGCCGCCTACCTCGCCGAGCACGCGCCGGCCGGCGGTGACGCCGAGCTGGCGTGGAACCCGGAGTTCCTGCGCGAGGGCTTCGCCGTCGACGACACCCTGCACCCCGACCGGATCGTGGTCGGCGTGCGCAGCGACCGGGCGGAGAAGCTGCTGCGCGAGGTGTACGCCACGCCGGTCTCCGAGGGCACGCCGTTCGTGGTCACCGACTTTCCGACCGCCGAGCTGGTGAAGACCTCCGCGAACTCCTTCCTCGCCACCAAGATCTCCTTCATCAACGCCATGGCGGAGGTCTGCGAGGCCGCCGGCGGCGATGTCGCCAAGCTGGCCGAGGCGATCGGCCACGACGACCGGATCGGCCGCAAGTTCCTGCGCGCGGGCATCGGCTTCGGCGGCGGCTGCCTGCCGAAGGACATCCGGGCGTTCATGGCGCGCGCCGGCGAACTGGGCGCCGACCAGGCGCTGACCTTCCTGCGCGAGATCGACTCGATCAACATGCGCCAGCGCGGTCAGATGGTGGAGCTGGCCCGGCAGGCGCTGGGCGGCGGGCCGTTCCTGGGCAAGCGGGTCGCGGTGCTCGGCGCGACCTTCAAGCCGGACTCGGACGACGTACGGGACTCGCCCGCGCTGAACGTGGCCGGGCAGATCCACCTCCAGGGCGGCCAGGTGACGGTGTACGACCCGAAGGGCATGGAGAACGCCCGCCGGATCTTCCCGACCCTCGGCTACGCCGACTCCGCCGTGGAGGCGGTGCGCGGCGCGGACGTCGTCCTGCATCTGACCGAGTGGCGGGAGTTCCGCGAGCTGGACCCGGAAGCCCTCGGCGAGGTGGCGACCGCCCGGCTCATCCTGGACGGGCGCAACGCCCTCGACCCGGAGCTGTGGCGGCGGGCGGGCTGGACGTACCGGGCGATGGGCCGCCCCACCGCGTAACCCTCACGACTCACCGGCGACGCCGGTTCGGCCGAGGCTCAGTCGGCCGAACCGGCGTCTTCGTGCATTCTGCCGCACCCCGCGCCCCGGCGGCCGGTGAACCGTCGGTGAATCAGGCCCCCTTCGCCCGGTACCGCCGCATCTTCGCCCGGGCCCCGCACACCGACATCGAGCACCAGCGGCCGCGGCCGGCCGGGCTGCGGTCGTAGTACGCCCAGTGGCACTCGGGCAGCAGGCAGGCCTTCAGCCGGTCCCAGGTGCCCTCGGCGAGCGCCTGGGCCACGGCCGCGGCGATCCGGGAGAGCAGCGGGCCGTCGTCGAGGGGCGCGAGGCGCGCGGAGCCGTCCCGGTCGTCGACGGCGACGTACAGCGGCGCCCGCGCCAGCAGCTCGCCCAGCGGGGTGACGGGGCGGTGCGGGGGGTGGCCGGCGTGGGCCAGGCAGGTGGCGCGCAGCGACTCGCGCAGCTCGCGTACGGCGTCCAGGTCCTCGTCCGTGATCCCGAGCCGTTCCCGGGTCGGAGCCGCGTCCAGGTCGTCCCGCCCGGATTCCAGGTCGACGGTGTTCACCAGGGCCTCGACCAGTGCCAGACCGCCGGGCGCGGCCTGTCTCTCACTCATGCTCGCGACGTTACCCGCTGGACGGGTGCATGCGGTAACCGTTACCGCTAGGCTGGCGCTACCGGTAACTCTCGACGAGGAGGAGGCCATGGCTCTCGCGAAACTGGGCGTCGTCGTCCTGGACTGTCCCGACCCGCGCGCACTCGCCGGTTTCTACGCCGACGTGCTGGGCGGCACCGTGGAGGCGGACGGCGACGGGGAGTGGGTCGACCTGAAGGTGCCCGGCGGACAGGACCTGGCGTTCCAGGCCGCCGCCGGATTCGTCCCGCCGAAGTGGCCCGCCCCGGACGCCTCGCAGCAGTTCCACCTGGACCTGGTCGTGCCGGACCTGGACGCGGCCGAGCAGGGCGTGCTGGCGCTCGGCGCCACCGTGCTGGACGCTGCGGACCGCTCGCGCGGCTGGCGTGTGTACGCCGACCCCGCTGGGCACCCGTTCTGCCTCTGTGCCTGCTGAGCCGCCGATCCCGGAGGTGCCCATGGTCCCCGCGGCCCGTTTCCGTTCCGTCGTCGTCGACTGCCCCGACCCGCGCGCTCTCGCCCGGTTCTACGCCGAGATCGTCGGCGGTGAGCCCGAGAGCACCGACCCCGACTGGGTGGTGCTCCAGGTGCCCGGCGGCCCGCGGCTGGCCTTCCAGTCGGCGCCCGGGCTGCGTCCGCCGGAGTGGCCGCGCGCCGACCGCAACGCACAGCAGTTCCATCTCGACCTCGACGCCGGATCCACCTGGGAGGAGATCGACGCGGCCGAGAAGCGGGTGCTGGCCCTCGGCGCGACCGTGCTGGACGCGGAGGACTCCGAGTCGAAGGACTTCCGGGTCTACGCCGACCCGGCGGGGCACCCGTTCTGCCTGTGCCGGATCGAGCACTCCTGAGCGGACATCTCCGAGCGGGACGTCCCGGGCGCGCCGGAGCCGGTGCCCGGGGTGTCCCGCTCAGCCGTCCAGATCCTCGATCCGGGCCGTCGACGGGTCCCGGCGTTCCTGCGCGGTCTTGGCCGTGAAGTCCGCGCGGCGCAGTACCCGCTGGATGTTCCCCCAGGTCAGCAGGGCCAGATCGGTCTCGCTCCAGCCGCGCCGCAGCAGCTCGGCGATCAGATGCGGGTAGCAGGAGGCGTCGCTCAGCTCCTGGGGATGCGCGCAGCCGGCGTCGTAGGTGCCGGAGAGGCCGACCGACTCGGGACCGGCCAGGGTGCGGACGTGGTCGAGGTGGTCGGCGACGCTGCGGACCGTCGGGCCGGTCTGCTCGGCGGTCAGCGGCACCATGCACAGGCCCTTGGCGGCGCCCAGCTCGACGAGCAGTTCGTCGGGGAGGTTGGCGGGATGCGGGCGCAGGGCGCGGGCGGCGGAGCGGGTGGCGAGGACGGGCGCGCGGGAGGTGTCGAGGACGCGGCGGACGGTCGCCTCTGAGGCACCGGAGAGGTCGGCGAGCACACCGAGCCGGTTCATCTCGCGGACCACCTCGTCGCCGAACCGGGTCAGCCCGGCCTCGCCGGCCCAGGAGGTGCCCGCGAGGGTGAGCACCCGCACCCCGAGGCCGTGCAGGACGCGCAGCAGGCCGAGGGAGTCGTCGAGGGCGACGGCGGTGGCCGGGCCGAGCAGCACAGCGGCGCGGCCGCAGTTGCGGGCGTCGATGACCTGTCCGGCGGTGCGGGCGAGCCGCAGACTCCCCGGGTGGCCGGCGACCACGGTGCGCACCAGGTCGATCTGTTCCAGCGTGGCGGCCACGGCCCGGTCGGCGGCCAGGCCCTCGGGCAGGTGCAGGGAGCAGAACAGCGCCCCCACATGGCCCTGCCGCAGCCGTGGCACATCGGTGTCGACGGCGTTCTCGCCGAGCTCCAGGTCGTACCAGGGCAGATGGCGCAGCGCCCACGGCAGCCCGCTGTAGCCGTCCGCGACGGGGTGCGCGCTCAGCAGGGCGTGGGCGCGCTCCAGCGGGGCCGCGTCGGGGTCGGTCTCGTACGGCTCGGGCGGGAAGGGTGCGCCCAGCGGCAGGTCGGCGAGCTCGCCGAGCTCGGGGTCGGTATGCAGGTCGTCCTGGAGTTCGGCCATGACGGGCTCCGTACGTGCGCGGCGATCGTCGTACGGCCACCGTCGCACGCCTGCGCGGCACTGACCCGGTGAACGGCGCGTTCGGGGGTCCCCCGCCCGGCTCAGGCGCCCTTGGCCGCCTCGATCACCTCGTCCAGGGTCTCCCGGGAGCGCAGCAGGTCGGCGATGGTCCTGTCGATGCGGGCCCGTTCCGCGGTGAGGTCGGCGACCAGGCGGGGCGTGGCGATCGCGGAGGGGCCGCCGTCGGTGTCCCGCATACAGGGCAGCAGCTGGGCGATCCGGGCGCTGTTGAGGCCGGCCGCGAACAGCTCCTGGATACGGATGACGCGGTCCACGGCCGCCTCCGGGTAGTCGCGGTGGCCGCCGGGCGTCCGGTCGGCCCGCAGCAGGCCCTGGGCCTCGTAGTAGCGCAGCGACCGTTCGCTCACACCGGTGAGCCGGGCCAGTTCGCCGATCCGCATGCCGTCTCCGTCCCTCGCCGGGCTTGATCCTGACATCTGTGGCAGGTTCCAGCGTACGGTCATGACGCGGAGTCGGGCGGACCTACCCGGCGCTCGCGGACGCCCCGTCCAGCGACTCGATGGTGGCGTTGGACGGCGCTCGGGTGGCCTGATGGTTGCGTGCCACGTCCTCGGCCGCGCCCAGCACCCGGACCGCGTTCTGCCAGGTCAGCTTGGCGAGGTCGGCCTTCGACCAGCCGCGGTCGAGCAGCTCGGCGATGAGGTTGGGGTAGCCGGAGACGTCGTCGAGGCCGTCGGGGGTGAAGGCGGTGCCGTCGTAGTCGCCGCCGATGCCGAGGTGGTCGATCCCGGCGACCTCGCGCATGTGGTCGAGGTGGTCGGCGACCGTGGCGACGGTCGCGACGGGACGCGGGCGGCGCTCCTCGAAGGCGCGGTGCACCTTCATCGCCTCGGGCGTGGTGTCGAGGTGGTGGAAGCCGTGGGCGCGCATGTTCTCGTCGGCCGCGACCGTCCAGTCGACGGCGGCCTGGAGCACGAACTTCGGGACGAACGTCACCATCGCGACGCCGCCGTTGGCGGGCAGGCGCTCCAGCACGTCGTCGGGGATGTTGCGGGGGTGGTCGCAGACCGCGCGGGCGGAGGAGTGGGAGAAGATCACCGGCGCGGAGCTGGTGTCCAGCGCGTCCCGCATGGTGGTGGCGGCCACGTGGGAGAGGTCGACCAGCATGCCGAGGCGGTTCATCTCCCGGACCACCTCGCGGCCGAAGGCCGACAGACCGCCGACGCCCGGCTCGTCGGTCGCGGAGTCCGCCCAGTCCACGTTGTCGTTGTGGGTGAGCGTCATGTAGCGCACGCCGAGCGCGTACAGGCCGCGCAGGGTGCCGAGGGAGTTGGCGATGGAGTGACCGCCCTCCGCGCCCATCAGGGAGGCGATCCGGCCCTCGCCGCGCGCCGCCTCCAGGTCCGCCGCGGTCAGCGCGGGGCGCAGCGCGTCGGGGTGACGGTCGATCAGCTGCCGTACGCAGTCGATCTGTTCCAGGGTCGCGGAGACGGGGTCCGGCGAGTCCGCGCGGACGTACACCGACCAGTACTGCGCACCGACCCCGCCGGCCCGCAGCCGGGGGATGTCGGTGTGCAGGTGGTCACCCTGGTGGGCGGCGATGTCCCGGGCGTCGAGGTCGTAGCGGACCTGCTCGCGCAGCGCCCAGGGCAGGTCGTTGTGCCCGTCGACCACGGGGAACGCGCGCAGCAGTTCCCGGGCGTCCTCCAGCGACGTCATCGCCGCCCCCTTCTCTCGCGTACGAAGGCCTGGCCTACTTGCCGAACCCGAAGCCGCCCGCGCCGCCGTCGACCTTGGCGCGCAGCCGCTTGCCCTTCTCGGTGGCCTGGTCGTTGAGGTCCTGCTGGAACTCCCGCATCCGGCCGAGCAGCTCCTCGTCGTGCGCGGCGAGGATGCGGGCCGCGAGCAGACCGGCGTTGCGGGCGCCGGCCACGGAGACGGTGGCGACCGGGACCCCGGCGGGCATCTGCACGATCGACAGCAGCGAGTCCATGCCGTCGAGGTACTTCAGCGGCACCGGCACGCCGATCACCGGCAGCGGGGTGACGGAGGCGAGCATGCCGGGCAGGTGGGCGGCACCGCCCGCGCCCGCGATGATCACCTTGAGCCCGCGGTCAGCGGCCTGCTCGCCGTAGGCGACCATCTCGCGCGGCATCCGGTGCGCGGAGACGACGTCGACCTCGTAGGCGATCTCGAACTCGTCGAGGGCCTTCGCGGCGGCCTCCATGACGGGCCAGTCGGAGTCCGACCCCATGACGATGCCAACAACGGGGCTCATTCGGTGATCGTGCCTCTCAGATAGCCGGCAGCGTGACGGGCGCGCTCCAGCACGTCGTCCAGGTCGTCGCCGTAGGTGTTCACGTGACCGACCTTACGGCCGGGCTTCACGTCCTTGCCGTACATGTGGATCTTCAGCTGGGGGTCGCGGGCCATGCAGTGCAGGTACGCGGAGTACATGTCGGGATAGTCGCCGCCGAGGACGTTGACCATGACCGTCCACTTCGCGCGCGGGCGCGGGTCGCCCAGCGGCAGGTCCAGGACGGCCCGGACGTGGTTGGCGAACTGCGAGGTGATCGCGCCGTCCATCGACCAGTGGCCCGAGTTGTGCGGGCGCATCGCCAGCTCGTTGACGAGGATGCGGCCGTCGCGGGTCTGGAACAGCTCCACCGCGAGATGGCCGACGACGCCGAGTTCCTTGGCGATGGTCAGGGCCATCTCCTCGGCCTTGAGCGCCAGCGCCTCGTCGAGGTCGGGCGCCGGGGCGATGACCGTGTCGCACACGCCGTTCACCTGGCGGGACTCCACCACCGGGTAGGCGACGGCCTGGCCGTGCGGGGAGCGGACCACGTTGGCGGCCAGCTCACGGACGAAGTCGACCTTCTCCTCGGCGAGCACCGGCACCCCGGCGCGGAAGGGCTCGGCGGCCTCCTCGGCGGAGTCCACCACCCACACGCCCTTGCCGTCGTAGCCGCCGCGGACGGTCTTGAGGACGACCGGGAAGCCGTCCCCCTCCGCCGCGAACGCGACCACGTCCTGGGGATCACTCACGATCCGGTGCCGTGGGCACGGCACCCCGATCGCGTCGAGCTTGGCCCGCATCACGCCCTTGTCCTGGGCGTGCACCAGCGCCTCGGGTCCGGGGCGGACGGGAATGCCGTCCGCCTCCAGGGCCCGCAGGTGCTCGGTGGGCACATGCTCGTGATCGAAAGTGATCACATCGCACCCGCGCGCGAAGTCGCGCAGCGTGTCCAGGTCGCGGTAGTCGCCGATGACGACTTCGCTCACGACCTGCGCCGCGGAATCCTGAGGGGTGTCACTGAGAAGCTTGAACCTGATGCCCAGCGGGATGCCCGACTCGTGTGTCATACGAGCGAGCTGGCCCCCGCCGATCATGCCGACTACCGGGAACGTCACGCACCCAGGGTATCCGGCGCGCCAGGACGGCCGGTTTCCGCTCCCTGATCCGGCCGTCCGGGGTCCCTCGAGCGGGCTCTTGCCGAACCCTCAGCCCGTCCACAGGCGATCACGGAAGAGGGATGGTTAGCATGACTGGGTTGACGAAAACCGACGGACGGAGCCTTCACGACCATGGGACGTGACTCCTCGGGGCTCCCTGCGGCGCCCGCCAGCGCGCTGCGGCAACGGCTTCGCGCTCTGGGGCGCGAGGCGGCGAAGTTCGGCGCCGTGGGCGGTGCGGGACTGCTCGTCAATCTCCTCGTGTTCAACCTGGTACGGCATGTGACCGACCTCCAGGTGGTGCGGGCGAGCGTGATCGCGACCATCGTGGCGATCGCCTTCAACTACGTCGGCTTCCGCTACTTCACCTACGGCGACCGCGACAAGAGCGGCCGCACCCGTGAGATGACGCTGTTCCTGGCGTTCAGCGCGGTCGGCCTGGTCATCGAGAACGGTGTGCTCTACACGGCCACCTACGGTTTCGGCTGGGACACCCCGCTGCAGAGCAACATCTTCAAGTTCCTCGGCATCGGCGTGGCCACCCTGTTCCGCTTCTGGTCCTACCGGACCTGGGTCTTCCGGGCGCTGCCCGCCCGCCACGACATCGCCGACGCCGAGTCGTTCCTGGAGACCGAGCGGCCCCGGGACCGCGAACGGGCCCGGCAGCGCACCCGCGTCTGACCGCGGCCCTGGCCACGGCTCTCCCCACGGCGACGGCCGCTCAGCGGACCGTGCGCTCCGCGTCCTCCGGCTTGCGCACCGCCGTACGCGACAGGAAGAGGCCGAACACCGGCGGCTGCGCCTGAAGCATCTCCAGCCGGCCGCCGTCGGCCTCGGCGAGGTCGCGGGCGACGGCCAGGCCGATGCCCGTGGAGTTGCGGCCGCTGATCGCCCGCTCGAAGATCCGGGCGCCCAGTTCGGCCGGCACGCCGGGTCCCTCGTCGGTGACCTCGATGACCGCCTGGTTCCCGGTGACCCGGGTGCGCAGCGCGACCGTGCCGCCACCGTGCATCAGGGAGTTCTCGATCAGCGCCGCCAGCACCTGGGCGACCGCGCCCGGTGTGCCCACCGCCTCGAGATGCCGCTTGCCGGAGCTGACGACGGCGCGTCCGGCGCTGCGGTAGGCGGGCCGCCACTCGGCGAGCTGCTGCTGGATGACCTCGTCGAGGTCGAAGGTGACGGCGGAGCCGGTGCGCGGGTCGCGGGAGTTCGTCAGCAGGCGCTCCACCACGTCCGTCAGGCGTTCCACCTGGGTGAGCGCGATGGTCGCCTCCTCCTTCACCGTCTCCAGCTCGTCCGTGAGGGTGATCTCCTCCAGCCGCATCGACAGCGCGGTCAGCGGGGTGCGCAGCTGGTGGGAGGCGTCCGCGGCCAGCCGGCGCTCGGCGGTGAGCATCCGGGCGATGCGCTCGGCGGAGGCGTCCAGCACATCGGCCACCCGGTCCAGCTCCGGGACGCCGTACCGCTTGCGGCGGGGCCGCGGGTCGCCGGAGCCGAGGCGTTCGGCGGTCTCGGCGAGGTCGGTGAGCGGGGAGGCCAGCCGGTCGGCCTGGCGCAGTGCCAGCAGGGCCGCGGCGATCACCGCGAGCAGCGCCACCGCGCCGATGATCAGCAGGGTCCGGCCGACCTCCCGGGTGACCGCGGAGCGCGGCTCCTGGACGGTGACCGTCTCGCGCTCCTCGCCGGTGCGGGTGGCCTCGATGACATCGCCGTCCGGCTTCTCGCCGATCTCGATGGGCGCCTGGCCGGGGATGCGGATGACGGCGTACTGGTCGCCGCCGACCTGGTCGCCGAGCAGATCGGCGGAGATCTTCTCGGCGGCGAGGATCCGGCTGTCCACGATGCTGGCCAGCCGGACCGCCTCGGACTCCACGCGCTCCTTGGCGCTGTCGCTGATGGTCCGGGTCTCGACGATGACGAGGGAGACGCCGAACACGGCGATCACGACGAGCACCACGGCGAGCGTGGACTGGATCAGACGGCGGCGCATGTCCTACTTCCCAAGGCCCGAGGGGGCGGGCTCAGCTCTTCTCGAAGCGGAAGCCGACGCCGCGGACCGTCGCGATGAACCGCGGGTTGGCGGCGTCGTCGCCGAGCTTCTTGCGCAGCCAGGAGATGTGCATGTCGAGGGTCTTGGTCGACGACCACCAGGTGGTGTCCCAGACCTCGCGCATCAACTGGTCGCGGGTGACGACCCGGCCGGCGTCCCGCACCAGCACCCGCAGCAGATCGAACTCCTTGGCGGTGAGCTGGAGCTCCTCCTCGCCCATCCAGGCGCGGTGCGACTCGACGTCGATGCGCACGCCGTGGGTGGCGGGCGGCTGCTGGGGTTCGGCGGAGCCGCGCCGCAGCAGGGCCCGGACCCGGGCCAGCAGCTCGGCGAGCCGGAAGGGCTTGGTGACGTAGTCGTCGGCGCCCGCGTCCAGGCCGACCACGGTGTCCACCTCGTCGGCGCGGGCGGTCAGGATCAGGATGGGCACGGCGTGGCCCTCGGCGCGCAGCCGGCGGGCCACCTCCAGGCCGTCCATGCCGGGCAGGCCGAGGTCCAGCACGACCAGGTCGACCCCGCCCTGCATTCCGGCGTCCAGCGCGGTGGGTCCGTCCTCACGCACCTCGACCTCGTAACCCTCCCGGCGCAGTGCGCGCGCCAGTGGCTCCGAGATGGACGCGTCGTCCTCGGCGAGCAGTACACGGGTCATGGGCTGATGGTAGTCCGCCCGTGACAAGAGCCGGGGTGCGATGGGGGGCTTGGTTCTTACCTTCTCCTGACGCGGTTCTTACCTGCCCGGCCGCGTGGTACAGACCTATGTCTGTGGGGTGCGATCCTGGGAGGGACCTTCGAAAGAGGGTGTGCGGTTCCGTCGACACCTGTGATCCGCGTCTCAAGCCCTTCCATATCCGACAGTGTCCTGACGTATGGTGATTCAACGCCTGTAGTACGCGGGGACCTTCGGTGAGTGCTTTGACGCTGAAGGTCTCTTTTGTGTGCGGGTCGGCTGCGGCCGGCCTCGAAAGGAATGACCTGTGGCCGGGCCTTGTGCGCAGTGACGCGCGCAAGGCGTGGATCCCGGTGGACGCCGTCCACCGCTCCGTGATCCGGAGCGGACACCCCCGTGGGCGTGGGGGCGGATACGCGCGATCCCGCCGGTGCCGGCCGTCCCCCACCGGGCGCGCAACGCTCCGACCGCGCGTCCCGACCAGCAAGGAACGACCATGGCGTCCAGCCTGACGAAGGACTCGGTCCGTCCGGGCACCCCCGGTTCCGAGAAGACCTTCTTCGGCCACCCCCGCGGACTGGCCACTCTCTTCATGACCGAGATGTGGGAGCGTTTCTCCTACTACGGCATGAGGGCTCTGCTTCCCCTCTACCTGGTCGCCCCCGCGGGGCTCGGCCTGGATGCCGGCACGGCGATCGCCATCTACTCCGTCTACGTCTCGACGGTGTACCTGCTCGCCATGCCGGGCGGCTGGTTCGGTGACCGCGTCTGGGGTCCCCGCAGGACCGTCGCGATCGCCGGCTCGGTCATCATGGCCGGCCACCTGGTCCTGGCACTGCCCACCGCGGGCACCTTCTACTTCGGTCTGCTGCTGGTGGCCATCGGCTCCGGTCTGCTGAAGTCCAACATCTCGACCATGGTGGGCCACCTCTACGACGGCCCGAACGACCCGCGCCGCGACGGCGGCTTCACGGTCTTCTACATGGGCATCAACCTCGGTGCCTTCGCCGCGCCGCTGATCATCGGCACCGTCGGCCAGAAGGTCGACTGGCACCTGGGCTTCGCGCTGGCAGCGCTCGGCATGGCGCTGGGCCTGGTCCAGTTCCTGCTCGGCAGCCGCCACCTGTCCGACCGCTCCAGCGTCGTCCCGAAGCCGCTGAGCACCGAGGAGCGCAACTCCACGCTGCGCAAGGCCATGATCTGGATGCTGATCGCGGCCGTCTTCTACACGATCGTCGTCGCCACCGGCCACTACACCCTGAACTGGGTGATGGTCCCGCTGATGATCATCGGTCTGGTCGTCCCGGTCACCGTCCTCGCGCGGATCAAGCGCGACAAGGAGCTCACCGGCGTCGAGCAGTCCCGCGTCTCCGGCTACATCTGGTTCTTCGTCGCCGCCGCCGTCTTCTGGATGATCTACGACCAGGGCGGTTCGACCCTGTCGATCTTCGCGGACGAGCACGTCGACAACCACGTCCTCGGCTGGGAGTTCCCGGTCTCCTGGTTCCAGTCGGTCAACCCGGTCCTGGTGATGGCGCTGGCCCCGATCTTCGCCACCGTCTGGCTGGCCCTCGCCCGCAGCGGCAAGGAGCCGAGCACGATCGTCAAGTTCTCCGGCGGTCTGGTCCTGGTCGGCATCTCCTTCTTCGTCTTCCTGCTGCCGCTGGTGGCCGCCGACGGCGGTGTCGTCTCGCCGTGGTGGATCGTGCTGATCTACTTCTGCCAGACGGCCGGTGAGCTGATGCTCTCCCCGGTCGGCCTGTCGGTGACCACGAAGATGGCCCCGGCCAAGTACGCCTCGCAGATGATGGGTGTCTGGTTCCTCGCGGTCACCGCGGGCGACGCCGTCACCGGTCTGCTGTCGACCTACGGCGTCGACCTCAACAAGACCGGCGTGGTCGCCGCGGAGGCCGCCCTGGCGGTGCTCGCGGGTGTCGCGATCTGGATGTACCGCAAGAACGTCAAGCAGCTCATGGGCGACGTCCACTGACGCGGCCCCGGAGCCTCGTGAGGGCCACCGCATCCTCGGATGCGGTGGCCCTCCGGCTTTTCGCGGGTGCGACGGCACGACGGCCGTGACGCGGTACGACGGCACGACGGCCGTGACGCGGTACGACGGCACGACGGCCGTGACGCGGTACGACGGCACGACGGCCGTGACGCGGTACGACGAGGCGGTGACGCGGGCGCGGAAGCTGTTCCGTGGGAGCGCGGGGGTGGGGTGCCGAGGTCTCGTGGTGTCGGTGTGACGGCACATCACGGCCGTCGGGATACGCGCGGGCGCCGCGAGAAGGGCGCCTGGCGGGGTGTCAGGCGTGTGCGGGCACGCCCGTGGCTACGCCGGAGCGCCCAGCTCCGCCCAGACCTTCTTGCCGGCGACGCCCGGGGTGCGTACGACGCCCCAGTCCAGGCAGAGCCGCTGCACGATGAACATGCCGTGTCCGCCGGGCCGTCCCGCGCGGTGCGGGGTGCGGGGAGCGGGCTGGCCGGTGCCGCGGTCGGAGACCTCGACGCGGATCACCTTGTTGTCGCAGGCGATCCACATCTCGTCGGGACCCTCGGCGTGCAGACAGGCGTTGGTGACCAGCTCGGAGACGACGAGGAGCACATCCTCCGCCGCGGCCCGCTGATCCGCGGTCGCGGCGGGCAGCCAGCCCCACGCGTACAGCGCCTGACGGGCGAAATCCCGAGCCATCGGCACGACACCGGTCGCGCCGTCCAGACTCAGCCTGCGAACCTGACGTCCCTGCGGCGAGACGGGCGCGCCCCCCTCGGACGCCCCGGAAGCGCCGCTGGGCTCCGGGCCGCGGTCGCCCGGCGGGTAGGGCCGGGTGGTGCTCATCAGCGCTTCACCTCACCGATTCACCAGTTCACGATTCAAAAGTTCCTTACGAGCGCCGAACCAGAAGGTCTCCTGCCCGACCGGACCGGCGGGACACCCCCCACTTTTCGGCACGATGCGGGCACCCATGCCGGGCGCACCTCAGCCGGCGTCCTTCCCGCTGGTGAGGGCCGCGTCCAGGGTGTCGTGGACGGTGAAGACCGCCTCGGCCCCGGTGATCTCGAAGACGCGCGCCACCACGGGCTGCATCGCGGCCAGGTGGACGGCACCGCCGGCGGCTTCCGCCTTCAGCCGGGCGCCGAGGAGGACGTTCAGACCGGTGGAGTCGCAGAACTCCAGGCGTGAGCAGTCCACCACCAGTCGGCTGAGGCCCTTGGCGAGGCATTCCTCAAGTGGCTCGCGCAACAGATCGGCGGTGTGGTGATCGAGCTCACCCGCCGGGGTCACGACGGCACTAGAGCCCGCTTCCCGCACCTCCACCAGAAGCCGGCCCGACTGTGCGCTGCCGACCGTCCCGTGGTCCATGCCGTCTCTCTCCCGAGGTCGTGGCTGCTGACTGTTCGCCCTCGAACACTACGCCTTCTCCGCGCCCTTCGACAGCCGAACTTCCAAGCAAAACGGACATTCTATCACAGATTGCACTTGCGGACAGTTCGGGGAACCGGATAGGGCTAGTAAGGACACGTACCCGACACGGCCGGCTTTGGAGGCGCCGCACACCGCAGTGCACGTACTGGCTTCGGCAGCCATATGCCGAGAACGATGGAGGACATCATGTCACCCCGGCTCGACGCCTCGCATACCCACGTGGCGACGTCGACACCCCTTCCGGAACATCTGGATCCCATCGCAACCGACGGCGTCCCCGCTGACGCCCTCACCGGACTCCCGGAGATCCCCCCGTTCGACGAAGTGGCCCCCGAGGACGCCAGGGCCCTGTCCAAGACCCTCTTCGCGCGACTGGAGTCGCTGGAGGAAGGGACGCACGAGTACTCGTACGTCCGCAACACGCTCGTCGAACTCAACCTCGCGCTGGTCAAGTTCGCCGCGTCCCGGTTCCGCTCGCGCAGCGAGCCGATGGAGGACATCGTCCAGGTCGGCACGATCGGTCTGATCAAGGCGATCGACCGCTTCGAGCTCAGCCGCGGCGTCGAGTTCCCCACCTTCGCGATGCCGACCATCATCGGCGAGATCAAGCGCTTCTTCCGCGACACCTCGTGGTCCGTGCGGGTGCCGCGCAGGCTTCAGGAGCTGCGGCTCGACCTGGCCAAGGCCGGTGACGAGCTGGCCCAGCGCCTGGACCGCGCACCGACCGTCGCCGAACTGGCCGAACGGCTCGGCATCTCGCCCGAAGAGGTCGTCGAGGGCATGGCGGCGTCCAACGCCTACACCGCCTCCTCGCTGGACGCCCAGCCGGACGAGGACGACAGCGAGGGCGCGCTCGCGGACCGCATCGGCTACGAGGACCACGGGCTCGAAGGCATCGAGTACGTCGAGTCGCTGAAGCCGCTGATCGCCGAACTCGCGCCGCGCGACCGCAAGATCCTCTCGCTGCGCTTCGTCGCGGGTATGACCCAGTCGGAGATCGGCGAGGAGCTCGGCATCTCCCAGATGCATGTCTCGCGGCTGCTGTCGCGGACGCTGGGCAAGCTCCGCAAGGCGCTGACGATCGAGGAGTGACCGCCGGCCGGTGAGCCGGGGTCCCACACCCGGTTACCCGCGGAAACTCTTTCCCCGCCGGTCCCCTTCCTCCACTATGAGCCGTCATACCCGCCGGTAGCCACAACACCGGCGGGTCGGACGGCTGCGAGGAGGCGGGGGATGGCACGGGGCGACGCGGACGCCGAGGACGCCGGCGACAGACCCGGCGGCCACGCCGAGATGGCGGACGCGCGGCTCCAGCAGTTGCTGCGCACCGACTCCGTCACCGCGTACCCGGCGCTGCGCGAACTACGCGCCCGGCACGGGGAATCGGCCCTCGCCTACGCCCGGCTCTGCACGGCCGGCGAGTCGGCGGCCCGCCAACTGGCCGCGGAGGCCTTCACCGTCGTAGCCCGGGAGGCGGCCCGCGGCGCCGAACCCGCCATGCCGTGGCGGCACCGGCTGCTGCTGCTCACGGCCCGGCTGGCCGCGGAACGGGCCGCGGACGACCGCTCCGCCGGACTCGACCCCGGCCTGCTGCTGGTGCTCAACTCGACGGGCCCCGGCGGTCCGGTGCCGCCGCTGCTCGCCGCGTTCCGGTCCCTGCCGAGGAGTACGCAGGGCGTGCTCTGGTACGCCGTCGTCGAGCGGGAGGACGACGCGCGGACCGCGACCCTGCTCGGCGTCTCCCCGGGCGAGGTCACCCACGGCGCGGACGCGGCCCTCCAGGCGCTGGGCCGCGCCTGTCTGCGCGCCCGCCTCGCCGCCTCCGACGACCCGCAGTGCCGGCGCTTCGGACGGCTCATCGAGGAGTCGGTACGGACGTTCACGGGGCGTCGCAGTCCCGATCTGGACGCCCACCGCGCGGTGTGCCCGCACTGCGCCACCGCGTACGAGGAGTTGGCGGCCCTGCGCGACGCGCCGGCCACCGCGCTGGCGGAGGGCCTGCTGCCGTGGGCGGGGACGGCGTACGCGCTGTCCGGGCGCCACGGTGACGCCGTGCCGGAGCGTCCCGCCTGGCCGCCGTCCCGGCGGCGCTACGCGCTGGCCTCGGCAGCCCTCGGCGTGGCGCTGGCACCGCTGCTGGCCTTCCTGCTGACGCCGGGCGCCGACGACACCCGGAACGCGGCGAGCGCGGCGGGCACCGCCTCGCTCCCGGCCGCTCCGCCGCCGGTGACGGTCACCGCGACGGCGACCGTGTCGGCGACGGCCGCCACCGCGACGCCGTCGCCCAGCCGGAGTCCGCGGCCCACCCGCACCCCGGTCCCGGCGCCGGAACCGACCCGGAGCCCGGCCCCGAGCAGCACGCCGGAGACCGCCCGTCCGCCGGGCGGCGCCTACGCGCAGGTCGTGAACGCCGGCTCCGGGCTCTGCCTGGACATCCGCGACGGCGTCCTGGAGAAGGGCACGGACGTCGTCACGGCGCCATGCGCCGCCTTCGCCCGCACCCAGCTCTGGCGGGTCGACGCGGACCGGGGCGTGCTCCAGTCGGCCGCCGATCCGGACTACTGCCTGGACAGCCGGGGCTCGGTGGACCGGGGCGTGGGGATCTGGACGTGCTCCTCGGTCGCCGGGCGCAACGGCCGGAACCTGCTGTTCGCGGTCGACGGCGACGGCGTGCTCCGCCCCGGGATCGCCCCGGACCACGCGGTGACCCCGGCCGGCGGCGCCGGTCTGGCGCTGCGGCCCGAGGACGGGCGGACGGACCAGCGGTGGCGGGCCGGTTCCGGCCCGCGTTCCGGTTCCTGACCGCTCAGACCACGCGGGTGCCGCGCCGCCAGACGCCGCTGACCAGCGGGACGCCCGGCCGGTAGGCCAGGTGCACATGGCTCGGCGCGTCCAGCAGCGTCAGGTCGGCGTACGCGCCCGGGACGAGGCGGCCGACGTCGGTGCGGCGCAGGGCCCGCGCGCCGCCCGCGGTGGCCGCCCACACCGCCTCGTCGGGGGTCATCCCCATGTCCCGCACCGCGAGCGCGACGCAGAACGGCATGGACGAGGTGAACGACGAGCCCGGGTTGCAGTCAGTGGACAGCGCGACGGTGACGCCCGCGTCCAGCAGCCGGCGGGCGTCGGGCCACTGGGCGCGGGTGGAGAACTCGGCGCCGGGCAGCAGCGTGGCGACGGTGTCGCCGTGCGCGAGCGCGTCGACGTCCGCGTCGGTCAGATGGGTGCAGTGGTCGGCGCTGGCGGCGTCCAGTTCGACCGCCAGCTGCACGCCGGGGCCGTGGGAGAGCTGGTTGGCGTGGACGCGCGGGTGCAGGCCCTTCGCCTTGCCGGCGGTGAGGATCGCGCGGGCCTGGTCGCCGTCGAAGGCGCCCTTCTCGCAGAAGACGTCGATCCAGCGGGCGTGCGGGGCGCAGGCGTCCAGCATCTCGCCGGTCACGAGGGCGACGTAGGCGGCCGGGTCGTCGGCGAAGTCCGGGGAGACGATGTGGGCGCCGAGGTAGGTGACCTCGTCGGTGTGGGCGGCGGCGATGCGCAGGGCGCGGGCCTCGTCCTCGACGGTCAGTCCGTAGCCGGACTTGGTCTCGAAGGTGGTGGTGCCCTGGCGCAGCGCCTCGGCGAGGTAGCGGGTGAGGTTGCGTTCGAGGTCCGCGTCGCTCGCCGCCCGGGTGGCCGCGACCGTGGTGCGGATGCCGCCGGCGCTGTAGGGCCGCCCCGACATCCGGGCGTTGAACTCCTCGGTCCGGTCGCCCGCGAAGACCAGGTGGGAGTGGGAGTCGACGAAGCCGGGGAGGACCGCCCGGCCACCGGCGTCGACCCGATTGTCAGTGGCGGGTGCTTTGCTTCGGTCACCGGTCCACGCGACGCGGTCGCCCTCGATGACGACGGCCGCGTCCTGGATCAGTCCGAGGGGGGAATTGTCACCGAGGGAGGGGTCGTTGGTGACCAAGGCGGCGATGTTGGTGATGAGCGTGCTCGCGCTGCTCGCGGAGTGGGCGGGGCTGTCGGTCGTCGCGTTGCTCATGGCGTCCTTGCTGGCCTGGTCGGCGGTGGGGTGGGGTTCGGGGGCGGAGGCGGGCCGCCGGGAGGGGCGGCCCGGGGTCATCCGCGCAGGGCTGCGACGGCGTCCGCGAGGGCCTTGGGCACATCGGGTACGAGGCGGTGGACCCCGTCCCGTACGACGTGCCGGCCGGCCACGACCGTATGCGACACGTCCGCTGCCGACGCGGCGAATACCGCGGTCTCGGCCCCCAGCCGCGGAAGCGGCCCTGCCGTCCTGACCGAGTCGAGCGCGATCGTCGTGAAGTCGGCGCGCGCGCCCGGCTCCAGGGTGCCCGCGTCGTCCCAGCCGAGGGCCGCGTGACCGTCGGCGGAGGCCGCGCGCAGCAGGGCCGCCGCCGTCCAGTGGCCTCGGGTGCGGGTGCGCAGCCGCTCGTTCAGCTCCATCGCGCGGGCCTCTTCGAGCAGGTCGATCACGGCGTGGCTGTCGGAGCCCAGGCAGAGCGGTGAGCCCTCGTTCTGGAGGGCGACGGCCGGGCCGATGCCGTCGGCGAGGTCCCGCTCGGTGGTCGGGCACATGCAGGTGCCGGTGCCGCTGCCGCCGATCAGGGAGATGTCCTCGGCGGTGAGGTGGGTGTTGTGGACGCCGGTGGTGCGCGGTCCGAGGACGCCGTGCAGGGCGAGGAGCTGGGTCGGGGTGCACCCGTGGGTCTCCTGGCAGGCGTCGTTCTCGGCGGTCTGCTCGGAGAGGTGGACGTGCAGCGGTGCCCCGCGCTCCTCGGCCCAGCGCGCCACGGTCGCCAACTGGTCGGCGGGCACCGCCCGTACGGAGTGGATCGCCGCCCCGATCCGCGCGTGGTCCCGTTCCTGGAGAAGTGCGCAGCGTGCGGCCCAGGCGTCCGCGTCGCCGTCGGAGAAGCGGAGCTGGTGGGAGGTGGGCGGCCGGCCGAAGCCGGAGGACAGGTAGGCGGTGTCGAGGAGGGTGATGCGGATGCCGGCCTCGGCGGCGGCCTCGATCAGGGCCTCGCCCATGGCGTTGGGGTCGGCGTAGGGGGTGCCGGCGGGGGCGTGGTGCACGTAGTGGAACTCGCCGACGGCCGTGATGCCGGCCAGGGCCATCTCGGCGTACACCGCGCGGGCGAGGGCGTGGTAGCTGTCGGGCGTGAGCCGGTCGGCGACGGCGTACATGACCTCGCGCCAGGTCCAGAAGGTGCCGGAGCCGACCTGGACGGTGGAGCGCAGGGCGCGGTGGAAGGCGTGGCTGTGGGCGTTGGCCAGGCCGGGGAGGGTGAGGCCGCGCAGCACCTCGGCGCCGGGCGGCGGGGCGGGGGTCTCCGTGCGGACGGCGGTGATCCGGCCGTCGGTGACGTCCAGGGCCACGCCCGGCTCGACGTGGGTGCCGAGCCAGACGTGTTCCAGCCAGTACGTCCGGGTCCGCTGCGTGGGGGTCACGTGCAGGCCAGTCCTTCCAGTACGTCGGCGAGGGCGAGCACTCCGGCGACGCAGTCGTCCTCGGCCGCGAACTCGGCCGGGGAGTGCGAGACGCCGGTGGGGTTGCGCACGAACAGCATGGCGGTCGGGATGCTGCCGGAGAGGATTCCGGCGTCGTGTCCGGCTCCGGTGCCGAGGACGGGGACCTTGAGGTCGGTCTCCTTGCCCAGGATGCGGGCGAGTTCGTCGCGCAGGGCGTGGTCGAACTCGACGACCGGTGTGAAGGACTCGCGGACCACGTCCAGTTCGACGCCGTGCGCGGCGGCGTACTCGCGGGCGGCCCGCTCGACACCGTCCACCACGGTGTCGAGGCCGGCCTGGTCGGCGGCGCGGGAGTCGAGCCAGCCGCGCACCAGGGAGGGGATCGCGTTGACGCCGTTGGGCTCCACGGAAATCTTCCCGAAGGTGGCGACGGCGCCGGCGAGCCGTGCCTCGCGCCGGGCGGCCAGCACGGTCTCGGCGTACGGCAGCATCGGGTCGCGGCGGTCGGTGAGCCGGGTGGTGCCGGCGTGGTTGGCCTCGCCGCGGAAGTCGAACCGCCAGCGGCCGTGCGGCCAGATGGCGCTGGCGATGCCGACCCGGTCCCCGGACAGGTCCAGGGCGCGGCCCTGTTCGACGTGCAGTTCGACGAAGGCGCCGATGCGGGCCAGCCGCTCGGGGTCGGGGCCGAGGGCGTCGGGGTCGTGGCCGGCGGCCTCCATGGCGCGCGGCAGGGTGATGCCGTCGCCGTCGGTCAGCCGGTGCGCCTGCTCGACGGTGAGCGCTCCGGCGGTGAGGCGGGAGCCGACGCAGGCGAGGCCGAAGCGGGCGCCTTCCTCGTCGCCGAAGTTGACGACGGCGAGCGGCTTGGTGAGGGTCACCGCGCGGGCGCGCAGTTCGTCGAGGGCGGCGAAGGAGGACACGACGCCGAGCGGTCCGTCGAAGGCGCCGCCGTCGGGCACGGAGTCGAGGTGCGATCCGGTGACGACGGCGTCCCCGGCGGCGGGGTCGCCGAGCCAGGCCCACTGGTTGCCGTTGCGGTCCACCTCGTAGACGAGCCCGCGGGTCTCGGCCTGGGCCCGGAACCAGGCCCGGCAGTCGGCGTCGGCGGGTGTCCAGGCGTGCCGGCGGTAGCCGCCGGAGGCGGAGCTGCGGCCGATCGGCAGCAGCTCCGCCCACATGCTGTGGAACGTCACGCGTCGTCACCCTCACGCATGGGCACCCGTACTCCGCGCTCGTCGGCGACGGACTCCGCGATGTCGTAGCCGGCGTCGACGTGCCGGATGACGCCCATGCCGGGGTCGTTGGTCAGCACGCGGCGGATCTTCTCGCCGGCGAGCGGGGTGCCGTCGGCGACGGTGACCTGGCCGGCGTGGATGGAGCGGCCCATGCCGACTCCGCCGCCGTGGTGCAGGGAGACCCAGGACGCGCCGGAGGCCACGTTGACCATGGCGTTCAGCAGCGGCCAGTCGGCGATCGCGTCGGAGCCGTCGAGCATGGCCTCGGTCTCGCGGTACGGCGAGGCGACGGAGCCGCAGTCGAGGTGGTCGCGGCCGATGACGACCGGCGCGGACAGCTCGCCGCTCGCCACCATGTCGTTGAACCGCTCGCCGGCCTTGTCCCGCTCGCCGTAGCCGAGCCAGCAGATCCGGGCGGGCAGGCCCTGGAAGTGGACGCGCTCGCCGGCCATCTTGATCCAGCGGGCCAGGGACTCGTTCTCGGGGAACAGGTCGAGGATCGCCCGGTCGGTGCGGGCGATGTCGGCCGGGTCGCCGGAGAGCGCGGCCCACCGGAAGGGGCCCTTGCCCTCGCAGAAGAGCGGGCGGATGTAGGCGGGGACGAAGCCGGGGAAGGCGAACGCCCGGTCGTACCCGGCGAGCTGGGCCTCGCCGCGGATGGAGTTGCCGTAGTCGAACACCTCGGCGCCGGCGTCCTGGAAGCCGACCATGGCCTCGACGTGCCGGGCCATGGACTCGCGGGCGCGGGTGGTGAAGCCGGCCGGGTCCTTGGCGGCGTACGACGCCATGTCGTCGAAGTCCACGCCGGTCGGCAGGTAGGCCAGCGGGTCGTGGGCGGAGGTCTGGTCGGTGACGATGTCGATGGGCGCGCCCATGGCGAGCAGCTGCGGGACGAGGTCGGCCGCGTTGCCGAGCACGCCGATGGAGAGCGGGCGGCGGGCGTCGCGGGCCTCGACGGCGAGCCGGAGGGCGTGGTCGAGGGAGTCGGCCCTGACGTCGAGGTAGCGGTGCTCGATGCGGCGGTCGATGGCGCGCGGGTCGCAGTCGACGCACAGGGCGACGCCGTCGTTCATGGTCACGGCGAGCGGCTGGGCGCCGCCCATGCCGCCGAGGCCGGCGGTGAGGGTGATCGTCCCGGCGAGGGTGCCGCCGAACTTCTTCGCGGCGACCGCGGCGAAGGTCTCGTAGGTGCCCTGGAGGATGCCCTGGGTGCCGATGTAGATCCAGGAGCCGGCGGTCATCTGGCCGTACATGGTCAGGCCGAGCTGCTCCAGGCGGCGGAACTCCTCCCAGTTGGCCCAGTCGCCGACGAGGTTGGAGTTGGCGATGAGCACGCGCGGTGCCCATTCGTGGGTCTGCATGACGCCGACGGGGCGGCCGGACTGGACCAGCATGGTCTCGTCCTGCTTCAGCCCCTGGAGCGTGCGCACCATCGCGTCGAAGGAGCGCCAGTCGCGGGCGGCCTTGCCGGTGCCGCCGTAGACGACGAGTTTGTCGGGGTGCTCGGCGACCTCGGGGTCGAGGTTGTTCTGGAGCATGCGCAGGGCGGCTTCCTGCTGCCATCCCAGGGCGCTCAGTTCCGTGCCGCGCGGTGCTCGGACGGGGCGGGGTCCTGACATGGCATGCCTCCTGACGCTGACGTTTCTGCGGTTATTCACATCCTGGACTTCTGAATAGAACTAGTCAATACGCCGGGAGGCCAGCGCGCTCGCGCCGCGGGTGTTTGGCTGGATGCGGGGCCCGGCGCAGGGCCGGGCGACGGTGTGACGGGGGATGCCGTGATCGACGGAAGTGACGACAGGGCCCAGCAGGACGGCGTCCGGCGGGCCGCCCGCCGTGACGAGGCGGTCCGCGCGGCCGTGGAGCAGGGCCTGCTGGGGCCCGCCGCGCCGATCGTCGGGCTGCTCGACGTCACCGGGATCCGGGAGGCGGCGGCCGGGCTGCGGGCGGCGTTCGACGCGGTGGTGGCACCCGGCACCCCGGTGCTGCACGCCTTCGCGGTGAAGGCGACCCCGCTGGTGCCCGTGCTGCGGCTGCTGCGCGCGGAGGGGATCGGCGCGGAGGTGGCGAGCCCCGGTGAGCTGGCGCTGGCCCGGGCGGCCGGTGTGCCCCCGGAGCGCACGGTGCTGGACTCCCCCGCCAAGACCCCGGCGGAGCTGCGGGAGGCGCTGGCGCTGGGTATCGCCGTGAACGCCGACAACCCGCAGGAGCTGGGCCGCCTCGATGTCCTGATGCGGTCGGCGCCCAGCCGCTCACCGCTGGGCCTGCGGGTGAATCCGCAGGTGGGCGGCGGTTCCATCGAGGCGCTGTCGACGGCGACCAGCACCTCGAAGTTCGGCGTGGCGCTGCGCGACGAGGGGGCGCGCGCCTGGGTGATCGAGGCGTACGCCGCCCGGCCGTGGCTCACCCGGCTGCACGCCCACACCGGCTCGCAGGGCATCCCGCTGTCGCTGATGGCCCGGGGCGTCGCCGAGACCCACGCGCTCGCCGAGGAGATCAACCGGCGGATCGGGCGCCACCAGATCGACACCATCGACATCGGCGGCGGCCTGCCGGTGAACTTCGCCGCGGAGGCGGCCACCCCGACCTACGCGCAGTACGCGCGGCTGCTGCGGGAGGCGGTCCCGGCCCTCTTCGACGGCCGCTACGGACTGGTCACCGAGTTCGGCCGCTCCCTGCTCGCCAAGCACGGCACGGTGGTGGCGCGGGTCGAGTACACCAAGTCGGCGGGCGGGCGCCCGGTGGCGGTCACGCACGCGGGCGTGCAGGTGGCCACCCGCACGGTCTACGCCCCGTCCGCCTGGCCGCTGCGGATCGCCGCCTACGACGCGAAGGGCCGGCCGAAGACGGGCCAGGAGACGGTGCAGGACATCGCGGGCCCGGCCTGCTTCGCCGGTGACCTGCTCGCCGAGGCGCGCACCCTGCCGCTGCTGGAACCCGGGGACCACGCGGCGGCCCTGGACACCGGCGCGTACTACTTCGCGCACCACTACGCCTACAACTCGCTGGCCCGCCCCGGCATCTACGGCTTCCTGCCGGACGGCGCCGGTGGCGTGGCCTTCGCGACCGTCCGCGAACCGCAGACGGTACGGGAGATCGTGGCCGAGTCCGGAGGGGCGCACGCCGACGCGCTCACCACTTTGCGCACCCCCGAACGCCGTTGACGTACGCGGACGGAGCCGCTGTTCAACTGTCTTGAACATGTGGTCAGTTGACCCACCCTAGTACGCCGGACGCACGTTCCAACGGAAAATGCCAGAACCCTCACCCGCCATCCACACAGAGCGTAGCTTCGGCGTCACTCAGCCGAACGCCAGGCGGGAGGGGAGCCACTGTGCCCGGAATCGACGAGTGCTTGCTGGAAGCGATGCGGTTGCCCGGTGCGCGGGGAGCCGCGCTGGTGGACTGGACGAGCGGACTGGCGCTCGGCGTCGTCGGGGAGTTCCCCGGTGGCGACGCCGAGGCGGCCGCCGCCGAAGCCGCGGAGCTGGCCCGGCTGGCTGCGGAACACCGGACGTTCGCGCCGCTCGACAGCCCAGGTGAGGCCGATCCGCCGGTCGAGGACCTGCTGGTCGGCAACCGCGACTCGTACCACGTGCTGTGGTTCGTGCCGACGTCGTTCGACAGCACGGTCTTCCTGCACGTGTGGCTCGGCCGCGCGGACGGCAACCTCGCCCTGGCCCGCATCCGGCTCGGCGAGCTGGCCGGACGGCTGGTCCTGGTATGACCGCCGTCCGCACCACTCCGCCGCCCCCGCTGCCGGTCCGGGACAGAGCGGAGGCCGCCCTCCGGGAGCGCACGGCCGCCGGGCTGTCGCCGATGCTGTCCCGGCTGGCCGCCGAACGGGCCACCGGGATGCTGGTCCGCGAACGCGGCACGCTGCACCTCGCCGAGGGCCGCGTGGTGCACGCCGAGAGCCCGGCCGCGCCCGGTCTCGACGTGCTCCTGACGGCCCACGGCACCCTGGACGCCGCCTCCTGGCGGGACGCCGTGGACCGTGCCGGAGGACGGCAGGACGCCGGACGCCTGCTGGTCGACCGTGGCCGGCTCGCCGCCGGCGCGCTGGAACTGTGCCACCTGGGCGCGCTGTTCGACGCGGCGTACTTCGCGCTCGCCCCGAGCAGCGCCCCGGGCCGGTTCCGCTACGGCGCCCCCCGCCCGCCGGCCGTGTTCGACCCGGTGCCGGTGGCCGAGGTCGAGCGGGCCACCCTGCGCCGCCGGGAACTGCTGCACCGCATCTGGCCCGACCCGCACATCGACACCGCCCCGCTCACCCGGCCGGACCCCGCCGCCGCCCCGGACCTCGAGGACCCTCCGGACCACCGGACCCCCGCGGCCCGACCGGCACGCGCGGTCCTCCCGCCCCGGCAGCAGGCGGTGCTGGCCCTGGTGGACGGCGTCCGCACGGCCGCGGACATCGCCCGCGAGCTGGGCCGGCCCGGCTTCCACACCCTGGTGGACATCCGCCGCCTGGCAGCCGCCGGCCAGGTGGCCGCGCGTCCGCCGCTCGCCGCGGACACCCCGCCCTGGACACCCCCCGCCGGGGTGGCCCCGCCGCCCCCGCCGCCCGCCGCCACACCCGCGGTGCCGCCCCCGGGAGCAGCCCCGTCACTCGCCCCGGGCTGCTTTCCGCCCGAGGTCACCGATCCCGACATCACCCTGCTGAAGAGGCTCAGGGATGCGCTGGAGGCCCTTTGAACGGCATCGAACACACGCCGAGAGGAGAGAACCGATGGCGGCCGAGCCCGACATCCTCGACGAACTGCACCGGCTGAGGGCGCGTATGCCCCAGCTGACCGGGGCCGTGGCCGCCAGCGTGGACGGTCTCGTCCTCGCCCATGACACCCCCGGTGTCGAACCCGAAGGCCTCGCGGCGCTCACCGCGGCCGCGCTCGGCGTCGCAATGCGCCTGACGGACGCCACCGGCCGGGGCGGGCTGCGCGAGCTGCTGGTCCGTGGCGACCAGGGCTATGTGGCGACGTACGCGGCGGGTCGTGCCGCCGTGCTGACGCTGCTCGCGCAGGACCGGGTGAACGTCGGCCGCCTCCACCTGGAGGGCCGCCGGGCCGGTGCGCGGATCGGGGAGCTGGTCGACGCCGAGCTCGCCGCGCGCGCCCGGGCCGTCGGCGGCCCGGTGGCCGAGGCCGAACCGGCCCCGGCCACCGCCATGCCCGTCAGGGTCCCGCGCACACCACGCACCACCACCGACATGCGCACCACCAACGTGCGCACCACCACCGAAAGTTGAGAGGACACGCCACCATGGCCAACACCGAGACCGCCCTCAAGGAAGCTCTCGCCTCCATCGAGGGCGCCACGGGGGTCGCACTCGTCGACTACACCAGCGGCATGGCGCTGGGCACGCTGGGCGGCAGCAAGACCTTCGATCTGAACGTCGCCGCGGCGGGCAATACGGACGTGGTGCGCGCCAAGATGCGCACCATGGAACACCTCGGCCTCAAGAGCGAGATCGAGGACATCCTGATCACCCTGAGCGACCAGTTCCACCTGATCCGGCTGCTCAAGGGCCGCGGCGGCAACGGGCTGTTCCTCTACCTCGCCCTCGACTCCAAGCGGGCCAATCTGGCGATGGCCCGCCACCAGCTGAGGAAGATCGAGGAGGACCTGGAGGTCTGACGGTCAGACCAGTGCCGCGGTGCGGCGGCGCGCCCCGCCCGGGGCCGCGTCGCCGGCCGCGATGCCGGTGCTGCGGTAGCCCTTGACCACCTTGCCGGCCGGACGTCCGCCGTCCGCGGCGAGCCAGTCCACCCGCACCCACAGCAGTCCTTCCTCCGCCCGCTCGCGGCGGCCGAGCCACGCCGCCTTCAGCCGCAGTCCCGCCCCGCACCCGGCGAGCAGCAGACCGCCCGCCACCGGCACGGCGAAGTTGGCGCCCAGCGCGGCGAGGAAGCCGAGCAGCAGCCACCAGCGGTGGCCGCGCCGCCAGGCGCGGACCGTCACGGCCCGGTCCTGGAGGATGTCGTACTTCCCGGCCCGCGCGGCGCCCCGGGTGAGCGCCATGTAGCGCCGGCGCCGGGCCCGGGCCACGGCGGCGGCCCCGAGGACGAACAGCGCGGCCCCCGCGTACACCCCGATCCTGCGGCCCGTCAGCCCCGGGATGAGCAGACCGATCCCGGCGGCGCAGGCCCCCAGCCACCACAGCGGTGCGGCGCCCGCGCGTACGACGACGGCCACCCGAGCCAGTCCCTGACCTCCACGTGCCACGTTCCGCCTCCTCGTCGTTCGGCACAGTGCTGTCGGCCGGGCACGGTAGCGGCAGAACCTGAGACGAGTCTGAGAAACGCCGACCGGTCAGAGAAAGAACCGACCGGTCCGCGAGGAACCGGCGGGTCCGAGAAGAGCCGGCGGGTCCCGCTGCACGGCGCGCCCTACTCCACGAACAGCCCCCGCGCCGCCGCCCGCGTGTCGAACTCCTCCAGCCGTGCCTGGGCCTCCGGCAGGTCGTCGCACATCGCCTCCAGCAGGACCCGCCCGATCAGCATCGGCGCGCAGGCGGTGTCGAAGGCGAGTCCGGTGCCGACCGCGGCGGGCAGCAGCAGATCGGAGACCTTGGCGACGGGAGCGAAGGCGGAGTCGGCGACCGTCACCACGGTCAGGCCCGCCTCCCTGGCGTAGCCGAGGGTGTCCACCACCTCGCGCGGATGGCGGGGCAGCGCGAAGCAGAGCAGGGCGCTCGCGCCGGCCCGGACCGCCCCGTCGATCCGGTCGTGGATCATCGTGCCGCCCTCGTTGAGCAGCCGTACGTCCGGATGCACCTTGGCCGCGAAGTAGGCGAAGCCGTGCGCCTGGGCGGCGGCCGCGCGCAGCCCGAGCACGGGCAGCGGGCGGCTGGCGGCGAGGACGCGGCCGGCGCGCTGCACCGGACGCGGGTCGGCGAGCGCCTCGGCGAGGTGCCGCAGGTTCTCGATCTCGGCCTCGACGGCCTGCTGGTACTCGTTGAACGCGCCGCCGCCGGCCGGCTGCTCGGCGGGCGCGACCTCGCGCAGGTGGCGGCGCAGCGCCGGGTAGCCGTCGAAGCCGAGGGCGACGGCGAAGCGGGTCACGGACGGCTGGCTGACCCCGGCCAGTTCGGCGAGCTCCACGCTGGAGAGGAACGGCACGTCGGCGGCCCGGCGCACCATGCTGTGCGCGATCCGCCGCTGGGTCGGCGTGAGCCGGTGCCCCTCGAAGAGCGCCTGCAGGCGTGCGGCAGGGCTGTCGGTCGGGCTCATGCCGTGCTCCCCCTCCGGAGACTGTCGGTGCGAGGACCGCGCTATTCAGGTAACGAGAACTCTGCATGCTGCTATGCAGCCGGGCAACAGGGGGGCTAGCCCCAGTGCGGGGCCGGGCACCGCTTCCTACCGTGGGACGCATGACCGGAATGGACGGGCGGGACACCGACCTGAAGAAGGAGCTCGACGCCACCCTGCACGCGCGCAGGGACCTGGGCGAGGAGTACGAGCCGGCCCTGGTCGAATCCTTCCTGGAGAAGGTCGACCAGCGCATCGACGACGCGGTCGAGCGCCGGGTGCGCCGGCAGGTGGCCGAGCAGCAACTGGCGGCGGCGCGGGGGTCCCGGTCGCCGAGCGCCACGGACTCCTGGGGCGAGCGCTTCGGCTTCGGCATCGTCTCGCTGGTCCTGGCGATCCCGCTGTCCGGCATCGGCGGCGGCGTCGCGGGCCTGCCGGGTCTGATCGCCGCCTGGGTGGGCATCGTCGGCGTCAACGCCGTGCAGGCCGCCCGCACCACCCCGGGTCTGTTCCGCCGGCACGGGAGCAAGGACGCCGGGTCCGACTGGGAGGACTGAGCCCGCGCGGCGGCGGGACACGAGGCGCGGAGAGCTGTGCGCGGGGACCGCCGCACCCCCGTTGCCGGGGGGCGGGACGACGGCGGTCCCCGCGAGGGACGCGGGCCGGGTCAGGCCGGGCGCGTCCGTGGCGTCCATGGAGGTCCGGGAGCCGCTCCGGAGGTCCTTGACGCCGCTTGGTGCCGGCCCGGGTGGGGAGCCGCTCCCGCCCTGCCGACACCCCTTACTCTGCCTGTCCCGTGTTAAGCGGGTGCTGCGCGGACGTGACACGCGCGTACCACTTCCGCGAAGCCGACACCCCCTCAAGTCACCGCAAGTTCGCCGCCGGCACCGGCGGTTCACCGCAGCTTTGCCGCTACTTCGCTCCCTTGGCGAGGAAGGCCAGCAGGTCCTGCCGGCTGACCACACCGGTCGGCTTGCCCTCCACGAGGACGATCGCCGCGTCCGCCGAACCGAGCACCGACATCAGGTCGCCGACCGGCTCGCCCGAACCGACCTGCGGCAGCGGGGCGGACATGTGCTTCTCCAGCGGGTCCTCCAGCGAGGCCCGCTTGGCGAACAGCGCGTCCAGCAGCTCGCGTTCGACGATGGAGCCGACGACCTCGGCGGCCATCACGTCCGGGTGGCCGGCGCCGGGCTTCACGACCGGCATCTGCGAGACGCCGTACTCGCGCAGCACCTCGATGGCCTGGCCCACCGTCTCGTCGGGGTGCATGTGGACCAGGGACGGGATGGCGCCGTGCTCCTTGTCCTCCAGCACGTCGGCGACGCGCGCGCTCGGGCCGGCGTCCTCCAGGAAGCCGTAGTCGGCCATCCACTCGTCGTTGAAGATCTTGCTCAGGTAGCCGCGGCCGCTGTCCGGCAGCAGGACGACCACCACGTCGTCCTCGGTCAGCCGCTCGGCGACCCGCAGCGCGGCCACGACCGCCATGCCGCAGGAGCCGCCGACCAGCAGGCCCTCCTCCTTGGCGAGGCGGCGGGTCATCTGGAAGGAGTCCTTGTCGGAGACGGCGACGATCTCGTCGGCGATCTCCTGGTCGTAGGCGCTCGGCCAGAAGTCCTCGCCGACGCCCTCGACGAGGTACGGCCGGCCGGAGCCGCCGGAGTAGACCGAGCCCTCGGGGTCGGCGCCGATCACCTGCACCCGGCCCTCGCTGGCCTCCTTCAGATAGCGGCCGGTGCCGGAGATGGTGCCGCCGGTGCCGACGCCCGCCACGAAGTGGGTGATCCGGCCCTCCGTCTGCTCCCACAGCTCGGGGCCGGTGGAGTGGTAGTGGGAGAGCGGGTTGTGCGGGTTGGAGTACTGGTCCGGCTTCCAGGCGCCCGGCGTCTCACGGACCAGCCGGTCGGAGACGTTGTAGTAGGAGTCCGGGTGCTCGGGGTCGACCGCGGTCGGGCACACGACCACCTCGGCCCCGTACGCGCGCAGCACGTTGATCTTGTCCGTGGACACCTTGTCCGGGCAGACGAAGATGCACTTGTAGCCCTTCTGCTGGGCCACGATCGCCAGGCCGACGCCGGTGTTGCCGCTGGTCGGCTCGACGATCGTGCCGCCGGGCTTCAGCTCGCCGCTCTGCTCGGCCGCCTCGATCATGCGCAGGGCGATGCGGTCCTTCACGGAGCCGCCCGGGTTGAAGTACTCCACCTTGGCGAGGACGGTCGCCCTGAGCCCTTTGGTCACGCTGTTGAGCCGCACCAGCGGGGTGTTGCCGACGAGGCTGATCATCGAGTCGTGGAACTGCACCGTTGTCTCCGGTTGCTGCAAAAGATGTGGTCGTGGTGCCGCCAGCCTAGGCCCTGTGGCCGGACCCGGGCCGGTCGTTCACTCGCAGTTGCGATTGGCGGACGGCCGGTACGGGGCAAGGAGTGGATGTACGGCTACGAGGAGGTGGCGGCGACGCATGACCAGCATGTCGAGGGCGCGGGTGGCCCGGCGTATCGCGGCCGGGGCGGCTTACGGCGGGGGTGGCATCGGCCTGGCCGGCGCGGCGATGGTGGGGCTGCTGCTGGCCGAGGCGCAGCTGGCCCGGCGCCAGGTGCTGTCGAACGGCTCCTCGCCGTACGTACCGAAGGCGGACGGACTGTACGGCGGCGGGTACGCCGTCCCGGGCGAGGAACCCCTGCGGCTGACCCTGCTGGGCGACTCCACCGCCGCCGGACAGGGCGTCCACCGGTCGGGCCAGACCCCGGGCGCGCTGCTGGCGTCGGGGCTGTCGGCGGTCGCGGAGCGGCCGGTGATACTGCGCAACGTGGCGATGCCGGGCGCGATGTCCGACGACCTCGACCGGCAGGTGGCGCTGGCCCTGGCCGGTCCGGGTCCGGCCCCGGACGTCTGCGTGATCATGGTCGGCGCGAACGACGTCACCAACCGGATGCCGCCGACCCGCTCGGTACGCCATCTGGCGGGGGCGGTGCGGCGGCTGCGCACCGCCGGCGCCGAGGTGGTCGTGGGCACCTGTCCCGACCTCGGCACGATCGAGCCGGTGCAGCAGCCGCTGCGCTGGCTGGCCCGCCGGGTCTCGCGGCAGCTGGCGGCCGCGCAGACCATCGGCGTGATCGAGCAGGGCGGTCGTACGGTCTCGCTGGGCGATCTGCTGGGCCCGGAGTTCGCGGCGCATCCGCGCGAGCTGTTCGGCCCGGACAGCTACCACCCGTCGGCGGAGGGGTACGCGACGGCCGCGATGGCGGTGCTGCCGACGGTCTGCGCCACCCTGGGCCTGTGGCCGGCCGAGGAGGAGCGTCCGGACGTCTCGCGCCGCGAGGGCTTCCTGCCGGTGGCCCGCGCCGCGGCGGAGGCGGCCTCCGAGGCGGGTACGGAGGTCACGGCGGCGATGCCGACCGGACCGCGCGGGCCGTGGGCGCTGCTGAAGCGGCGGCGCAGGCGGCGGGTGCCGGAGGTGGAGCCGGACCCGACCAACAGCCAAGCAAGCGCTTAGAAAGTTGCGGCCCATGTCACACCGCGTACCCCGTGACCGCGCGCATACGTACGGGTAACTTCCCAACCAGCCCTGCCCACACCCGTACGCCAATGGAGCCGTGATGCCCGAAGCCGTGATCGTCTCAGCCGCCCGCTCCCCCATCGGCCGCGCCTTCAAGGGCTCCCTCAAGGACCTGCGCCCCGACGACCTCACCGCCACGATCATCCAGGCCGCCCTCGCCAAGGTCCCCGAGTTGGACCCGAAGGACATCGACGACCTGATGCTCGGCTGCGGTCTGCCCGGCGGCGAGCAGGGCCACAACCTCGGCCGGATCGTCGCCGTGCAGATGGGCATGGACCACCTGCCGGGCTGCACCGTCACCCGCTACTGCTCCTCCTCCCTCCAGACCTCCCGCATGGCGCTGCACGCCATCAAGGCCGGCGAGGGCGACGTCTTCATCTCCGCGGGCGTCGAGATGGTCAGCCGCAGCGTCAAGGGCACCTCCGACGGCATGCCCGACACCCAGAACCCGCTCTTCGCCGACGCCGTGGCCCGTACCGCCGCCGTGGCCGAGTCCGAGGGCGCGAGCTGGCACGACCCGCGCGAGGACGGCCTGCTCCCCGACCCGTACATCGCCATGGGCCAGACCGCCGAGAACCTGGCCCGCTCCTGGGGCCTGAGCCGCCAGGAGATGGACGAGTTCGGCGTCCGCTCGCAGAACCTCGCCGAGGAGGCCATCAAGAACGGCTTCTGGGAGCGCGAGATCACCCCGGTCACGCTGCCCGACGGCACCGTCGTCTCGAAGGACGACGGCCCGCGCGCCGGCGTCACCCTGGACGCCGTCTCCGGCCTGAAGCCGGTCTTCCGCCCCGACGGCATGGTCACCGCCGGCAACTGCTGCCCGCTCAACGACGGCGCCGCGGCCCTCGTCATCATGTCCGACACCAAGGCCCGCGAGCTGGGTCTCACCCCGCTCGCCCGGATCGTCTCCACCGGCGTCTCCGGCCTCTCCCCCGAGATCATGGGCTACGGCCCGGTCGAGGCGTCCCGCCGGGCCCTGGCCCTGGCCGGCCTCACCATCGACGACATCGACCTCGTCGAGATCAACGAGGCCTTCGCCGCCCAGGTGATCCCCTCCTACCGCGACCTCGGCATCCCGCTGGAGAAGCTGAACGTCAACGGCGGCGCGATCGCCGTCGGCCACCCCTTCGGCATGACCGGCGCCCGCATCACCGGCACCCTGATCAACTCCCTCCAGTGGCACGACAAGCAGTTCGGCCTGGAGACCATGTGCGTCGGCGGCGGCCAGGGCATGGCGATGGTCATCGAGCGCCTGAGCTGACCCACCCCTGGGTGACCGCCGAGGCACCCACCGTCACCTGACGGCCCAGAACCCGAGAACCGCCCGGGTTCTGGGCCGTTTTGTGATCCAATCTCCCTCAGGATGTGACCTATCTCCCTCGGCACAGGGAACTTCCCAGGTCAGAGCCGCACCACCGGAAACCCCAGGCCCAAAGTCCTGCCCGTTTCGTGACGTTACGCACTGACAGCTGGTTAGTTCACCCATCAAGCTGATGTAGGAAGTCGGGGGTCGACTTTGAACCGGGAGTACGTCAGTGAGCGCCATGCCGATCGCCTTGCTGGTCACCACGGCCGCCACGGGCGCCGTGGGAGTCGCCGTCCTGCGCACCCTTGTGCAGCTGCGCCGTCAGGTCGCGGCCCTGCGCACCGAGATCATCGAGGCGCGCACCGCCCGCGCCCATGTCCCCGCCGCGCGCACCACCGCCGACACGGATGAGATACGGGCCGCCGTGGCCGAGGCGCTGGCCGAGGAGCGGGAGCGGGAGCTGGCCGAGGCCCGCGCCTTCTGGGCGGCCCAGGAGGCCCGTGACGTCTCCGACGCGCCGTCCCTGCTCTCCTTCGGCGACAGCGACCTGTTCCTGCCGCGTCAGGCCGACTTCGTGGGCCTGGAGCCGGTGACGGAGGCCGACGAGTTCGCCGGGGACTCCCCCGAACTGGCCGCCGCCCGCCGCCGCCACCCCTCCCATCCGGACTTCGTGCCGGTGTCGTCACCGGTCGTCAACGACCACGAACGCACCGTCGCGACCCTGGAGGAGCTGGCCGCCGCCCGTACCGAACTCACCGACGTCCGTCCGGGCCCGCTGGGCACCCTCGACGTCTACGTCTTCGCCGACGGCACGACCTTGTGCATGACCCCGGGCCACCGCGAGACCGCGGAACGCCTGGCCGCCGCCCTCACCGCCGGCCAGAGCCCGGTGCTCCTCGGCGGGTCCGGCATCTCGGGCGCGTACACCCTCACCTTCGAGTGCGGGGAAGAGAACGTCTACATCCTGGCGGACCGGGTCATAGCCAGCCTGTAGCGGGCCGCGCGGGGTCCCGGCTCAGACCCCCGCCCGCTTCTGCGCCTCCTGCACCAGCCGCACGGCTTCGGCGACGTCGGCCTCGTCGCGCACCACCACCGCCAGGTCACGCGAGGCCACACTCACCTGGTCCGCCGCCGCGAACATGCCCGCGTCCGGCATCACCCGCGGCTCCGCCTCCGGTCTCTCCAGCACCTGCGCCCACCGGGCCAGCTCACGGGCCAGCCCCAGCGCCTCCGCGGCGGCTCCGCGCTGCAACCGGCTCTGCGGCGCGGCCCTCAGACGATCGGCGAAGTGATCCACCGCTTGGGTCAAAGGTGTCGTATCAACCACGCCGCGACCTTACGCCCCGTACCCGCACTGTTGCCAACGGGCGAACGCTCAGGCACGGTGACCTGAAGGACCGGCTTACATCCCCTTGCCATGGAGGCGCCGATGTCCCAAGTCTTCTCGGAGGAGACCCACCGCAACCTGCTCGCCCGCATCCCCCATTGCACCGGTCGTGAAGTGGCCGACTGGCTGCGCACCGTAGAAGAAGGCCCCGCGCTCCGCTTCGACGAGAAGGTCAGCTGGCTGCGCCACGAGTACGACCTGGCGTACGGCCACGCCAAAGCGATCATCCACGAGTACGACCTGAGGAGGGCCGCGCGCAGGTTCTGAGCGCGCACACCGCGCCGGAGTGAGCGACGAGAACCGGACACGACACGACGAAGGGCCCCGGGATGACCCGGGGCCCTTCGCCTGTGTCACTGTCCGCCGGCTACGGCTCAGTCGTCGCCGGAGAAGATGGCGACCAGGCGCAGCATCTCGATGTAGATCCAGACGAGCGTCATGGTCAGACCGAACGCGGCCAGCCAGGACTCCTCACGCGGCGCGCCGTAGGCGATGCCGTCCTCGATCTGCTTGAAGTCGAGGGTGAGGAAGAAGGCGCCGAGCACGATCGCGATGATGCCGACGATCGCACCGAGCGGGCCCATGCTGCGCAGTCCGCCGTCCTCGGCGACACCGAAGACGACCAGCAGCAGGTTGACCGCCATGACCAGGACGAACGCCAGGGCGATCGCCATGCCGATGCGGGCGTAGCGCGCGGTGACGCGGACCCAGCCGGCCTTGTAGATCAGCAGCGTGGCGGCGGTGACCGCCATGGTGCCGAGCACGGCCTGGAAGGGCGCGCCGGACCAGGCGCTGTTGTACATCTCGCTGATCACGCCGAGGAAGACACCCTCGAACGCGGCGTACGCCAGGATCAGCGCGGGGGACGCGGTGCGCTTGAAGGACTGGACCATCGCCAGGACGAAGGCGACGAGCGCGGCGCCGATGGCCAGGCCGTAGCTGGTCGACGAGACCGGCAGCAGGGCCCAGGCCAGCACGGCGCCGACGACGACGGTGCCGAGCGTCATGGCCGAGCGCATGACGACGTCGTCCATCGTCATCCGGTTGCCGGTGGCGACCGGGGCCTGCGGGGCGCCGTACTGCGCGTCCTGCTGGGCGTAAGGGTTCTGCGCGTACGGGTTGCCGGCGCCGGGCTGGGCGTAGGGGTTGCCCGTAGCGTACGGGTTGCCCTGCGTTCCTACCGCTGCGCCCCCGGCCTGCGGCGCGGTGTTGAAGCCCGCGTAGCCGTTGTCGCGGCTGAACCCCCGTCGCGAGAAGACCGGGTTGCTGCTCCTCATTTCACTCCTCCATGGCCACCTTGCGCAGCCTTGGCTCAAGAGTAATAGACAGGCAAAGGATTGACCCTAGTGCTTGGGGAGGATCTTTCCCCCCACGTGCTGCGCAACACGCTACGCGGCCGGGTGATTCCCGGCACGGGAGGAACCGAACCGTGGCCCCCTGGTGACGATCTTGTCACCGAGGGGGCCGAGCGGTGAAGACTTCGATGCACTGTGCACGCAATTCGAAGGCGTCGGAGTGCCCGGAACCGGACTCGAACCGGTACGCCCGCGAGGGGCAGCGAGGTTTAAGCTCGCCGTGTCTGCATTCCACCATCCGGGCAGGCCATGGGCTCCGCGTCGAGGTCCCGAGCCTATCGGGGCGCATCCCCCGAACAGCGGAACTACGGACCGATGTTGTCTTATTTTATTGACGTCTGAGGGTGCATCAGCACTCGGAACACGCCATCCGCACTTGCCACCAGCCTTGCGTGCGGTGCACGCCCGTGTACGCGGAATGACGGAATTTCACCGCCCGAACAAGGGCACTCCACCTGTTCTTGACGAAGATCACCCGTGCGGGCCATCCGGGCGTTCTTCCGAAGATCACCCGAAGATCACCCGAGGCTCACCCTCGGGGTCGCCCGTCATCCCCAGGTATGACATGGCCCCGCCCGGTCCGACCGGAGTCTGCCCCCGGAACCGGAACAGCGGCTGACTACACGGCGCCGTACGGACGAAACGATGAATCACGTCCTCGCATCCCCGTCCGACAGGAGCCCGACCCGTGACCACGACTCCCCTCGCCGACCGGACCACCGCGGTGGCCGCCCGCGCCACGGAGCTGTCGAAGATCTACGGACAGGGCGAGACCCGGGTGGTCGCCCTCGACCGCGTCTCCGTCGAGTTCCGGCAGGCCGAGTTCACCGCGATCATGGGCCCCTCCGGGTCCGGCAAGTCCACCTTGATGCACTGCGTGGCCGGACTGGACACCTTCTCCTCCGGCTCGGTGCGCATCGGCGACACCGAGCTGGGCTCGCTCAAGGACAAGCAGCTCACCAAGTTGCGCCGGGACAAGATCGGCTTCATCTTCCAGGCGTTCAACCTGCTGCCGACGCTGACCGCGCTGGAGAACATCACGCTCCCCATGGACATCGCGGGCCGCAAGCCGGACAAGCAGTGGCTGGACACGGTGATCCAGATGGTCGGCCTGTCCGACCGGCTCGGCCACCGCCCCTCCCAGCTCTCCGGCGGCCAGCAGCAGCGCGTCGCGGTCGCCCGGGCGCTCGCCTCCAAGCCGGACATCATCTTCGGCGACGAACCGACCGGCAACCTCGACTCCCGCTCCGGCGCCGAGGTGCTCGGCTTCCTGCGCAACTCGGTGCGCGAACTGGGCCAGACGGTGGTGATGGTGACCCACGACCCGGTGGCGGCGGCCTACGCGGACCGGGTGGTGTTCCTGGCCGACGGCCGGATCGTGGACGAGGTGCACGGGCCGACGGCGGAGTCGGTGCTGGACCGCATGCGGCGTCTTCCCGGGGGGAACCCCCGGACCCCCGAGTCCGACGGCAAGGGCCGCACCAGCTGACCCATCCGACGCCGGCCCCCGCCCTCACCCTGGACTGAGAAGAAACCATGTTCCGTACCGCCTTGCGCAACGTACTCGCGCACAAGGCCCGGCTCCTGATGACCGTGCTCGCCGTGATGCTCGGCGTGGCCTTCGTGTCGGGGACCCTGGTCTTCACCAACACCATCTCCGAGGCCTACCAGAAGAGCTCGGCCAAGGGCTTCGACCGGGTCGACGTGGCCGTGGAGCCCGAGACCCAGAAGGACCGCGGCGACACCCTCGGCACCACCCCCGAGCTGACGCAGGCGCTGCTCGACCGGAGCGCCCGGGTGCCCGGCGCCGCCTCCGCCATCGGCGTGGTCGGCGGCTTCACCGCCCTCGCCGACCAGGACGGCAAGCTGGTCGGCGGCGGCTTCCAGTCGCAGGGCGGCAACTACTGGGGCACGGACGACCCGCGCTACCCGCTCGTCGAGGGCCACGCGCCGAAGGGCCGCGGCGAGGTCCTGATCGACTCCGAGACCGCCGAACGCACCGGCTACCGCGTCGGCGACACCGTGCGGCTGTCCATCGACGGCCCGGTGCTGTCCCCGAGGATCACCGGCGTCTTCACCACCGACGACGGCAACGTCGCCGCCGGCGGCAGCCTCACCCTGTTCGACACGGCGACCGCGCAGCGGCTGTTCGGCAAGCCGGGCACGTACGACCAGATCGACGTCGAGGCGAAGGCCGGCGTCACCCAGGAGGCGCTCAAGGCCGAACTGGACAAGGCCCTCCCCGCCGACCTCGTGCACACCACCACCGGGCAGCGGCTCGCCGACGACCAGGCCGAGCTGATCGCCTCCTCGATGAGCGGGCTCAAGCAGGGCCTGCTGGTCTTCGCCGGCATCGCGCTGTTCGTCGGCACCTTCATCATCGCCAACACCTTCACCATGCTGGTCGCCCAGCGCACCAAGGAACTGGCGCTGCTGCGCGCGGTCGGCGCCTCCCGCCGCCAGGTCACCCGGTCGGTGCTGATCGAGGCGTTCTTCGTCGGCGTGGTCGCCGCGGTGACCGGCCTGGTCGCGGGCATCGGCATCGGCGCGGGCCTGCGCTCCCTGCTGGGCTCGCTCGGCGAGACGGTGCCGGACGGGCCGCTGGTGATCTCCCCCGACACGATCGTCGCCGCGCTCGCGGTCGGTGTCCTGGTCACCATGCTGGCCGCCTGGCTGCCCGGCCGGCGGGCGGCGAAGATCCCGCCGGTGGCGGCGATGAGCAGCCTGCACGCCACGGCGACGGTGAAGTCGCTGGTGCTGCGCAACACCCTCGGCGCGCTGTTCGCCGCCGCGGGCGTCGCCGTCGTCCTCGCGGCGACCACCATGGGAGGCTCGGACGGGCAGGCGCCGATGGGCCTGGGCGCCGTCCTGCTGATCATCGGGGTGTTCGTGCTGACCCCGCTGCTGTCCCGGCCGCTGATCGCGGCCGCGGCGCCGGTGCTGCGCGTCTTCGGGGTGTCGGGCAAGCTGGCCCGCCAGAACTCGGTGCGCAATCCGCGCCGTACCGCCGCCACCGCCTCCGCCCTGATGATCGGCCTGACCCTGATCACCGGGATGACGGTGATGGCGGGCAGCCTGCAGAAGTCGATCGACCGGATGGCCTCGGACGCGATCCGCGCGGACTACGTCGTCTCCATGGCGAACGGCAACACGCTCTCCCCGGACGTCGACCGCGAGCTGCGCGCCACCGAGGGCGTCACGGCCACCAGCCCGCTGCGCAACGCGCCCGCCCGGATCGACGGCGAGACCGAGTACCTGACCGGCGTCACCGGCGCCACCATCGGCGAGCTGACCGAACTGCCGGTCGACAGCGGTGCCTTCGAGGTCGGTGGCGACCGGGTGGTCGTGGACGACGACACCGCGACGGCGCACGGCTGGCAGACGGGTTCCTCGTTCACGGCGTCGTTCGAGGACGGCGAGAAGGAGCGGCTGACCGTCGCCGGTGTCTACCAGGACAACGAGATGATCCGCGGCATCATGCTCGACCTGTCCACCCTCGCCCCGCACCAGAGCGACCCGGCCGACATGCAGGTCATGGTGCGGACCGCGGACGGCGCGTCCGCCGCGACGAAGGACCGGCTGGAGAAGGCCCTGGGCTCCAACCCGGCCGTCAGGGTCCAGGACAAGGAGGACATCTCCGAGGAGATCGCGAGCATGTTCACCCTGATGCTGAACATGCTGTACGGCCTGCTGGCCATGGCGGTGATCGTGGCCGTCCTCGGTGTCATCAACACCCTGGCCATGTCGGTGTTCGAACGCTCCCAGGAGATCGGCATGCTCCGCGCGATCGGCCTGGACCGCAAGGGCATCAAGCGGATGGTCCGCCTGGAGTCGCTGGTCATCTCGCTCTTCGGCGGGGTGCTCGGCATCGGTCTGGGCGTGTTCTTCGGCTGGGCGGCCGGGGAGCTGCTGGCGAGCAGCATGGCGACGTACGAACTCGTCCTGCCCTGGACCCGGATGGCGGTGTTCCTGCTGCTGGCGGCCACGGTGGGCGTGCTGGCGGCGCTGTGGCCCGCGCGCCGCGCGGCCCGGCTGAACATGCTGGCCGCGATCAAGTCGGAGTGACCTAGCCACCGCCGAAGGCCCCGCTTCCCGGACGAGGAAGCGGGGCCTTCGCCGTTCAGGCGTTCCAGGTACGAGCGCGCAGCGGCATGCCGGAGTCACCGGACTCCGGGGTGCGGACGGCGAGGACCTGGTTGACCCCGATGCGGTTGTGCTCGAAGGCCAGTGCCGAGGCGGCCATGTACAGCCGCCAGACGCGGGCGCGGCCCGGGCTGGTCAGCCGCACGGCCCGTTCCCAGCCGTCCTCCAGGTTGCTGACCCAGCGGCGCAGGGTGAGCGCGTAGTGCTCGCGGATCGACTCCACGTCGCGCACCTCGAACCCGGCGCGCTCCAGCTGGGTCACCGTGGTGCCGACGGGCGCCAGTTCACCGTCGGGGAAGACGTAGGCGTCGATGAACTCGTCGACGTCGTACGCCGTCTCGTCGCGCTGCGGCCGACGGGCGATCTGGTGGTTGAGCAGCCGCCCGCCCGGCTTGAGCAGGGCGTTCAGCGTGCGGGCGTACTCCAGGTACCGCTCGGACCCCACGTGTTCGGCCATGCCGATGGAGGAGATCGCGTCGTAGGGGCCGTCGCTGACGTCCCGGTAGTCCTGCACCCGGATCTCCACCCGGTCGGTCAGCCCCTCCTCGGCGACGCGCTTGCGGGCGTAGGCGGCCTGCTCCTGCGACAGGGTGATGCCGACGACGCTCACGCCGTGCTCACGGGCCGCGTGGATGGCCATGGAGCCCCAGCCGCAGCCGACGTCGAGCAGCCGTCCGCCCGGTTCGAGGCCGAGCTTGCGGGAGACCAGCTCCAACTTGTCGCGCTGGGCGTCCTCCAGGGTTCCGCCGGCCTCCTCGGGGGCCTCCCAGTAGGCGCACGAGTAGACCATCGACGGGCCGAGGACGAGTTCGTAGAAGTCGTTGCCGACGTCGTAGTGGTGGCTGATGGCGCGTCTGTCGCTGTGCCGGGTGTGCAGATGCCGTCTGCGGCGCACCTCCTCGCCGGGCGGTGCGGGGGGCAGCGCGGGCCCTCCCATCCGCAGCAGGCCGCGCACTCCGGCCCGCACCTCGGGGTCGCGCAGCGACTGCGCGAGCGTACGGGCGTCCTCGCCGCGTTCCCAGACGAGCCCCGCGATCGCGTCGAGGGCCGCGTACAGATCCCCGTCGATGTCCAGGTCCCCGGCGACCCACGCCCGGGCCAGCCCCAGTTCCCCCGGCTTCCACAACAGCCTGCGCACGGCCCGGCGGTTGCGCACCACCAGCACCGGCGTACCGGGCGGCCCCGCCTGCGAGCCGTCCCAGGCGCGGATACGAACCGGCAGCGGCGTACCCAGCACCTGTTCGATGAGCCCCTTCAGCCGCGACGCGGCGTCGGTCATGGCGCACACCTCCGTGACAGCGATCCCGGAAAGTCCGACACCACGTAAACACCCCCACCCCGCCCCCGCAGTCCCCCACACGCGTCACGGCTGAGCAAAACCCCTGAGCGATGCACAGCCGCATACGGCCACCTAGCCAGGACGCCCCGCTACGCCGAGGGCGGCATGGTGAACCGGCCCGAGACCCCGGACCCGGACTCACATCCCAGCAAGCCGGAGAGCCCACGGCTGGCTTCGTGCACGATACGGAGGTTGTCCTCCGTGGCCGCGTCCGACGGCTCCGCCACTTCGTACCTGCTGCGGACGTCTCCCCTGATCAAAACGGCCGTGGACGCGTCACCGAACACGCCGCCGACGCACCGGAAGTACAGCACCCCCGCCTTGGCCCCGGCCAGAGCCATTTCTCCCATACGATACTTTTTATAGCCGGAGTCCCCCTTGCCCTCCTCCGGGAGATCTTGGGCGAGGGAGTACGCCACCTTCACCGAATCAAGCCCGGACGTTCCTCGATACGCCCCGCACAGCCGGGAGTCAGTACCGGTCTTGCCGAGCTGATACTGGGAGACCAGGTCGTCGACGGTCCGCGCCGGCTCCCCGAGGAAAACATCCGAGTCGGACGCCGGAATACCAGCGATCCGCCTCATGGCCGCTTTGGCTTCGACGGACAGAAACTCCTCGCACGACGGCCCTGACGAGCTGGGCGTCACCGAGCTTCCAGCATCTGACCCGCCACCCTGGCAACCGATGGCGGCCAGCGCCACGACGAGTGCGGCCGACCCGGCTCTCAGTCCTGCGCCAAACCTAAGCCTGCGGAAGAACACCACGCTGGTTCTCTCGATTGGTCCCCTTCGTATAACCGGAGTTTGCGGCCTCTTCCAGATCCTGACCGAAGCGGTCATGGTCTCGCGAGATGCCGTGCGCCGCGAGGAACTTGTCCATCGGGGACTCGGCGGCCGTCTGTCCCACTGCATAGATCTCCGCCTTCTGTTCCTGGATCGTGCTTCCGCTCTCCAGCTGATGGGTCTGCGCACTGTCATCGATCACGTTTGCGATCTGCTGTGTGATGGCTCCTTGCCCCGCGTCCATGAACACAGGAATGAGAGTGCCCGCCACCCCGACAGCGGCCACAGGAGGAAGAAAGGCCGCCCCACCGGCGATCGCCACGCCGGCACCGAACTTGATCCAGCCAGTCTTCTCTTCCAGGCTCTTGTTGTAGGCCTCGTCCTTCGCGACCCCCTCTGCGGCGACCTGGTCCGCCCTGGACTGGTCCAGGAACCCTTGGATCTCCGCGCCGGTGCGCACGATCTCCCGCGCGGCCGGCTGATCGATGCGCCCTCCCTGGGCCTGTGCTTCCAGCGCGGTGGTGGCGTAGATCTGCTGAGCCGTGGAGATCTCCGCGTAGGCGTCGGGATGCTGTCCGACGGAACTCAGGAATCTGATCGAGTTGTCGATCCCGAAGACCGCGTGGCCCGTACCGGTCGGCGCGAACAGGCTGTCCGGCCTGTTGTCGTTCAGTCCCCAGTTGAGATCGTCGATATAACCGGCTCCCATTCGACCAAGGCTGTCGGCGAGAGGTTCCTTCACGTTCTCCGGGTCACCATAGGCCGCCACGACCTTCTCCATGATGGCCGCCGTGGTCTCGTCGCGCACGAGTCTCGGAGTCGGGTCGTCGTAGGCGTGCCCCAGTGTCGCCGCTTCCAAGGCATGTCCGAGCGCGTCCGGACCGAAGCCACGCGCTTTCTCCGCGCCTTCGCTTCCAGGCTGGAAAGGGCTGTCCGGCGGCCACACGAAGTCCTTCTTGGTCAGCTCTTCGAAGTACGAGTAGCCGAGAGTGTCGCGCCGGTTGACAGTGCCGTCCTCGTTGTAGACGGTGGGGGTCATCTCCGGGTCAAAAAACTTCTTCGCCGCGTCGGGACTGTGGCCGAGCGCTTCCAGCACGCTGGTCAGTGGGTCATAGCCGGCGCCTGATTTCCCGGACGGGTTGAAACCCCAGTCCGCGTCCCCCGCCGACGTGGGTTTGTTCTCGACGAACCGGTACGGATCCTTCTGATGCAGTTGGACGATGTGCTCGGCGATCGGGTTGAGGAACCGAGCGTCGTAGTCACCGTACCGGAGCAGGCCACCGAGGATCTGATAGCCGAATGGGTGGGACATTCCCCCGGGATAGAGCTTGATCTCCGCCGAGCCCAGTTTGCGGAACTCCGTGGCCCAGGAGGCAGGCAGGTGAGACTTGTTGTCGGGATCCGTCGCCGAGGCCAGCGCGAGGCCCATATGTCTCTGCAACTGCTGCGTCAGGAGGAGCCTCGCCTTGTCGTCGCCCTCAGTGCCGTTCAACGCCATACGGCCGTAGAACTCCAGGGCCTCCTGAGGGCCGCCCAGCAACGAGTAGAAACGGGTGGAGAAGTCCGCGTCTCGCGCGTTGTGGCGCAGGAGGGAATTCAGCTCCGTCAGCTGCTCGTCGGACATCTCCGGCCCAAGCCTGGCGAGCTCCGCGGCGCGTTCGGCCTGTGCCTCGTCGAGTGAGCCGTACGAGCTGTGTCCGGCGTTGTGGGCGGAGTCGCCGTGACTCTTGGCCAGGGCGCGGGCCACGGACGCGTCGATCTCGCTCGCGTGAGCAAGGATCCGGTTGATGCGGTCCTCCAGCTCCCTCCGGGCATCGAGCTGCTCCTGGGTGCGGTCGTCGCTGTCGCCGCGGATGTGCGGGTAGAAGCAGCGGACCTCGCCTGAGCCGATGGTCTCGACCCGGAGGCCCAGTTCCACCGCGTCCACCCGGACGGCCGTCACGATCTGCTTCTGCAGCGAGACGAGGTCGGTATGCGCGTCATCCAGAATTCGATGAATGCTGCGCGCCTCCGTGTGGAGATCGGCGACTTCCTTCGCGGTCTCGGCGACGAACGCTCGGGACACCGTGGCGTTCATTCCCGCCCAGCGGGCCGCCTCCGACTTCGCCACCATGCCCGTCCTCGCGTTGTCCGCGAGCTTCTTCAGTTGGCTGACGGCCTTCCTCCAGTCGGAGACGGCCGTACCGAGGATGCCCAGGTCGACATCGAGCAGATCCGTGTAGGTGATCGCCACTGGTCCGCCCTACTTGAAGTACTTGCTCAGTTCCGACACCGTCAGCTCCCCGCCGCCGACGGCGGCCGCCTGGGTGCCGATCCTGGCGTCGTCCGCCGCGTGCAGCTTCCTACTGTGGTCCAAATGGTTGGAGATGTGGGCGCATGCTTGAAGAACGGATTTCACCTGGGACGTCCAGATCTCCTCGGTCCGCGCCAGACCGGCCCCCATCCCGAACCCATGGGCCGTCAGCGAGCTCGCCGCCCGCGTCGTGGATCCTTCGCCGCCCTTGTCCACGCCCGCCCCCGCGATGTCTGCCGCTGTCCGCAACTCGTCCCAGAGGATGTAGGCCTCGTGCCCCACCGCACCCAGGTCGTCCTGGTGGGCCACCAGGTCAGCCGAGTTGGCACGAACGCCCCCTTGGTCCGCCGGGTACTGATTGAGCCGCATCCCCGTGGCGTCGTCTCCCCTCGCCTGGGTCTTCAGCCGGTCCCACTCGTCCCACGCCATGCGTGGTCCTCCCCGTCTCTGCTCAGCCGTCCCCGGGGGACCGTGAACGCCCGACCACGATGTGGCAATGATCGGCGTCACGATATCCAACTCTGTGTAACCAACCGGTCGAATCATGCCACCCACGCGAAAGCACAGCCGCACTGGCCAGCTCGCGTCCGCCGTGGCGTTCAGCGGTTCCGGACAGCCGAAAGGGCCGCCCGCACCACGGATGGCGGGCGGCCCTTTCGGGGGCGTGCTCAGAGGTGACCGGGGGTCAGGAGGCCTTGGCCTTCTCCTCGGTCTTCACGGCGGGCGCCGCGGGGGCCGGGGCCGGCTTGGCGGCCTCGTAGAACTCCTCGCGCGGGGACTCCAGCGCGCCGAGGGCGACGACCTCGCGCTTGAGGAACATGCCGAGGGTCCAGTCGGCGAAGACGCGGATCTTGCGGTTCCACGTCGGCATCGCCAGGCCGTGGTAGCCACGGTGCATGTACCAGGCGAGACGTCCCTTGAGCTTGATCTTCATCTTGCCCATGACGATCATCGCGACGCCCTTGTGCAGGCCGAGGCCCGCGACCGCGCCCTTGTTGGCGTGGCTGTACTCCTTCTGCGGGAAGCCCCGCATGCCGGACACCACGTTGTCGCCGAGGACCTTGGCCTGGCGCAGCGCGTGCTGGGCGTTCGGCGGGCACCAGGCGTTCTCGTTGCCCGCCTTGCGGCCGACGAGGTCCGGCACCTGGGCGTTGTCGCCCGCGGCCCAGATGTAGTCGGTGCCCTGCACCTGGAGGGTGGCGGCTGTGTCGACGTGACCGCGCGGGCCCAGCGGGAGGCCGTAGCGGGCCAGGACCGGGTTCGGCTTGACGCCGGCGGTCCAGACGATGGTGTTGGAGTCGACCTCGAGGCCGTTCTTCAGCACGACGTGGCCGTCGACGCAGGAGTCCATCGAGGTGGAGAGGTAGATCTCCACGCCGCGGCTCTCCAGGTGCTCCTTGCCGTACTGGCCGAGCTTGGGGCCGACCTCGGGAAGGATCTTGTCGGCGGCGTCGACGAGGATGAAGCGCATGTCCTCACGGGACACGTTCTTGTAGTACTTGGCCGCGTCGCGGGCCAGGTCCTCGACCTCGCCGATGGTCTCGGCGCCGGCGAAGCCACCACCGATGAAGACGAAGGTGAGCGCCTTGCGGCGGATCTCCTCGTCGGTGGTGGAGTCGGCCTTGTCCAGTTGCTCCAGCACGTGGTTGCGCAGGCCGATGGCCTCCTCGATGCCCTTCATGCCGATGCCCTGTTCGGCGAGGCCGGGGATCGGGAAGGTGCGGGAGACCGCGCCGAGCGCGATGACCAGGTAGTCGAAGGGCAGCTCGTACGCCTCGCCGACCAGCGGGGCGATCGTGGCGACCTTGCGGTCCTGGTCGATGGTGGTGACCCGGCCGGTGAGGACCTCCGCCTTGGGGAGCACGCGTCGCAGCGGGACGACGACGTGTCGCGGGGAGATGTTGCCGGCGGCGGTTTCGGGGAGGAAGGGCTGGTAGGTCATGTACGACCGGGGGTCGACGACCGTGACGGTCGCCTCGCCGTAGCGCATCTTCTTGAGAATGCGCCGAGCTGCGTACAGGCCTACGTACCCACCGCCTACTACGAGGATCCTGGGACGCTCCGTGGTGCTCATGCCATCGAGTATCCACCCGCTCGGAGGGGGGTGCTCGTGCGCCCCTTCACAAGCTCCGACAGGGCCTGTGCTATCCTGCGCGGCCCGCGTGACCCAGATCATGATGCGGCGAGGGAACCACTGTGCATGGCGGGCCGTTGTCAATGCCGCGTGAGCTGCTCCTCTGGCTCGTCTCACCCCTTGGACCAGTCCTCGCCGGCCCTCCTCGAGGACCCCGTCGCACCGATCCCCGGAGCGGGCCGACCGCGCCGGTGAGCCCCCGCAACGGCCCAGTGGGCCCCTTTCACCCTCCGGCAGGACTGAATTCCTTGTGAAGAACTTCACGAAGTTTTCCGACGTGGTGTCACCGGACGGGTCGATGGCTTGCTCAAACGTTGACCGATTCGCTCAACGGAGGCCCTGACCAGTGGCGATCGCCGCCCGGCGGTGACCCCGGACCGCCCTCGGCGAACCGGCGGCCTGGCGCCCGAGAGCGCCGCCGACACCCGTCGGCGGCGCTCGTCCGGCTTCTCGGGCCGGGCACGCCCTACGGGAGCGGTCCGGACTCGTCGGGGTCGTCGGCCGGCCGGGCGTCGCCCTCGATGCGCTCCTTGCGGACGCGCCCGCGGACGGTCTCCTGCTCGGTCTCCTCCTCGGCGGTCAGGCGGACCCGCTCCACCGGCACGGCCTCGGTCTCCACCACCGGCCGCTCCTCGTGCAGCACCACCTCGTGCTCCGCCTCGCTGATCTCCGGCCCGGACATCGCCGCGTCGCGGTTCTCGTCGGTGATCGGCTCCCGCTCGACGCGTACTTCCTCGTGCCGCACCGGGACCGTGCGCTCCACCTCTTCGGTGACGACGTACTTGCGCAGCCGCGCGCGCCCGGCCTCCCGGCGCTCCACGCCCACGTGCATCCGCTCCTCGGAGCGGGTCATGGCGTCGTCCTCGACGGTCCGGTCCCGCAGCTCCTCGCCTGCCGCACCGATGCCCGCGGTACCCATGGCCCCCTGGCCCATGTCGGACCCCAGGCCCGCTCCGGAGCCCTGGCGCGTCCCGGTCCCCTCCTGCGCCCAGCCGCCCTCGCCGGGCTGGTTGGCGCGCGCCCAGGAGTCGTCCCAGTCCATGCCGTAGTACTCGTAGAGCTCGTGCTCCTCGGTCTCCGACAGATGGCCGCCGGCGTCGACGTCCACGTGCGGCGCGTCCTTGACCTTGCTCTTGGAGAACGGGACCTCCATGTGGTCGCCCACGACCGAGGCGTCACGGATCGGCACGAAGGTCTCGCTGGTGCCGAACAGGCCCGTCTTCACGGAGACCCACTCGGGGCTCCCGGTGACGTCGTCGAGGTAGACGTGCTTGGCCTCGCCGATCTTCTTGCCGCCCTCGTCGAGGACCGCGTGGTCCAGGACGGCCGGGATCTGCTCTCTGGTGATCATGGCTTGTTCCACCCTTCTCTCGGCAGGACTCCCAGGGGGCGGGTCACCGTCACGACAGGGGGTGAAACAAGCCATTGGCGACAAACTGCGCATTCTTTCCATGAACGGACTTCCCGCGCTTCAGTGCGCTCCCGTCACGCCACCGACCACGCGATGCCGTCGAGGATGTCGTGCTCGCTCACCACGACCTCCTCGGCGCCGATCCGCTCCATGATCGCCAGCAGTACGAGGGCGCCGGCGGCGATCACGTCGACCCGTCCGGGATGCATGGACGGTACGGCGGCCCGCTCGGCGTGGGTGGAGCGCAGCAGCCAGTCGGTGATCTCGCGGACCTTGTCGTGGGAGATCCGGGAGTGGTGGATGGCCGCGGAGTCGTACTCCGGCAGCTCCTGCGCGATCGCCGACACGGTCGTCACCGACCCGGCGAGGCCCACCAGCGTGTGCGCCTCGCGCAGCGGCACGGTCCGCTCGGCGAGGTCGAGGGCGGCCTCGATGTCGGCGCGCATCGCCGCGATCTGCTCCGCGGTCGGCGGGTCGGTCACGGCACCCTCGTGCACGAGGTGCCGCTCGGTCATGCGGACGCAGCCGACGTCGACCGAACGCGCGGCCCGCACCCGCCCGTCGCCGACGACGAACTCGGTGGAGCCGCCGCCGATGTCGACGACCAGGTAGGGCGTGGTGAGGTCGGTGCGGCCCTTGAGTTCCTTGGTGGCGCCGGTGAAGGAGAACTCCGCCTCCTGGTCCCCGCTGATCACCTCGGGCTCCACGCCCAGGATGTCCAGCACGCCGCGGACGAAGTCGTCGCGGTTCTCGGCGTCGCGGGAGGCGGAGGTGGCCACGAAGCGCAGCCGCTGGGCGCCGTGCTCCTTGATGACGGCGGCGTACTCGCGGCAGGCCGCGAAGGTCCGCTCCAGCGCCTCGGGGGCCAGCCGCCCGGTGCGGTCGACACCCTGGCCGAGCCGCACGATCGTCATACGGCGGTCCAGCTCGACGAGTTCACCGGTGGCCGGGTCGCAGTCGGCGACCAGCAGGCGGATGGAGTTCGTGCCGCAGTCCACGGCGGCGACCCGGGTCACTGCGCGTCCCCCTCCGCCTCGGAGACCTCGGAGACCTCGGAGACCTCGGAGACCGCGGAGGCCGCGGAGTCCGCGTCGGGCAGGGTCACGCACGCGCCCTTGCGCCACCACTCCGGCAGCATGGCCAGGGCCTCGTCGCCGAGCGGGTTCACCCCGGGTCCTGCGGCCAGCGAGTGGGCCACCAGGACGTGCAGGCACTTCACGCGGTCCGGCATGCCGCCGGCGCTCGGGAAGCCCGCCAGCACCTCGATCTCGTCCCGGCGCCGGATGTAGTCCTCGTGCGCGGCGCGGTAGGCGGCGGCCAGCTCCGGGTCGCTCTCCAGCCGGGCCGTCATCTCCTTCATCACGCCGTTGGCCTCCAGCGTGCCGATCGCCGAGGAGGCCTTAGGGCACGTCAGGTAGTACAGCGTCGGGAAGGGCGTGCCGTCGGGCAGCCGCGGGGCCGTCTCCACGACGTCCGGCTGCCCGCAGGGGCAGCGGTGCGCGATCGCGCGCAGCCCGCGGGGCGGACGGCCCAGCTGCTGCTTGAAGGCCTCGACGTCCGCGTCGGTGGGCTCGGTGCGCGGGGTGGGCGGCGGGGGCGTTTGCATGCCTGTCTTTCTGTTTCCGTTCAACTGTCCGAGGCGTCGGCCTTGTCGACGCCGTCCCAGACGTTCGAGTACCAGGGGCGGTCGGCGCCGCCCGTGTCGGTGCGGGACTGCTTCACCGCGTTCGGATCGATCACGACGTACCCGGTCTCGCCGGGCATGACGTAGTGCAGTCGCCGGCGGATCTGCTGCTCGGCGTAGGCGTCGTCCTGCCATCGCGCCTTGGCGTCGCGCAGCTGTTCGACGCGCTCCCGGGCCTGGCGCTGCTCGCGCTCCAGGTCGGCGATCTCGGCGCGCTGGGCGACGTACTGCCTTATCGGGTAGGCGAGCGCCACCACCAGCGAGCAGACCACCAGCGCGAGCAGCGCGGCCCGGCCGGTCAGCCGGGAGCGGCGGGCCTGCCGCCGGGTCTGCGAGCGGTAGACGCGGGCGGCGGTCTGCTCGCCGATCAGTCTGATCCTGGTCGCGGTGGAGAACCGGTCCCGGTCCTTCACGGCCATCGTCCCGCCTCCCCGTTCGCCGGCGCGTGTACGTGCGTACGTCCCCGCACACGGTACGGGACCGAGTACGGGGACGTACGTACGACTGGCTGAGCTTTAGCCCTGCCGGGGATCAGCCCTTGAAGCGCGGGAAGGCGCTGCGGCCGGCGTACACCGCGGCGTCGTCGAGGATCTCCTCGATGCGCAGCAGCTGGTTGTACTTGGCGACACGCTCGGAGCGGGCCGGGGCGCCGGTCTTGATCTGGCCGCAGTTGGTGGCGACGGCCAGGTCGGCGATGGTGACGTCCTCGGTCTCGCCGGAGCGGTGCGACATCATGCACTTGAAGCCGTTGCGCTGGGCCAGCTCGACCGCGTCCAGGGTCTCGGTGAGCGAACCGATCTGGTTCACCTTCACCAGCAGGGCGTTGGCGGCGCCGTCCTCGATACCGCGGGCCAGGCGCTCCGGGTTGGTGACGAACAGGTCGTCACCGACGAGCTGGACCTTGTCACCGAGCTTGTCGGTGATGGTCTTCCAGCCGTCCCAGTCGTCCTCGAACAGCGGGTCCTCGATGGAGACCAGCGGGTACGCCTCGACCAGTTCGGCGTAGTACTCCGTCATCTCGGCGGCGGAGCGCTCCTTGCCCTCGAAGACGTAGGAGCCGTCCTTGTAGAACTCGGACGCGGCCACGTCCAGCGCGAGCGCGATCTGCTCGCCCGGGGTGTAGCCGGCCTCCTTGATGGCCTCCAGGATCAGGTCCAGGGCCTCGCGGTTGGAGCCCAGGTTCGGGGCGAAGCCGCCCTCGTCGCCGAGGCCGGTGGCCAGACCCTTGCTCTTCAGGACCTTCTTGAGGGTGTGGTAGACCTCGGTGCCCCAGCGCAGCGCCTCGGAGAAGGACTCCGCGCCGATCGGCGCGATCATGAACTCCTGGATGTCCACGTTGGAGTCGGCGTGCGAGCCGCCGTTCAGGATGTTCATCATCGGCACCGGCAGCAGGTGCGCGTTCGGGCCGCCCAGGTAACGGAACAGCGGCAGGTCGCTGGCCTCGGAGGCGGCGTGGGCGACGGCCAGGGAGACGCCGAGGATGGCGTTGGCGCCGAGCGAGCCCTTGTTGTCGGTGGCGTCCAGGTCGAACATGGCCTGGTCGATCAGGCGCTGCTCGGTGGCGTCGTAGCCGACCAGCTCCGGGCCGATCTGCTCGATGACGGCCAGGACGGCCTTCTCGACACCCTTGCCCTGGTAGCGGTTGGGGTCGCCGTCACGGAGCTCGATGGCCTCGAAGGCGCCCGTGGAGGCACCGGACGGAACGGCGGCACGACCCGTGCTGCCGTCGTCGAGGCCGACCTCGACCTCGACCGTGGGGTTGCCTCGGGAGTCCAGGATTTCCCGGGCTACGACGACGTCGATGGACGGCACGAGCATCTCCTTCTTCAATGTGACGCGGTGGGCAGGCCGCGGGTGTGGCTCTGCGAGACGAGCCTAACCGGCTCCGGGCGATCGGCCAGCCGACCGACCACCCCGTGGACGGAACCGAGAGTAAATTGTTTCCGAACGGAACAAAGACGGTTTCGCAAAACCCACGGCAGAAAGAGCGAACCCCGCCCCGGTGCGTACGGGGGAACGCGCACCGGGGCGGGGAGTCTGCGGGCCTCTCCTGGCGGAGGTGCCGCCGCTGCCTACTTGAGGTGCAGCTGCTGGCCCGGGTAGATGACGTCGGCGTCGTCGACGATGTCCTTGTTCAGGTCGAACAGCTTCTGCCAGCCGCCCGCGACGTCGTGCTCCTCGGCGATCGAGCTGAGGGTGTCGCCCTTGACCACCTTGTACTCGCCGTCGCCCTTCTCGACCTTCTTGCCGGTCGGGGTGGTGACGGTCTTCTCGGCGGCCGGACGCTCGGCGGAGCGGGAGGCGCTCTGCTCCTCGGTCTCGCGCTCGGTGGTGGCGGTGTCACCGGCCGAGGAGGAAGGGGTGGAGGAGGAGGCGCTGCCGCCACCGTACGGGGTGTTCGACAGGCCGGTGCCGCAGACCGGCCAGGCGCCCTTGCCCTGGCCCGCGAGGACCTTCTCGGCGACGGTGATCTGCTGCTCCTTGGAGGCCTGGTCGGCCGTGGCGGCGTACTGCGTGCCGCCGTACGCGGCCCAGGTGGAGGCGGAGAACTGCAGACCGCCGTAGTAGCCGTTGCCGGTGTTGATGGACCAGTTGCCGCCGGACTCGCACTGGGCGACGGCGTCCCACTCGGAGGCGGTGGCGGCGGAGGCGTTGCCGGCGGCCATCAGCGGGGCGGCGACGGCGGCACCGGTCACACCGGCGATGGCGATGGCGCGGGTGGCCTTGGACGGACGGCGGTGCTTGCCCTTGGCGGAAAACAGCATCGATCGATCCCCTCACCGACGCCTGCGAGGTGAGCTGTCGGGTTCGGGCCGGTTGAGTTGCCCGGCCGCAGTCTCTTGCGAGCTGCGGCTTCACCCCAAGCCGGCTCCGGCAGCGAACTGCCGGGACCGGCACTTACCTTGGGTCCCCCGCTCCTGCCTACGGCGCTTGACGCGACGACTGTTCCCGGACGGCCGCTGGCAGGATTCGGCGTTGCGGCAGCCGGGGCTCGCGGTGACGAGCGGCCTTGACCGTAGACACGCGATCCGCGGAATTTCAAAGACGATCAGGGCTTCTGAGACCTATATCTCACCGCTGCCAATTCGGACATTAAGCCCGAACCGTGACGCGAACTCCAGCTACTTTTCGCCCGGTTCGACCCCTACTTCAAGGGTCTGACCGGGAACGATGAGGTCGGGGTCGTCGCCGACGGTGTCCTTGTTCTCGGTGTAGAGCGCGGACCATCCGCCCTGGAGGTCAAGGGAGTCGGCGATGCCCCAGAGGCTGTCGCCGGCGCGGACCGTGTAGGAGCCGTCGGCCGCGTCACGCGCGGCGGTGGTGTCCCGCGAGGCGTGCCGGCCGGAGGAGTCGGCCGTACGGCTGTCCGCGGCCTCCTCGTCGGCGCTGTCGCCGCGGTGGCGGCCGGAGCCGGTGGAGCCGGATTCGACGGCGTCCGAAGAGAGGTCGTTCTGGCCGGACTTGTCCGACTCGTCGTTCTTGGTGGTGGCGGTGAGGGAGCTGTCACCCTCCTGGGAGTCGCCGCTCCCGTCCTTGCCGGAACCTTCCGCCTCACCGTCCGAGCCGGACCCCGAGGACGGGGACGACGACGCGGAACCGGAGGATCCGGAATCACCGGAGGCGTCCGAGCCGCCGGAGGTACCGGACTTACCGGAACCTTCAGAGCTTTCCGCCTTACCGGTGCTTCCGGTCGAAACGGAGGAGTCGGACAAGCCGGACTCGGGCTTCGAGGAGGCGTCCGGGGTCGCCGAGGCGCCCGACGCCGCGTCAGCCGCGAGGCCGGTGTCGACGCCCGCCGGTGCGGAGTCGTCGTCCAGGCCGCCGAGCAGGCCGCAGGTGGGCCAGGCGCCGACACCCTGGTCGGCGAGGATCCTCTCGGCGACGGCTATCTGCTGCGAACGGCTGGCCACGTCGGGGCTCTCGGCGTAGTCCAGGCCGCCGTACTCCACCCAGTTGTCCTGGGAGATCTGCAGACCGCCGTAGTAACCGTTGCCGTTGTCGGCGCTCCAGGAGCCACCGCTCTCGCACTCCGCGACCCTGTCCCACGTCACACCGGTGGCGGCGCTCGCGCCGGTCGCGCCGAGGAGCGGGATGGCGATGGCGGATCCAGTCACTCCGGCCGCGACGATGAGGGCCGGAGCCTGACGGGGGCGACGGTGACGACCGTTCCCGGAGAGCATGCGGGGACCTTTCGCGAGACAGCGGTGACGGCGCGGCGGAGATCTTGTGACGCTCGCCGCGCTGATGGGTGAACGTATAGGCAGACGATCACTTGTCACAAGTTAATGCCGCGTAGATCACGTGAAGATCACAGAGGTGAGGGAGTGTCATGTTTGCGGTCGTGACGTGCAGTCGTCATGGCCGGGGTGTGAACTCCACCGGCAGCGTGCGCAGTCCGCGCATGATGAGACCGCCGCGCCAGCGCAGCTCCGCCGGATCCGCGGCGAGGCGGAGATCCGGCAGCCGGGTGAGCAGCGTGGCGAGCGCGGTCTGGCCCTCCAGACGGGCCAGCGGGGCGCCCAGGCAGTAGTGGATGCCGTGCCCGTACCCCAGGTGCTGGTTGTCGCGGCGGGCGAGGTCCAGGGTGTCGGGGTCGGTGAAACGGGCGGGGTCGCGGTCGGCCGCGGCCAGCACGACCAGGACCGGGTCGCCGGGGGCGATGTCCTGGCCGGCGAGGGTGAGCGGCTGGGTGGCGAAGCGCCAGGTGGCCAGCTCCACCGGGCCGTCGTAGCGCAGCAGCTCCTCGACTCCGGTCTCCAGCAGACCGCGGTCACCGGCCGCGAGGGAGGACTGGAGGCGGGCGCGCTGCTCGGGGTGGGTGAGCAGGGCGTAGGTGCCGTTGCCGATGAGATTGACCGTGGTCTCGAAGCCGGCGAACAGCAGGATGAACGCCATCGCCGCGGCCTCGTTCTCGGTCAGGTGCTCGCCGTGGTCCGAGGCGCGGATGAGAGCGGAGATCAGGTCTTCACCGGCGGCGGGTTCGGCGGGCAGCGCCTCGCGTTTGCGGTGGATGAGGTCGGCGAGGTAGCCGCGCATCTTCTTCACCGAGCGGGCGACACCGCCGCGCGGCCCGCCGCCGTGGCGGATCATCATGCCCGCCCAGTCCCGGAAGTCGTCCTGGTCCTCGCGCGGGACGCCGAGCATGTCGCAGATGGCGTAGATGGGCAGCGGGAACGCGAACTCGTGGATGAGGTCGGCGGAGCCGTCGCCTGCGAACCGGTCGATGAGCTGGTCGGTGAGCTGCTGCACACGCGGGGCGAACTCCGCGACCCGCCGGGGCGTGAACGCCTTCGAGACCAGCCGGCGCAGCCGGGTGTGGTCCGGCGGGTCGATGTTGAGCAGATGCGTCATCAGCTCCGCCTTGCGCTCCCCCGGAATGCCCGTCTTGCCCTTGGCGTGCGCGGGCTCGTCGTGGTGCGCGGGGTTCTTCGACAACCGCTGGTCGGCCAGCGCCTGCTTGGCATCCGCGTACCGCGTGACCAGCCAGGCCTCGACCCCGCTGGGCAGCCGCGTCCGATGCACGGGGGCGTGCTCACGGAGCCAGGCGTAGGCGGGGTAGGGGTCGGTGGCGAATTCCCAGGTGAAGAGGGCGGGGGCTGTGGGGGTGGGGGTGGGGGTGGGTGCGGGTGCGGGTGCGGACTTGGGCTCGGGCTGGTGCTGGGGGTCCGGCTGGTGCTGGGGGTCGGGCTGGTGCTTGGGTTCCGGCTGGTGCTCGGGGTCGGGTTCCGGCTGGTGCTCGGGGTCGGGTTCCGGCTCGGGTTCCGGCTCGGGCTTGGGCTGGTGCTCGGGGTCGGGTGCGGCTTCGTGGGGGGCCGGGGGCTGCTGGTCGGTCACGTCGTCGACCGTATCCGGAGGCGGGCGGGTGCGTCGGCCGCCGGAGAGGCGCTGCGGTTTCACCCGGAATCTCCATGAAGAGCCGCCTCTTTGACTTCGCGTTTCCTCACCTCCCTACATTCCGCCCGTGGACCCCGATCTGCTCAGGACCAGCTTCGCCGTCGTCGAGCGACGGGCCGAGTTCGCGGTGAAGTACTTCTACGCCCACCTCTTCCACCATCACCCCGACCTCCGCGCCCTCTTCCCGGTCGACTTCCCCGAGGACATGCGGCGCCAGCGCGACCGTCTGTTCGCCGCGCTGACCCGGGTCGTGGCACGGCTGGACGACCCGGAGCTGCCCGAGTACCTGCGCGCGCTCGGCCGGGACCACCGCAAGTACCTGGCGCGGCCCGAGCACTACGCCGCCGTCGGGGAGAGCCTCCTCGCCGCCTTCGCCACGGTCTCCGGGGCCGCCTGGACCCGGGAGACGGAGAAGGCCTGGCAGGAGGCGTACGCGGGCATCGCCGACCACATGCTCCAGGGCGCGCGCGAGGCTCGTGGCGCGGGCCGGCCTCCCTGGTGGGACGCCGAGGTCGTACGTCATGTCCGGCACGGTGACGACCTCGCGCTCCTCACCCTCCGCCCCTCCCACCCCCTCCCCTACCTCCCCGGTCAGTACGTCACCGTCAACACCCCACGGCTGCCGGGCATCTGGCGCCCCTACTCCCTGGCGAACGCACCCCGCCCCGACCACACCGTCGACCTCCACGTCAGCCTGGTACCGGGAGGCCTGCTGTCCACGGTGCTGGTGAACGGCGTGCGCGAGGGAGACGTGCTGCGGATCGGGGCGGCGGGCGGGGACACGGTGCTGCGGGGGACGTGGCCGCGGTTATCCGGAGCGCCCGGAACATCCGGCACATCCGAAGCGCCCTGCGCACCGGAGCGGCGGCCGATCACCCTCATCGCGGCCGGTACGGGCTGGGCCCCCGTCAAGGCGCTGCTGGAGCAAATGACGGGCGAGGCGCTACCGGGTGGAGATCTGCCGGGTGGGGATCGGTCGGGCGGGGATCTGCCGGGTGCGGGCCGGTCTGCCCTGGGACTGCCAGGTGAGGATCGGTCGGGTGAGGAGGCGGCGGGTGAGGAAGCGGCGGGAGAGGATTCGCCGGATGAGGCGCCTGCGGGCGGGCAGTCGCCCGAGGCTTCCACGGAGCGCCGGCCGGCGGAGGGCGGAGAGAGGACGCGGCTCCCCGCCCGGCCGCGCGGGTCGGCGGGGACCGGGGGCCGGAAGAAGCCCCTCGCCGATCCGAGCGCTCCCAGCGTCCGGCTCTTCGTCGTCGCCCGGGACAGCGCCCGTCTCTACGACCGCCTCGCCCTCGAAGCGGCCCAGGCCCGGCTGCCGGGTCTCACCGTCACCTGCATCACCCCCGCTCCCGGCCGCCCCGGCGCCCAGGCCACCGAACGGCTGCTCACCGCCCTCGGCAACCGCGCCGGCTGGGACCGGCACGATGTCTATCTGGCCGGGCCACCCGGACTGGTCGACGAGGTCACCGCCCACCTCCCCCTTCTCGGCACCAGGCCGGACCGCATCTTCCACGACTCCCTGCCGCCCGCCGGCGAGGACACCGCCCGCCCTCTCGGCCCGGGCGAATGGCTGCTGGGCCGCCCCCAGCCGCACTGGCACGACCCGGCCGCGCGCGACCTCCCGGACTGACGCGGCGACCGCTCCGCTGCTCCCCTACTCCCGCTACTCCCCCTACCTCACTGCTCCCCTACTCCCGCTCCGCGGCCGTCCCGTCGCCCGGCTCGCCCGGCTCCCGCGCCTCCTGTTCCTCGTACGCCCTGATCGCGTCCCGGTACGCGCGGGCCGCCGCGCGCAGGGCCGCCTCCGGGTCCGTGCCCTCGGCCTCGGCGCGCGCGGCCAGGGCCAGCAGCTCGTAGCCGATGCCCTGGGAGCGCGGCAGGGGGACGTCCAGTTCCGCGGTTCGCACCCGGGACGCCAGCTTCGCGGCGAGGGCGAGACCGGGCTGGTGCAGGGGCACGCCCTCCGTCACCGAGGTCCGCTGCTTCTCCTGGGCCTTGGTGCGCAGCCAGTGCTCCTTGACCTCTTCCGGCGTGGCGGCCGTCTCGTCCCCGAAGACATGCGGATGCCGGCGGATCAGCTTGGCGACGATGCCGCCGGCCACGTCGTCGACGGAGAACGGCGCCTCGATGTCCTCCTCGGCGATACGGGCGTGGAAGACCACCTGGAGCAGGACGTCCCCCAGTTCCTCGCGGAGCTCGTCGCGGTCGCCGTCCTCGATGGCCTCGACGAGTTCGTACGCCTCCTCGATGGCGTACTTGGCGAGCCCTTTGTGGGTCTGCCGGGACGACCACGGGCACTCCGCGCGGATGCGGTCCATGACCTGCACGAGGTCGAGGAGCCGGGCGCCCGGCAGGTCGTAGGAGGCGGGCAGCAGTTCCAGGTCGGGCATCTGCACCCGGCCGGAACCGGCGAGCCGCGCCAGGCCGTCGGTCAGGGCGGGCTCGCCCTCGCCGACCGCGACGACGACCACGGTGTGCCCGCCGGCGCAGGCGTCGACCAGTTCCTCGGCGGTCGGGGCGGCCTCGTCGACCGCTATCCCGGCCTCCCGCAGATAGGGGAGCTGCGGATGGGCTCCGTCCGCGCACAGCACGCGGTCGGCGGCGTGCAGCGCCTGCCACGCGGGCCAGGACAGCAGGCCCGGTGCGACGCGGTGGCTGGTGGTGAGCAGGACGACGCGTCCGGGGGCGGTCGGGTCCGGGGCGCCTTCGAAGCTGGTTGCGTTCACGATCCGAACGTAACGCACCCCGCCGACACGCCTCGCGAGTTGTCCACAGGCGTCCGCGATGATCCGATCATGTCACCGGCGCACGTCACCGGATCCGTCGTCGGGGCACGTCACCGGAGTGCGTCACAGAAGCGCGTCACCGGAGCGCGTCACCGGAGCGTTCGTCGAAGCACGTCGCGGAAGCGCGTCACGCCGTCTGCTGCGTCTGTGCCGTCGTGACCTCGCGCACCCACGGCGTCTTGGCGTCGACGCGGCTGCTCTTCTCCACGTCCCAGGTGCCGTAGCGCGGGTTGAGGTCGACGCCCAGGTCGGCGGAGGCCTCGGAGAGGGCCTTCCAGAAGGCGGGCTGGCTGGTGTCGGTGCCGAGCTTGGCGGCGAGCTTCTGGGCCTCCAGCTGGAGCCGCAGATTGTCGTCCAGGCGCTCCGGCGCCACGCTGTACTGCTGGAGCCAGGCCGTCTCCAGCGCCTCGGACCCGCCGACCTGCTGCTCCAGGCCGGACCGCATCTCCTGGACCTCCTTGCGGCTGACGGTGATGCCGGCGTCCTGGGCCGCCCGGTGCAGCACCTGGTCGAGGACCATGCCGTGCAGGGTGTCGCGGGTGAGGCTGCCGGTCTTGGCGATGGCCTGCGCGTACTGCGCGTCGCCGGCCACGGCGGCCCGCTGGGCGGCACGCACCTCGTCGACCCGGTTCTCCAGCTGCGAGACCGTGATCCGCTGGTCGCCGACGACGGCTGCCGCGCCGGGATGCGCATCGTTTCCGCAGGCGGTGAGGAGCGGCGCCGCGGCGATCGCGGCGGACAGCAGGAGCGCGGTGCGACGGCGGTGCAAGGAAGCCTCCCGAGGAGATTGTGCGACGGTGCACAAGGTCTTGCAGTGATCGATGGTAGGCAGTGGCCAAGCTCTGGCCAACCCATTCGACCAACGATTCACCGCCACTTCGGGCACCGCCGCGCCACCGGGCCGTACGTCCTAGCCGTGCACCTGCCCGAGCCACTGCAGGCTCCGGCGCACCTCCGCCGCCATCGGGTGTCCGGGGCCGCCGTGCCGTTCCACGTCGTGCAGCAGTCGCACGAGGGTGTCGTGGGCGGCGGCCCGGTCGCCGAGGGCGAGCAGCAGGTGCCCGATGCGGCGGCGGACGTCGTGGGCCGGCTCGGGGTCGCCGGAGACGTACTGGTTCTCGTAGTACGGCAGCAGCGCGCGGTACTCGGCGAGCGCCGCCGCGGGCTCCCCGAGCTGCTCCAGACACTGCGCGGCGTCGAAGCGGAAGCGGAGCGACTGCGGGTCGGCCTGGCCGGCCTCGGCGGCGCGTTCGTCGGCGAGGCGGCGCAGTTCGGGCAGCGCGCGCCGGTACTGGCCGTCGTCCATGAGCGTGGCGGCGTACTGCTTGCGCAGGGTGCGCACCACCGGGGAGTGCTCGCCGTGCTGCTCGGCGGCGGCGGGCAGGATCGCGCCGAGGATGTCGACGGCCTGGGTGATCCGGCCCTCGCCGAGCAGCCGCTTGACCTCGTCGACGGCGCCGGCGACATCGGGTTTCTCGGCGACGCTCGGGACCGGTGTGACGGCGGCGGGCTGGGGTGCGGGGGTCCGCGCACGGTCCGGCCAGGGAGCGTGGGGGCGCAGGAAGGGGCGCGTGGGGTCGAGGGGCGCGCCCGTGGGCATCCCGCGCGCGGGCAGCAGCAGCGCCAGCTCCTCGTACACCTCCTGCGCGGAGCCGGGCCGGTGCTGCGGGTCCTTGGCGAGCAGGCGCAGGACCAGGGTCTCCAGGGCCTCGGGCACCTCGGGGCGGAGCCGGCGCACCGGCAGCGGCGGCTCGTACAGATGCCGGTGCAGGACGCCGAGCGCCGTCGAGCCGGAGAACGGCACATCGCCGCTGAGCAGTTCGTGCATCAGCACGCCGAGCGCGTAGAGATCGGTGTACGGGCCGACCGCGCCGCCCATGGCCTGCTCGGGCGCCATGTAGGCGGGTGAGCCGATCGGTGAGCCGGTGTGCGTGAGCCGGGTGGTGTCGCTGTCCATGACGGAGGCGACGCCCAGGTCGAGGACGGTGACCGTGCCGTCCTGCTTGACCATCACATTGCGCGGCTTGAGGTCGCGGTGGACGATCGGCACGGCGTGCACGGCGCTCAGTACGGCGCACAGCTGCGCGGCGACCGCCACCGCCCACTGCCACGGGTACGGGTCGTGCTCGGCCAGGTGGTCCGAGAGGTCCGCGCCGTCCACGTACTGCATGACGAGGAACAGCTCCTCGCCCTCGCTGCCCGCGTCGTGCACGGTCACCAGGCCCGGGTGGTCGACCTGCGCGGTCACCCGGCACTCGCGCACGAAGCGGCGGCGCAGCTCGTCGGCCTCCTGGCCGGCCACCTTGTCGGGGCGCAGCAGCTTCACCGCCACGCGCCGGTCAAGCCGCTGGTCGTAGGCCGTCCAGACCTGGCCCATGCCGCCCTGCCCGATGAGCGTGGCCAGTTCGTACCGGCCGGCGACGACCCGTCCTGTCGCCACGGTCACCGTCCGGCCTCGTGATCGCCGTCCTGCCTGCGCAGGTAGTCACTGAGCTCGTCGAGTTCGGCGCGCACCTGGTCGATCCGGGCGGGCGCGGGGCGCTGCGGCGGCGGGGTGTGCGCCGGGGGGACCGGCACGGCGCCGCCGGGAGCCGGGATCGGGGTGTGGGGCTGAGGAGTCTGAGAGGGCTGAGAGGGCTGGGAGGGCTGGGAGGTTCGAGGGCTCTGGGGGCTCTGGGATAGGTGCGGCGTGGCCGGTGCCGGGGTCGCCTGGGCCTGCGGGGTGGCGGGCGTCAGCGGCGACAACGGGGACATCGGCGCCATCGGCGCCATCGGGACCGTGGTGGCGGTGCCCGTGGCGTACGGCGCGGCGGGCTGCGGATACCCGTACGCCGGTGTCGGCTGCGGGGCGTACCCGCCGTAGCGGAGCTGGTGGAAGTGGCGTACGTCCGCGGCGAGGTAGTACGCGATCACGATCACGAGCGTGCCCAGCAGCAGCGCGAGACCGGTCCAGCCGCCCGCGGTGTGGATCTCCTCGCCCGGTTCGGTGCCCAGCAGCACCATCGCGAGGATGTCGGTGACCAGTACGGCCACGAACAGCCCCCAGTCCAGCGACTTCCGGGTGACGATCGCCAGGCGCAGCAGCATGGTCCAGGTCAGGAAGCCGAGGCTGAGGATGGAGATCACCACGAACAGCACGCGCAGGAAGATCAGCCACGCCGTGGGAGGCGGCGGCTTCACCGGCCGCATGTAGCCGTGGCCATGCATGACTGCTCCTGATGCCTGAGGTGGGCGTACGGTGCCCGCCGGCGTCGGGCAACGCCGGTCGTGCGAATGTCGCTTCGAGCGTATAGGCCGACACGGACAAGCGGTCCCGGGTTGTACCGAACCGTTGTCGTGCTGATCACTTCCCATGACCGGGCAGGTCGGGCCGGGGCGGGCGCGCCCGGTGCCGGGAGGCGCGCGGAGGTGGTGGTTCCGCGCGCTGCCGTGGCCTCAGTCCGGGGTGACCGTGCCGTCCGTCAGGCCGTCGTACATCCCGCGCACGAGCTGCTCCCCGAGCCGGCTCGCGTGCCGGAGCGCCCGCTCGAACTCGTCCAGTGCGCGGAAGCGCGCGCCGTAGCGCCGCTGTTCGTCGAGCGGGAGCCGGGGCAGTTGCAGCCGGCGCACGTCGAGCCGGGTGGCGGTGGAGGCGTAGCTGCTGGCCTGGCGGTTGTTGGCGGTGCCGCGCAGGAAGCCGGCGAGGAACCACGGGTCGAGCGCCGTCGGGTCGGGGCGCAGGAGCACGAGGTTGCGCCCCAGGGCGGCGCCGGCGGTCGCGGCGTCGATCACGCGCGCCACCGCGCCCCCGCCGAGCACCGGGACCACGACATCGCCGGTCTCCGTCAGCACCGCCTCGTCGTCGCTCTCGGGAAGGGTTCCGGAAGGGGTCGTTCCGGCGAGGACGTCGTGGTCGGTGAGCACCGGCACGCGCGCGTGGCCGCCGTTCCCGCCCGTCCGCATCACCAGGGCTCCGCCGCGCGCGAGTTCGCCGACGGTGGTCAGCGGCCAGCGCGCGGGCTGGGCGGACCGGGCCGGCGGCGGGGTGAGGTCGCCGGTCAGCCGCAGGGTCTCGCCGAGGCGGGTCCGCACGTCCGCGAGCTGTTCGGCGCCGTCGGCCGCCGCCGCGGGCGGCAGATGGCGGGCCGGGGCGAAGTCCACGTCGTCGTCGAGAAGTTCGATGACCGGTACGGCACGCGCCAGCCCCGGCCGGGGCGGGAGGCCGCCGGTGCGGTCGAAGGTATGCCAGGCGTCGAGGACGGCGTCCCGCACGGACTGCCAGTCGGGCCCGCCCCGCCCCTCCGTGGCGAACTGCCCGACGTCCGCGAGCAGCACCTCGGGCTGCGCGGGAGCCCGGTCCGGGCGGCGCAGCACCCACAGGTGGAGCGGGATGTTGTACGGCGGTGCCGCGCCGACCGGCAGCGCGACGACCGCGCGCAGCGCCCCGCGCCGCAGCAGGTCGGCGCGGATACGGCGGCCGGAACGGCGGGAGGCGGCGGCGGGCGGCATGAGCAGTACGGCCGTACCGCCGTCCCGGAGCCGGGCCAGCGCGTGCTGCACCCAGGCCAGCTCGGACTCGGTGCGGGCAGGGAAGCCGTACTCCCAGCGCGGGTCGTAGGCCAGCTCGTCGTGGCCCCAGTTGCGCTCGTTGAACGGCGGATGGCACAGCACGACGTCGGCCCGCAGCGCGGCGTGGCCGTCAGCGCGGAGGGTGTCACCGGTGGCCGCGCGCACCACGGCCGGCGTGTGCAGGGCGAGCCGGAACGCGGTGAGCGCGGCGAGGTCGGCCGCGCTGTCCTGGGCGTACAGCTCCTGGTCGGGGCGGGGGGAGACGGCGCGCAGCAGGGCGCCGGTGCCGCAGGCCGGGTCCAGGACGGTACGGGCGGGTCCGGCGAGGTCGGCCATGAGACGGGCGAGTTCGGCCGGGGTGAGCGTGTACTGCCGGGGGTTGGCGTCGAGGTGCCGCCCGAGCAGGAACTCGAAAGTCTGCCGCGCGCCCAGCTCCGCCGCCAGCTCCGCGACGCCGCGCAGCAGCGGGACGGAGGGGAGGAGTGCGGGGGCGGCGGGGAGGAGTGCGGGGGCGGCAGGGAGGAGTGCGGGGGTGGCGGGGAGCGCGGAGGCAGCGGGGGCGGAAGTGGCCGCGGGAGCGGAAGGGGCCGCGGGAGCGGAGGGGGCCGCGGGAGCGGAGGGGGCGGAGGTGTTCACGCCTTCCGGCTGCTCGCCGCCGGTGGGTGTGTGAACCGTCGGGGACACGTTCACAGCACCGCCGGGGTTCACGACCCCGGCTGCGGCGCCGCGTCCGCGCCCGTCCGCCGTGCCGAAGCGCGGCGCGATCACCTCTTCCAGTGCCCCGGGCAGCATCGCCGCGAGCCGTTCGTCCGAGCCGGCGCTCACCTCCAGCCAGACCGTCGGCCGGTCGTGGATGAGCAGCAGGACGCAGCCGGCGTGGGTGAGTGCGGTGACCGGCCCTTCGGGGTGTCCGGCGAGCTGCTGCCAGACGCGTTCACGCAGCGGCACCTCGGCTAGTTTGCCCTGGTCACGCAGCCAGTTCTCGACTTCGGCGAGGGCGAAGGAGGGGCTGGTCTCGGTGCCGCCGACCGGCTTCGGGAAGTCGGCGTGCCGGCGGCGCCAGTTGCTCACGGCGGCCCTGCCGACGCCGGCGAGCCGTGCGATCCCGGCGGCGGTCACCTCTGTCGTGTCGTCCTGCACCGCCCGCTCCCCTCGCCGCGTGTGGCGTGCCGTACGGCATGCCGCTTGGCATTCCGCTGCCGTGTGGCATCCGTGTGTGCGTCGAGCATACCGACGGAAGCAAGACCTACGGATTCACGGCCGTGTACACAGTCGATTCCGTGAACCGTGTTGACTCGGTTCACAGCCCGTGCTCTTATTGACCCAGCGAACGAACGGCTGCCGGACGGAGGCAGTCGACACGCCGGGGAGGGAACAGTCATGGGCATGAAGACCAAGGTCGTGCTGGGGGCCGTCGTGGGTGTCGTCGTCATCGGCGCCGTGTCGGCGAACGGGGGCGGCGACGACGGCAAGTCCTCCGGCGACAAGGGCTCGTCGGCGTCCGCGGACCGCAAGTCCGGGGCCGGCGAGGACTCCGGGGCCGAGGCGGCCGCCGAGAAGAAGGTCGCCTTCGAGGGGGACGGCGACTTCCAGGTCGGTTCGGACATCAAGCCCGGCACCTATCGCACCACCGGCAACACCGACGACATGTGCTACTGGGAGCGCGCCAAGGACGCCTCGGGCGAGATGGACTCCCTGCTGGCCAACGACAACGTCAGCGGCACCAGCTACGTGACCATCAAGGACACGGACAAGATCTTCAAGTCGAGCGGCTGCAACGACTGGGAGGCCGTCGACACCAAGGCCAAGGGCTCCCCCGCGGACAAGATGGCCGGCAGCGGCGGCATGTTCAGAGTCGGCGTGGACATCGCTCCGGGCACCTACAAGTCGACCGGCAACACCGACGACATGTGCTACTGGGAGCGCGCCAAGGACGCCGACCACTCGATCGACTCGATCATCGCGAACAACAACGTGTCCGGCTCGGCGGTCGTCACCATCAGCGCCTCGGACGCCTACTTCAAGACGTCCGGCTGCCAGGACTGGAAGAAGACCGGCTGACACGGCGGCCCGCCGGGCGACCGACCGCTCCTGGGGACCGCCGTGGAACCGCCGTGAACTGCCGTTGACCGCCGTGCGGGGCACGGCCCACCACCCGGCAGCCCGCAGGCACACGCCGTCATTCCCCCCACCGAACCTCGCACCACCTCGCCGCACCCCGCCGCACACCTCGCACCACCACGTACATCCACCCCCGCAGATCACCACCGAGGAATCCTCATGCGCCGTACCGCTCTTGCCGCTCTCTGTCTCGCCGCCGTGACCACCGTCGGCCTGACCGGCTGCCTGCCGGGCCAGGACAAGGCGGACGACAAGCCGAAGGGGCCGTTCGCCGGGCTGACCGGCGGGCAGATCGCCGACCGCTCCGTTGAGGCCACGACCGCCGCCGCCTCGCTGCGGCTGACGGGCGACATGCCCGACGAGGAGAGCGGCGGCACGATCCACTTCGACATGGCCGTGAACAAGAAGGGCGAGTGCGCCGGAACGCTCGGCGTCAACGACGGCAAGGCCGATCTCATCCGGACCGGCGACACCGTCTACATGCGCTACGACGAGGCGTTCCTGCGCGCCCAGAGCGAGGGCGAGCCCGAGGAGGAGACCGACGCGGTCGTGGACATGCTGGCCGGGAAGTGGACGAAGATGGCCGCCACCGGCGCGGACGCCGACGACCTCGCGGCCTTCTGCGATCTGGACGAGCTGCTGGGCGGCGCCGAGGACACCGACTCCGACGCGCAGCGCGGCAAGACCACCACCGTCGACGGCACCCCGGCGATCGTCCTGCACGAGAAGGACGGCAAGGACCGCTACACGCTGTACGTCGCCACCGAGGGCAAGCCGTATCTGCTCCGGCTGGACAGCAGGACCGCCGGCGACCGGGGTTCACTGGTCTTCAGCGACTACGACAAGCCGGTCGACACGAAGAAGCCCAGCGGCGAGATCCTGGACCTGGACGCGCTCGCCGGCTGAGCCGCCGCCCGCCACCACCCCGGTAGGAGCCTGAACCCGCGGGCGCCGACCGGGGTTTCCGGGTTCCGGGCGGGGCGTACAGGGATCCAAGCCGGCACCCGCTCAGTCCGCGTGGAAGCGGGCCGGTGCCCTCGTCGAGGTGCCGCCGGCGGGCAGTTTCTGGCCGGGGCAGCCGGAGAGCACGCGGGTCATCGCGCTCTTCTCGGCGGAGGTCACCCACAGGCCGTACTTCTTCTTCACGGCGACCTGGGCGGCCACATAGGTGCAGCGGTAGTCCTTGTTCGGTGGCAGCCAGGTCGCGGTGTCCCCGTCGCCCTTGGCCCGGTTGGTGCCGGCGTCGACGGCGATGAGGTTGAGCGGGTCGTTGGCGAAGGCGATGCGCTTACTGGGGTCCCACTTCCCGGCGCCCTTCTGCCAGGCGTCGGAGAGCGCGACGACATGGTCGATGTCGACCTGGCTGCGGCCTCGGACGAAGTCGACGTCCCGGCCGGTGTAGGGGTCGGGGTCGAGGGTGCCGGAGGCCACCTCGCACTCCCCGTCGCTGAAGCGGACGCCGGACAGGTCCCGTTGGAGTATGTCGTCACGGGTGCCGCAGTCGTTGGAGTCGGTGTCCGCCCATGGACTGCCGAAACGGTCCCGGTCGTAACCGGTCTTCGGCGCGCGCCCCTTGACCGGCAGGGACCGCGCGGCGGCAAGGGCCGCTCCCCCGCCCGCCGTCTCCTCGGGTCCGCCCGCTCCCGTGGTCGACTCCACGCAGCCGGTCGCGGCGCACAGCAGTGCCGCGAGGACGGCCGCCGTCCCGCCCCTCAGACGCCTCACGATGCGTCCCTCCCCTGTGCCTGTCTCCCCGATGCCGCGTGTGCGGACGGGCCGTTGTGCCTGGTGCCACGGTAACGACTCAGAGGTCCAGACCATAGCGGGCGTAACTCGGCATCCGGCACATCTCGGGCGTATCGTCGGTTTTGAGTCACCTCGGAAGGAGCTCTGGATGGGCATCTTCGACAAGTTCAAGAGCCACGCGTCGCGGGACAAGGCCAAGCAGGCGTCCGACGCGGCGGAACGGAAGGCGAACGAGAGGACGGGCAACAAGTACGAGGGCCAGGTCGACGCGGCGCAGCAGCGGATGGAAGGCTCGCTCGGCATGGACCGTGACCGTGAACGGCCGCCCGACCAGCCCTAGGGCCGCCGGACCCGCGAAGGACAGAGGCCGACCCCGGGGCGCACCGCCCCGGCGGCGACCCGCTGGACCACCTCGAACCGGAAGCCGCCCGTGAACGGTCGGACTCACGCGGGCGGCTTCACCCGTGCCCGCACTCCCGCCCGCACTCCCGCCCGCACCCGCGCCCACGGCGAGCGACCCGGCGTCTTTGCGCGCGCCCGTCCGGGCCGCCAAGTCCGTCGCGTCCGCCAGGTCGCTACACCTTGCCGATCCCCAGCGTGTTCTCCGCGGGCAGCAGGCCCGAGCCGAGGACCGCCACCCAGTAGTCGCCGAGCAGTCCGGAGAGGCGCTCCAGGCCTTCGCCGCCGAGGGACTGCCAGGGCGCGGCGGCGAGTTGGTCGGTGTGCTCCTCCACGCGGTGGCGCAGGTCGCGGCCGGCTCGCGTCGCTCTGCCCTCCCGGTCGACCAGACCCCGGCCCTCCAGACGCTCGCGCGCGGCCGTCCACTGCGCCTCGCCCCAGCCGCGGCTCGCGAAGCGCTCGGTAGGGGCGGCGCCGATCGCGGCGAAGGACACCAGGGACTCGACCGGATCTAGGCCGGCGACCAGCAGGGCGGCGACATGGCCGTCGCCGCGGTGCTCGCGCAGGATGGTCGCGGCGTGCCAGAGCTGGAGGTGGGGTTCCTCGGGCCAGTCCAGTGCGGCGTTGGCCGCGGCCAGCGGGCGGCCCGCCGTGTTCGCCGCCTCGGCCGCGCACCGGGCGAGGGCGGCGGCCTCCGCCAGCTCGGGACTGTGCACGCCGTCGCCGAACAGCGCGCGGTAGACCCGGTCGACCGCCCGCAGCCGTGCCTCCAGCACCGCCTCCGGGCTGGCGACTTCCCAGGCGGGGTCGATGTGTTCGGCGACCATGTCCGGCGCGAAGCTGTAGAACGCGGAGGTCACCACCTGGCTGTCGACCGGCCCCAGGAGTGCGGCCCGGAACGGGAAGTAGCTCGGCCAGCGGTCCCGCGTGGAGTAGCCGAGCGCGGCCGCCTCCTCCAGGGCCTGCGGCGCGTAGTACAGCACCGCGTGCAGCGGCTCCAGCAGGTGCCAGATCTGGCGTACCCGCGACAGCTCGATCTCCTCGACGAATCCCGCCTCGTCCACGTACCGCGCCATGACACGACCCCCGTCACTCTCCGTAGAACTTGACGTTGTCAAGATTGCCAGCGCCCATCTAACTTGTCAATGACTAGATCGGAGTACGCTGGCGCCATGACCCCCGCCAAGCCGCAGACGGACGCCAGCACCGGGGCGCCCGCGTCCATCCCCCGCAGCCGGCCCTACCACCACGGTGACCTGCGCCGCGCCATCCTCAGCGCGGCGCTCGACGTCATCACCGCCGACGGCCCGGCAGCGCTGAGCCTGCGTGATCTGGCCCGCCGCGCCGGCGTCTCGCACGCCGCGCCCGCCCACCACTTCAAGGACCGCACAGGGCTGCTCACGGCCCTCGCGGCCGAGGGATTCGGGCTGCTCGCGACCACCATCAGGCAGGCGACCGACCTGAAGGACGCGGGTGTGCGCTATGTGCGCTTCGCCCGTGAGCACCCCGCGCACTTCCAGGTCATGTTCACTCCCGGCCTGCTGCGCGCCGACGACCTGGAGCTGACCACCGCCCGCACGCTGGCCGGCGACGCCCTGCGCGAGGCCGTGTCCGCCGTGCGGCCCGAGCGCCGCGGCGACGACGCCCGGCTCGCCGGTGTCGCCGCCTGGTCGCTCGCCCACGGCTTCGCCACGCTGCTCCTCGGCCACAACCTGGACGGCCCGGTGGGCGACCAGGACCCCGAGGAGGTGTTCCGCACGCTGGCGGCGATGCTGTTCCGCGTGACCTGACCTGCCGTGGCCCCAGGCACCGCCGCTCGGAGCGGCCCGGGGACCACCGGCTCTACGGCCCCGGCACCGATGTCAGGACCCACCGCCCCCGGCACCCATGGCACCGAGGCCAGGACCACCGTCCTACGACCCCGGCACCGAGGCCAGGACCCACCACCCCTGCGCCCCCGGCACCGAGGCCAGGACCCACCGCCCCCTGCACTCCCGGCACCGAGGCCTGAACCACCGTCCCCACGACCCCGGCGCCGACATCACGACCGGCCTCTACGACCCCGGCACCGCCTTCCCGGCCACCGTCCCTACGACCCCAGCACCGACGTAAGGAACTCCCCGACCCACGCCAGCAGCTCCCGCCCGACCAGCGGCTTGCCGCCGACCTTCGCGGTCTTGGGCCGTGGCACCAGCACCTGGTGCGCCGTCGCCTTGATGACCGTGCCCGGGTAGAGCCGCTTCAGCCGCAGTTCCTGCGACTCCCGCAACTCCACCGGCGCGAAGCGGATGTTGGTGCCCTGGAGGACGACCTCGCCGACGCCGCAGGCGCGGGCCAGCATCCGCAGCCCGGCCACGAGCAGCAGGTTCTCCACCGGCTCCGGCAACTTGCCGTAGCGGTCGACCAGTTCCTCGCGGACGGCCTTGATGTCCTCCTCCGTGTTGGCGGAGGCGATGGCTCGGTAGGCCTGGAGCCGCAGCCGCTCGCCCGGCGCGTAGTCGTGCGGCACGTGCGCGTCCACCGGCAGCTCGATCTTGACCTCGAGCGGCGGCTCCTCCTCGATCCCGCCGGTCTCCAGCTGCCGCCGGTAGTCCGCCACCGCCTCGCCGACCATCCGCACGTACAGGTCGAAGCCGACGCCCGCGATATGGCCGGACTGCTCGCCGCCGAGCAGGTTGCCCGCGCCGCGGATCTCCAGGTCCTTCATCGCGACGTACATGCCCGCGCCCATCTCGGTGTGCTGGGCGATGGTGGCCAGCCGCTCGTGCGCGGTCTCCGTGAGCGGCTTCTCCGGCGGGTAGAGGAAGTACGCGTAGCCGCGCTCGCGGCCTCGGCCGACCCGGCCGCGCAGCTGGTGCAGCTGGGAGAGGCCGAAGGTGTCGCCGCGCTCCACGATCAGGGTGTTGGCGTTGGAGATGTCGATGCCGGACTCGACGATCGTCGTCGACACCAGGACGTCGAACTTCTTCTCCCAGAAGTCGACGACGACCTGTTCCAGCGCGGACTCGGACATCTGGCCGTGGGCGGTGGCGATGCGCGCCTCGGGCACGATGTCCCGCAGCCGGGCCGCCGCGCGGTCGATCGACTCCACGCGGTTGTGGATGTAGAAGACCTGGCCCTCGCGCAGCAGTTCGCGGCGGATCGCCGCGCCGATCTGCTTCTCCTCGTAGGGGCCGACGAAGGTGAGGACCGGGTGCCGCTCCTCCGGCGGGGTGGTGATCGTGGACATCTCGCGGATGCCGGTGACGGCCATCTCCAGGGTGCGCGGGATGGGCGTGGCCGACATGGTCAGCACGTCGACGTTGGCCCGCAGCTTCTTCAGCTGCTCCTTGTGCTCGACGCCGAAGCGCTGCTCCTCGTCGACGATGACCAGTCCGAGGTCCTTGAACTTGGTCTCCGAGGAGAACAGCCGGTGGGTGCCGATGACCACGTCCACCGAGCCCTCCTTGAGGCCCTCCAGGACCGCCTTGGCCTCGGTGTCGGTCTGGAAGCGGGAGAGCGCCTTCACGCTCACCGGGAACTGCGCGTACCGCTCGCTGAACGTCCCGAAGTGCTGCTGCACCAGCAGCGTCGTCGGCACGAGCACCGCGACCTGCTTGCCGTCCTGGACGGCCTTGAAGGCGGCCCGGACCGCGATCTCCGTCTTGCCGTAGCCGACGTCGCCGCAGATCAGGCGGTCCATGGGGACCGACTTCTCCATGTCCTCCTTGACCTCGGCGATGGTGGTGAGCTGGTCGGGCGTCTCCGCGTACGGGAAGGCGTCCTCCAGTTCGCGCTGCCAGGGTGTGTCGGGTGCGAAGGTGTGGCCGGGGGCGGCCATGCGGGCGCTGTACAGCTTGATCAGGTCGGCGGCGATCTCCTTGACCGCCTTCTTGGCGCGGGCCTTGGTCTTGGTCCAGTCGGCGCCGCCCAGGCGGTGCAGGGTGGGGGCCTCGCCGCCGACGTACTTGGTGATCTGCTCCAGCTGGTCGGTCGGGATGTACAGCCGGTCGCCGGGCTGGCCGCGCTTGGCGGGGGCGTACTCCACGACCAGGTACTCGCGGGTGGCGCCCTGCACCGTGCGCTGCACCATCTCGATGTAGCGGCCTACGCCGTGCTGTTCGTGCACGATGTAGTCGCCGGGTTCCAGGGTGAGCGGGTCGATGGTCTTGCGGCGCCGCGCGGGCATGCGGGCGCCGTCCCGGCCGGCCGCCTTCTGCCCGGAGAGGTCGGTCTCGGTGAGCACGGCGAGCTTGAGCGCCGGGTCGACGAAGCCGTGGTCGATCGAGCCGCACGACACGTGCACGACCGACGGGGAGATCGTGCCGAGGTCCGTCTCCAGGCGGGCCGCGATGCCCTCGCCGCCCAGCACCTCGGCGGTACGGGCGGCCGGGCCGTGGCCCTCGGTGACGTAGACCGTGCGCCAGCCGTCGGCGAGCCAGCCCTTGGTGTCGGCGAGCGCCTTGGCGGTGTCCCCGCGGTAGGTCTCCGGGGCGTGCATGCCGAGCTTGAGGGTGTCGGCGTCCTCCAGGGCGTCGTCGGCGGCGAACGGCGACACCGACCACCACATCATGTCCAGCTCGCGCGCGCGGTCGCGGACGTCGGCGATGGACCACAGGGAGGCGGCACCGACGTCGATGGGGGCCTCGCCGCCGCCGGCGGTGGCCGCCCAGGAGGCCTGGAGGAACTCCTGCGAGGTCGCGACGAGGTCCGAGGCGCGGGTGCGCACCCGCTCCGGGTCGCAGACGACGGCCATCGAGCCCTTGGGCAGGACGTCGATCAGCAGTTCCATGTCGTCGACGAGGACCGGGGCGAGTGACTCCATGCCCTCCACGGCGATGCCCTCGGCGATCTTGCCGAGGAGTTCGCCCAGCTCGGGGTGTTCCTCGGCGAGGGCGGCCGCGCGGGTGCGGACGTCCTCGGTGAGCAGCAGCTCGCGGCAGGGCGGGGCCCACAGGCCGTGCTCGGCGACCTCCAGGGAGCGCTGGTCGGCGACCTTGAAGTAGCGGATCTCCTCGACGTCGTCGCCCCAGAACTCGATGCGCAGGGGGTGTTCCTCGGTGGGCGGGAAGACGTCGAGGATGCCGCCGCGGACCGCGAACTCGCCGCGCTTCTCGACCAGCTCCACGCGCGCGTACGCGGCGGCGGCGAGGGCTTCCACGACCTCGTTCAGATCGGCCGTCTGCCCGGATCTGAGGGCCACCGGTTCCAGGTCGCCGAGGCCCTTGACCTGCGGCTGGAGCACGGACCGCACGGGGGCGACGACGACGGAGACGGGGCCGGTCTCGGGGTCGTCGGGGCGGGGGTGGGCCAGGCGGCGCAGCACGGCGAGCCGGCGGCCCACGGTGTCGCTGCGCGGGGAGAGCCGCTCGTGCGGGAGCGTCTCCCAGGAGGGGTACTCCGCCACGCCGTCCGGCGGCAGCAGGGTGCGCAGCGCCGCCGCCAGGTCCTCGGCCTCGCGGCCGGTGGCGGTGACCGCGAGGACGGGGCGGCCGGACTCGCGGGCCAGTGCGGCGATCGCGAAGGGGCGGGCAGCCGGGGGGCCGACCAGATCGACGTGCATCCGGTTGCCGTCCGCGGCCGCCTTGATCGCTTCCGCGAGTGCGGCGTCCTTGACGACGGCGTCGAGCAGACCGTGCAGACTCATGGAGGGGCTTTCCGTCCGGTGATGGGCAACGCGAAGGGCCCGACACGTGGTGCGGCCGGGGGGTCTCCAGCCTACGACGGTGCGACGACGGCCGCCCGGGCCTGTGGACAACGCCCGTCCTGTGGACAACGCCCGGCTCACGGATATAGCCCGGCTCCCGCACAAAGCCCGGTGCCGAGGAGCGACCGCTCCCCGGCACCGGGCCACCACCCCCGCGACCCCCGTACGCGAGGGCTAGTCCGTGGCGATGGCGTTCAGGACGTTCATCCGGCCCGCGCGGAACGCCGGGATCAGCGCGGCGAACAGGCCCACGAAGGCCGATCCGACGAACACCCCGCCGATCGTCGGCCACGGGATGTCGAGGACCTTCAGGCCCTCCAGCGCCAGCAGCTGCTGCGCGGTGGCGCCCCAGCCGATGCCGAGCCCGAGGCCGAGCAGCGCGCCGAACAGGGCGATCACGACCGACTCCAGGCGGATCATCCGGCGCAGCTGGCGGCGCGAGAGGCCGATCGCCCGCATCAGGCCGATCTCCCGGGTGCGCTCCACGACCGACAGCGCCAGGGTGTTCACGACACCGAGGATCGCGACGATGATCGCCAGGGCCAGGAGGCCGTAGATCATGTTCAGGAGCTGCCCGATCTGGTCCTTCAGGGCCTCCTTGTAGTCGGTCTGGTCCCGGACCTGGTACTGCGGGTAGTCGTGCAGCACGTCCTTGATCGACTGGTAGGCGGCCGCCTCCTGGCCGTCCTTCGCCGCGGCGAAGACCAGCGTGTCCAGCGGCATCTTGTCGGCGGGCACGTACTTGGCCAGCGTGTCGATGGAGGTGTACATCGCCCCGGCGTCGATCACCGCCTCGCTGCTGGTGATCGCGCGGACGGTCAGCCGGCCGGTGGAGCCGTCGTTGAAGTCGACGGCGATCGTGGAGCCGATCTCGATGCCGTGGTCCTTGGCGTAGTCCTCGTGGACGGACATCGAGTCGGGCCGGTAGGCGTCGGCGAGGTCGCCGGCGACGGTCTCGACCCGCAGGTCCTCGGCGTACGTCGGGTCCGCGGCGGTGATCGCGGTGTTCTCGGAGGTCTTGCCGTCGGGGGTCTTGAAGTCGGCCTCGAGCCACTTGTACTCGGTGACCCGCTCCACTCCGTCGGCCGACTTGACGGCCTGCACGGCCTGCGGAGTGATCAGCTGGCCCTGGTCGTTCTGGATGATGAAGTCGGTGCCGACGCTCTTGTCGAGTTCGTCGGTGGCCGAGGCGACCATCGAGGAGCCGACCACCGACAGGCAGGCCACCAGCGCGAGCCCGATCATCAGCGCGGCGCCGGTGGCGCCGGTGCGGCGCGGGTTGCGCAGCGCGTTGCGTTCGGCCATGCGTCCGACCGGCCCGAAGACCCGCAGCAGGACGGCGCTGAGCACCCGCACCACACCGCTCGCCAGCAGCGGTCCGACGACGACGAACCCGATCAGCGTGGCCACCACGCCGGCGCCCAGCCACAGCGAGCCCTCGCTCGCCTTGTCGGCGCCGGCCGCGAGGTAGAGGGCGTAGCCGCCCGCGCCGGTCAGCAGCAGGCCGATCACGGCCCGGACGACACCGGCCTTGGCGTCGGTCGGGGCGCCGGCGTCGCGCAGGGCGGCCATCGGCGAGACCTTGCCCGCGCGGCGGGCCGGGAGGTAGGCGGCCAGGACGGTGACGACGACGCCGAGGACCAGGCCGACCACCGGGGTCGTCCAGGCGATCGTGAGGTCGTCGGTGGACAGCTTCATGCCCATGGTGCCCATGAGCTTCATCAGCCCGATCGCCAGGCCCACGCCGGCGGCGACGCCGAGCACCGAGCCGACGACACCGAGCAGCAGCGCCTCGACCAGCACCGACCGGTTGACCTGCTTCCGGCTGGAGCCGATGGCCCGCATCAGGCCGATCTCGCGGGTGCGCTGGGCGACCAGCATCGAGAAGGTGTTGATGATCAGGAAGATGCCGACGAGGAAGGCGATCCCGGCGAAGCCGAGCATCGCGTACTTCATGACGCCCATGAAGTCGCCGATCTCCTCGGCGTTGGCGTCGGCGACCTCCTTGGCGGTCTGCACCTTGTAGGCGCCGTCGAGGGCGGTCGAGACGTCCCGCTTCAGCTGCGCGTCGGTGACGCCGGGCGCGGCCATGACGTTGACGTTGGTGTAGACGCCGCTCTCCCCGACCAGGGTCTTCTGGGCGGTCGCGGTGTCCAGGTAGAACATCGCGGCACCGGGGTTGGTGACGGTGAAGTCGGCGATGCCGGAGATCTTCGCGCGGTGGGTGCCGACGGCGGTGATCACACCGATCTCGTCGCCGAGTTCCAGGCCGTGCTTGTCGGCGGTGTCCGCGTCGACCATGACCTGGTCGGCGCCCTTGGGGGCCTTGCCGGAGGTGATCTCCATGGTGCGGGCGTCGTTGGAGTTCCAGTTGCCGACGATGGTCGGCGCGCCGCTGGACGGCGAGAGGCTCTCCTTGTCGCCGTCGACGACGGTCACGGAGGTCGAGAAGATGGTGCCCTCGGCCGACTTGACGCCCTCGACGCCGCGCACGTCGTCGACGACGGAGGCGGGCATCACGGGCGGCTTGCCGGTGTCGGAGGTGGTCTCGCCGGTGTCCGAGGAGCCCTTGGCGCTGACGGTCACGTCGGAGGACGTGGCGGCGAACAGCTTGTCGAACGTCGTGTTCATGGTGTCCGTGAACACCAGCGTGCCGCACACGAACGCCACCGACAGCAGCACCGCCACGGCCGACAGGGCCATGCGCCCCTTGTGCGCGAAGAAGTTGCGCATCGAGGTCTTGAGGACGGTCATGACGTACGCCCCCGGGCGTCGAAGTCCTTCATGCGGTCCAGGACCTGCTCGGCGGTCGGGTTGTGCATCTCGTCCACGATCCGGCCGTCGGCCAGGTACAGCACGCGGTCGGCGTAGGAGGCGGCCACCGGGTCGTGCGTGACCATGACGATCGTCTGGCCCAGCTCGCTGACCGAGCGGCGCAGGAAGCCCAGTACTTCGGCCCCCGCGCGGGAGTCGAGGTTTCCGGTCGGCTCGTCACCGAAGATGATCTCGGGCCGCGCGGCCAGCGCCCGGGCCACGGCGACGCGCTGCTGCTGGCCGCCGGAGAGCTGGGTCGGCCGGTGCTTGAGCCGCCCGGCGAGCCCGACGGTGTCCACCACGCGTGCCAGCCACTCCTTGTCGGGCTTGCGGCCGGCGATGTCCATGGGCAGCGTGATGTTCTCGATCGCGTTCAGCGTCGGCAGCAGATTGAACGCTTGGAAGATGAACCCGATCCGGTCCCGCCGCAGCTGGGTGAGCTTCTTGTCCTTCAGCCCGGTGATCTCGGTGTCGTCCAGGTGGATCTGACCGCTCGTCACGGTGTCGAGCCCGGCGAGGCAGTGCATCAGGGTGGACTTGCCGGACCCCGAGGGGCCCATGATCGCGGTGAACTGGCCGCGTGCGATGTCCACGTCGACATGGTCGAGGGCGACGACGCGCGTCTCCCCGCTCCCGTAGGCCTTGACGACCTGCCGCGCCCGCGCGGCAACGGCCGTACGCCCTCCAGTGCCCCCGTGCCTGGGAATGGTCACAGCCGATGTCACGGTATGTCTCCTATGTCGGTCAACAGGTCCTTCGTGCTGAGCCGGTGGGGCTCGCACGAAGGGGTCACGTGAATGAGTCTCGCGGTCGGAGGGGGTGCGGTTCGATGGTGCTCGGCCCCGTCCTGTACGGGGGAAAACCCCACCCCCGAAGCTGCGGTACGCCGGTGCCGGCGGCGCCCTCAGCGGCGTAAAGCCAGGTTAAGGACGCCCCCCGCCCGCTCTCGTCCTCCGCCGGGACGAACCCTCCCCGAGCCGTTGTACGGAGGAACCCCTAGGGGCCGTCCACCGGCAGGCGGATCCGCTCTCGGGGTCGCCGTCCGTCCTTCGGCGCATTCACCTTGCACCCTCCCGCCGCGTCAGGGGCAAGTGGGAAGCTGTCCCGCGGCAGATAGGTGCAAGGGGAAGGAATCTCGTGAGCCAGGGGGACACCGAGCCGACGGGCCGGGAGCACACCGGCATACGCGCCGCCGACGCCGGCCGGCCGCCGGACACCCGGGGCCGCGGCGCCGTCGTCGCCGCGCTGATGCTCTCCATGGCGCTGGCCGCGCTGGACTCCACCATCGTCTCCACGGCCGTCCCGCAGATCGTCGGCGACCTCGGCGGCTTCTCGGTCTTCTCCTGGCTGTTCTCCGGCTATCTCCTCGCCGTCACCGTCACCCTCCCGGTCTACGGCAAGCTGTCGGACACCTTCGGCCGCAAGCCGGTGCTGATCGTGGGCGCGGTCCTCTTCCTGCTGGGTTCGCTGCTGTGCGCGCTGGCCTGGAACATGACCGCGCTGATCGCCTTCCGTATCGTGCAGGGGCTCGGCGGCGGCGCCCTCCAGGGCACCGTGCAGACCCTCGCCGCCGATCTGTACCCGCTCAAGGAGCGCCCCAGGATCCAGTCGAAGCTGTCCACCGTGTGGGCGGTGTCGGCGGTCGCCGGACCCGGTGTGGGCGGGGTGCTCGCCGCCTACGCCGACTGGCGCTGGATCTTCCTGGTCAACCTGCCGGTCGGCGGACTCGCGCTCTGGCTGATCGTGCGTCATCTGCACGAGCCGGAGCGCGCACGCGCGGCCCGCGCGCGCGTGGACTGGGCGGGCGCCCTGGCGGTGTTCGCCTGCGGCGGGGTGCTGCTGACCGCGCTGGTACAGGGCGGGGTGGCCTGGCCGTGGCTGTCGGCGCCGTCCGTGGCGCTGTTCGCCGCCGGGCTCGCGCTGGTCGCGGTGGTGGTGCTGGTGGAACGCCGGGCGGCGGAGCCGATCATCCCCGGATGGGTCTGGCGGCGCCGCACGATCGCCGCCGTCAACCTGGCGCTGGGCGCGCTGGGGCTGCTGATGGTGGCACCCACGGTGTTCCTGCCGACGTACGCCCAGTCGGTCCTCGGCCTCGGCCCGGTCGCGGCCGGATTCGTGCTGTCGGTGTGGACGCTCAGCTGGCCGGTCTCGGCGGCGTTCAGCCAGCACGTCTACCGCAGGATCGGCTTCCGCCACACGGCGATGCTGGGCATCGGGACGGCCGCGCTGATCCTCTTCGCGTTCCCGTTCCTGCCGTATCCGGGCGCGGCCTGGCAGCCGGCGCTGCTGATGCTGCTGCTCGGGGCCGCGCTCGGCCTCTTCCAGCTGCCGCTGATCGTCGGCGTCCAGTCGACGGTCGGCTGGGCGGAACGCGGCACGACCACCGCGTCGGTGCTGTTCTGCCGGCAGACCGGCCAGACGATCGGCGCGGCCGTCTTCGGCGCGGTCGCCAACGGGGTGCTGGCCGCGCGGCTGGGCGACGCCGGGGACCTCGACTCCGTCGCCCGGGGCCTGGACGGCGGCGCCGCGTCCGAGGCGACCAGGCGGGCGATCGCGGACGCGGTCCACGCGGTGTACCTCGGCGCGGCGGGGGCGGCGGCGCTGGCCTTCCTGGTGCTGCTGACGCTGGCGCCGCGCAGGTTCCCGGTGCTCGCGGAGAACTGAGCCGGCCGGTACCCCGGAAAGCGGAGAGCCGAGCCTGCCTGGAGGCCCCGGAAAACCGGGGGCCCGCGGCCGACGCGCGGTCATACTCTGGGCCGCATGGTGACCTTGGAGCGGCTGCGCGCCGATCACGCCGGCGCACTGCTGGCCTTCGAGCGGGAGAACCGCGAGTACTTCGCCCGGACGATCCCGGACCGCGGGGACGCCTACTTCGCCGAGTTCACCGACCGCCACCGCGCGCTGCTCGCCGAACAGGACGCCGGGATCTGCCACTTCCACGTCGTCCTGGACGAGGAGGGTCGGCCGGCCGGCCGGGTCAACCTGATCGACGTCGAGGACGGTTCGGCCGAACTCGGCTACCGCGTGGCGGCGCGCGCCGCGGGCCGGGGCGTGGCCACGGCGGCCGTACGCCTGGTGTGCGCGGCGGCCGGCACGGCGTACGGCCTGCGATCGCTCACCGCCGTCACCACCCTCGACAACGTGGCGTCCCGCACCGTCCTGGCGCGCACCGGCTTCACCGCGGTCGGCGACCTCACCGTCGGCGGCCGTCCCGGGATCCTGCACCGACGGGAACTGCTCGCCGAAAGCCAGGGTTAACGCGGGTAACACCGCAGGTCATCGCGGGATCGGCGAAGTAAGCGCATACCGACCACTCAGTTTGGTGAAAACGTCGCGCACTCCCGGTGCGCCGAGTAGCGTGCGTCACCCGCAACCCGCCCCCCACTCCCTGCGGTCCCCGCCGGACCCGAGCCACGCAAGGAGCACCGGGATGTCCTCCGACCCTCATCCACCTCCCCGCACACCCCGCGCGCCCTACCGCGCGGGCGACCTCTCACCCTCGTACCCGACCTATCCGTGGCAGCCGCTCCCCCCGGCCCCGGCGGCCGAGGCCACCGGCCGACGGCGGCCGGCCCACGCGCCGCTCGGCCACCACAGCGATCTGCGCGTCCTGCGCAGCGCCTACCGCTGGCAGCGAAGGGTCGCCACCCTCACCGCGCTGGGGTACTTCACGCTGTTCCTCCTGCTGTCGGCGCTCGCGCCGTCGTTCATGACCGCGGACGTCACCGCCGGCCTGCCCGCCGGACTGCTGCTGGCGCTCGTGCAACTGCCCGTCACCTGGCTGGCGATCGCGCTGTACGAGCACACCGCGCGGCGCTACGTCGACCCGCTCGCGGACCGCATCCGCAAGCAGTCCGAGCTGGACGCCAAGCGGGAGGCGGCGCGGTGACCGGGTTCGATGAATCGGCGCAGACCATGTCCCTGGTGGCCTTCACCGCCATCGCGACGATCACCCTGCTGCTGTGCGTGATGACCGGCCCCGACCGCGACGACCTCGACGAGTTCTACACCGGCTACAGCTCCCTGTCCCCGATGCGCAACGGCCTGGCGATCGCCGGCGACTACATCTCCGCCGCGACCGTGCTGGGCACCGGCGGGGTCATCGCGCTGTACGGCTACGACGGCATCGTGCTGGCGCTGAGCACCGCGCTGTCGCTGATGCTGCTGATGTTCCTGCTGGCCGAACCGCTGCGCAACGCGGGACGGTTCACCATGGGCGACGCCTTCGCACGCCGTATGCCCGGCCGCGCGGTGCGGATCACCGCGTGCCTGGTGACCCTGGCCGCGCTGCTGCCGCTGATGCTGGTGCAGCTCGCCGGCACCGGACAGCTCCTGGCGTTCATCCTGGGCTTCTCCGGCGACGAGGTGAAGACCGGCTGCATCGTCGGGCTCGGCGCGCTGATGATCTCGTACGCGGCGATCGGCGGGATGAAGGGCACCGCGCTCATCCAGATCCTGAAGATCGTCATCCTGCTCGGCTCGGGCGGCGCCGTCGCCGTACTGATCCTGAACAGGTTCGACTGGAACCCGGCCGCCCTGTTCGACGCGGCGGCGGACAGGAGCGGCGTCGGCGCCGACTTCCTCAGCTCCGGGCTGGAGTTCGCCGGCGGCCCGTACCCGCGCATCGACATGATCAGCGCGCAGCTGTGCGTGGTGCTCGGCGGCGCCTGCCTGCCGCACGTCACCATGCGCATGTACACCGCCTCCAGCGCGCCGCAGGTACGCCGGTCGATGTCCTGGGCGGTGTCCTGTGTGGCGGTGTTCGTGCTGGTCATCACGGTCGTCGGGATGGGCGCCACGGCGCTGCTCGGCCGGGAGGCGATCGCGCTGGCCGACCCGCAGGGCAACTCGGCCTTCCTGCTGGGCTCCCTGGCGGCGCTCGGGCCAAAGGTGTCGACGGCGGAGACGTTCCTGTTCACCACGGTCGCCACGGCCGTCTTCCTGACGGTGCTCGCCTCCGTCGCCGGCATGATCCTCGCCTGCGCCAACTCCCTCGCGCACGACGTGTTCTCGTCCCGCTTCCAGGAGATGTCGGCCCGCCGCGAGATGACGCTGGCCCGCCTCGGCGCCCTCGCGGTCGGCGTCCCGGCGATCGTGCTCGCGACGCTGGTCCAGCACCGCAGCCTGCAACCGCTGGTGACGCTCTCCTTCAGCCTCGGCGCGTCGGCCCTCGCGCCCGCGCTGGTCTACAGCCTCTTCTGGCGCCGCTACACCCGCGCCGGCCTGCTCGCCACCCTCATCGGCGGCACCCTCGCGGTGCTCGTCCTCACCCCGGGCACCAACCTGGTCTCCGGCTCCCCCACCGCCGCCTTCCCCGAGGCGGACTTCAACTTCTTCCCGTTCACCACGACCGGCCTGGTCTCGGTCCCCCTCGGCTTCGCCTTCGGCTGGCTCGGAACGGTGCTCTCCGGCCGGCGGAGGGCGGAGGAACAGCGGCGGCAGTACGAGGCGGTGGAGGCGTGGATCCTGGCGGGGGCGGTGCGAAGGCGCGGCTGAGGGGGCGCCGCGCGGGCGCGGACGTCACTCCACCGGCGCCCGCCCGCCGGTGAGCGCCGCCAGGCTGCTGCGCACGGAAGACATGTGCGCCTGGACGTCGTCCCAGCGCTCCCCGTGCTCCCGCAGCACCCGCTCGGTGTCGCGCGCGATGTGCTCCTCGCGGACCCGTGCCTCGGCGAGGATCTCGGCGGCCCGCGTGTGCGCCTCCTGTGGCCGGCGCCGGGTGAACTCCTCCGCGTCGGCGAGGGCCCGCACCGCGTCGGCGAGCGCGGCCTCGGCACGGGCGAACTGCTGGGCGTGGTGGGCGTCCAGCGCGGCGGCGCAGGCGATGGCCTCGCGGTCGGCGGCGGCCAGCCGCTGGGCGTACTCGCTCTGCTCCTCGGCCAGGAGCGCGGCGGTGCGCTGCCGCATCTCGCGCAGGGCGGCCAGCGCCTCGGAACGGCTCTCCTTCACCTCCCGCCGGGCCTCGACTCGGATCTCGTCGGCCTCGGCACGCGCCGCGAGCAGCCGGTGGCGGGCGCGTTCCTCCGCCTCCGCGCGGAGCGCGTCGGCCTCCTCCTGCGCCGCCCGGCGCACGCTGAGGGCGTACTCCTCCGCCTGCGCCACCTGCTCCTGCGCCTCACGCCGCGCCCTGGCGCGCACGGCGGCCGCCTCCTCCGTCCCGAGCTGGAACAGGCGCCGCGCGCGCTCGCCCAGGGAGTCGTACGTCTGCGGCGGAAGCGCGGCGACCGTCTCCCGCAACCGCGCCGCCTCCGCCTCCATCTGCTTGGCTAGCACGGTCAGCCGGGCGGCGCGTTCCCAGGCGGCGTCGCGCTCCTCGCTGAGCGCCGTGGTGAACCTGTCGACCTGTCGGGGGCGGTAGCCGCGCCCCCGGACGGCCACGAACCCGTGTGGTGACTCCGATGCGCTGCTCATCCCGGGACCCCTCTCCGCCGACCACGCGACACGACATTTGCACGATTTCGTTTTTTTTCGATTGCGCGGACATCTTGATGGATCGGATGGAAGTGTGCATAACGCGACACTCCGGGCACAGGTAACGGACGGCACGGACACACGAAAGGGGCCTGGCCCGGTCGTCCGACCGGGCCAGGCCCCTCCTCACACTCCGTCAGGCGGCCCGCGCCGCCCGTGCGGTCACAGCAGTCCGTCCCACATCTGCTCCAGCAGCACCGACCACCAGCTCTCCGGCGAACCGAGCGCCGCCGGGTCGAGGGCGGCCAGCTGCGCCTGGAAGTCGACGGTCCAGCGGCCCGCCTGCTCCTGGTTCAGCCCGAACCGCAGCCGCCACATCCGCCCGAGCAGCGCCAGGCAGCGCACGAACTCCGGCAGACCGGTGTTCACGAACTGCGGCGGCACCGGCGCACCGCCCGGCCCCGCCTCCACGGGCACGGCGACGATGTTCGCCGTGCCGTACTGCACGCAGATCGCCCTGCCGAAGTCGCTTCCCATGACCAGGTAGGAACCCGCGTCCGCGGCCGGCTGCACACCACGCTCCTGCGCCAGTTCGGCGAGGGTCGGCACTGGGCGCCCCGGCTGGGCCTGCGCCCAGAAGAACGGCCCCATGTCGAGCGGCAGACCGGCCACCATCAAGGTGTGCGCCACGATCGGCGGCACGCCCTGCCGGGACACCGCGACCTGCTCGAACCGGAAGACCCCCGGCCCGAACGCCGCCGCCAGCTCCTGCGCCACGCCCTCCGGCGGAATCGGCGGCGCGGGCTGCACCGGCGGCAACGGCGCCCGCACCGGCGCGGGCCGCGCGGGACCGTCCGCCACCTGATGCAACTCGCCCTGGTGCACCAGCAGCTGCCGCATGCCCTGCTGCCGGCTCGCGTGATCCGTGCCGTACGGCGCGATGCTCGTGATCCGCGCCTGCGGCCACTGCTCCCGGATCATCCGCGCGCAGTACGCACCCGGCAGCTCGCACGACTCCAGCTCGGTGTGCAGCTCCAGCACCTGGTCCGGCGGCACGTTCATCGCCCGCAGCTCATGGAAGATCTGCCACTCCGGGTGCGGCGTGCCCGGTGCCGAACGCCGGATCAGCTGCTGCTCCGAACCGTCCTGCGCGCGGTAGCGCAACACGGCCTGATAGCCCGGGCCGACCGTCGGCTGCCCCTGCTGCGGATAGCCGTACGCCGGAGGCTGCGCACCCGGCACGGGCTGACCCGGCAGAGGCTGACCCGGCGCGGGCGGCATCGGCTGATGGGCACCCGGAACACCGGGGGCACCGGGGACACCGGGTGCGCCCGGGGCCTGCGGCGGCGGAGGCGCGCCCGGTCCGGCCACGGGAGGACCGGCCAGCATCGTCTCCGCGTGATGCACGGCGCCGGGAGCGCCAGGAACGCCAGGAGCACCCGGAGCACCCGGAGCACCGGGCGGCTGAGGCGCGCCCGGAGCGCCCGGAGGCTGCGGCATGCCCGGACCGCCCGGCCCCAGCTGCGAGGGGTCGGCCAGCATCGTGGCGGCGTGATGGACACCGCCCGGAGGCGTGCCACCGGGGGTGTTGGGAACGCCGGGCGGACCCGGAGGCGTGGGAGCACCCGGTACGCCCGGAGGCTGCGGCGCGCCCGGTCCGCCCGGTCCGCCCGGTCCGCCCGGTCCGTCGGGACCGAGAGCCGAGACGAGCTGAGTGGGCACGTACGCACCGCCCGCCGGAGTACCCGGAGTGCCCGGCGCGCCCGGCGGAGGGGGCGTGCTGCCCGGACGCGCGCCCGGCGTCCCCGGAGTGCCCGGCGGAGGCGGCGGCGTCGCACCGCCGACCCGGCCGCGTCGCGGCGGCGGGGCCGCCTTGCTCGTGGCGGCGTCGGCGATGTCCCCGGCGTTCGGCGGCAGCGGCTGCGCGCCGCCCGGCTGCGGGTGACCGTGGGAGGGCGCACCCGGCGGGGGCGTGCTGCCCTGCGGCGCACCGGGAACGGGCGCCGCGGGGACGGACGGAGGAGGCGGTGTGCCCGGCAGGCCAGGAGCACCCTGCGCCCCGGCCCCACGGGTCCCACCGGTCCCACCGGTCCCACCGGTCCCACCGGTCCCGCCGTGCGCCCCGGCCGCATGCGGATCCGTGAGCGCCGGCGCGACCGCCGTGGGCGGAAGCCGGCTGCCGCCCGACATCAGTGCCGTCTTCGCGTCCGGCACCACCGCCGGCGGCGGCGGTTCGTCGTCGGTGCCGCTCAGCGGCGGCGCGAACACGGTCTCCGGTAGCGGCACCGAACGGTCCTCACCGGCATCGGCGTTGGTGTCGGTCCCGGCCCAGGGAGTCGCCCCCGGCGGCACACCGGGCACCCCGGGCACCGGACCCGGCGCCCCCGTCACCGACGCGCTCCCCGGAATCCCGGCCTGCGTCTGCGGCAGCTCGGCCCCGGGACCACCGGCCGGCGGAAAGCCACCGGCGACGGGCGGAGCACCCACGGCGGGCACCCCAGGAGCGGCCGAACCGGCGGGCACGGCACCGGAGGGCACGGCACCGGAAGGCACGGCATCGGAGGGCACAGCACTGGAAGGCACCGCGTCCGAGGGCCCGGCGCCCGCAGCAGGCACCGCGTCCGAAGGCACCGCGTCGGAAGGCACCGCGTCCGCGGGCACCGCGTCCGCCGCCCCCTCGGACGACACACCCCGCCCGGACGTCTCCCGCCGGTCCGGGATCCCCAGCTTGTCCGCCGCCTCCTGCAACCACTCCGGCGGACTCAGCAGGAACGACGTCTGGTTCAGATCCACCCGCGCCGCCGGCCCGGCCACGGGCTCCGGCTCCGCGTCGGAACGGCCGTACTCCTCCTCGTACCGGCGGATCACCTCGCCCACCGGCAGCCCAGGCCACAGCGTGGCGTCGCCGCTGTCGCGAGCGATGACCAACCGCTGCGCGCCGCCGTCCGAACGCGGCCCGTCGGCACGGTCCTCGGCCCACACCACGAACCCCAGGTCGAACTCCCGCACCCGCACCTCACGGTGCTGGTACGCGGGCAGCTCACCGTTGATCCACTCCTCGGCGCGCTCCTGCGCCTGCGCGAACGTCACCATCGTCAGCTCACTCCCCCACCGACGGCGCGGGCACCGACGCCACCGGCACCGCTCGCGCGAAACCACCGTCGACCATCAGATCGGCCACCGTCTCCAGCTCCGGCGGAGACCCCGCGAGCCGCGACAGGAAGGCGTCGAAGTCCTCCCCGCACGGCAGCAGCAGCCGCTCCACCCGCTCGGCCGGCGCCCACGACGGGTCCACGTCCCGCGCGTCGTCGTACGCGCAGAACCACACCGAACCGATCCGCTCGCCCCGCACCTTCACGGCCAAAAGACCGCCCTGCACGAACGACACGCACAGGTAGTCCTTGGTCAGATGGTCACGCAGACACTTGTTGACGTACACGAGGTCGTTGACCGCCGCCTCGTCCCGCACCGTGAAGAACGGCTGGTCGATCAGCAGCCCCAGCTCGGCGTCGAGCGCGGTCCCGACCGGCGCGCAGCCACCCGCCGCCTTCAGGAACGACCGATAGGCGCCCGGCAGCCGGTATCCCAAATCCTCCTCGACGCCCTGCACCTGCGCCTCGCTCACCGCCACACCCGACTTCGGCAGCCCGAAGTGCGCCGGACGCGTCTCCTGGAGCGGCCGCGTGCCCCGCTTGTTCTGGTCCACCACAGCCGTCGCGATACCGCCGTGATGCCGCAGCAGCGCCTTCACCTCGACCGGCACCAGCTCCAGCCGCCGCGTCCCGGCCGCGTGGTGCCACGTCCAGCCGTGCGGCGTCGCCACCGCAGGCACCGTGTCCCACAGATCGTGCCCGGAAGCCGCCAGCGCCGCGTTCGCCGAGACGTAGTCCGTCAGCCGCAGCTCATCGACACCGAAACCCTCCGGCGGATCCGCGATCTCCGCCGCAGCCCGCGCGTAGGGCGAGAAGTCGGGGTAGCCGTGCTCGTCCACCCGCACCCCTCTCGGATGACGGGCCGCCCGGACCGGATCCGGGAAATGCACGACCTGCCCGGCGTAGGCCGCGTTCGGCGGCGCGGCTTGTCCCCCGGCCTGGCGGCCGGGAGGTGCCCCGAGCCCGAGCCGACCTGTCGTCATGGCGGTTGCCCCCTGCGGCACTCTGTACGACCCGTAACGACCGACTCCGGCCACTACGCCCCGTATCGACTTCTCTGCTCCGACGCACCCCTGTCCCGGGCACACCGACCGCGCGCGGCGCGGTGTCGACAGCCTATGCGGTACGGGGAAAGCGGTCACCGGCGCCGGTCACGGCACCTCGCACCACCGGACGCCCCCCTTCCGCACCCGGCCCGCAGACCACCCGTCCCGGCACCCGCACCCCTGACCCCGCGTCACCACACCGTGACAGCCCGCCCCCGAACAGGCGTGTCGCGCCGCCCCAGCTTCCCCACCCGCCACGGCATTTGGCACTCTGTGTCCGCCGGGGGGCTGCACGGGAGGGGAAACACGATCATGAACGCGACGCAAACGGGACCGCACACCGGCGCCTCCGGCGACCCCCGCATCGGCTGGAGCGCCACCGGCGACCACCACGCACCCACCCTGCTCCACCGCCGCGACGGCATACTCCCCACCGTCGCCGCCGCACTCTCCGTCCGCGGCGCCACCCTCACCGGCACCGCCGCCCGCGGCGACCAGCCACCGGCACTGCACCCCCTCGTCCAGGACTTCCTCGACACCCTCACCAGCGCCCAGCGCGACCGCTTCACCGGCCGCTGCGCCGAGACCATCCTCATCTCACGCCACCTCTCCGCCGCCGACGCCGCCCGCAGCAAGCGCGCCGCCCGCAGACCCATGACCAACGGCGAAGCCCGCAAAGCCCTCAAGCACGCCAAGCTCACCGCCCGCCGTATCCGCGAGGACGGCGACCCCCTGCACGGCAGCTTCGCCACCCCCTGCCGCGCCTGCACCGCCCTCAGCGCCCACTTCGGCGTCCGCGTCGTCGACCCCGCGGCAACCGACGGCTGAGCCGCGGCGACCCACCCACGACGCCGCACCACACCACCGAACAGACGACTGAAGGCAGATGCACGCCGACCGCACCTCGACCACCCGCTTCTCCGTCCCCGTCGACGCCGCCCTGCGCGACGCCGGCTGGCAGCCCGGACGCTGGGACATCAAACAGGCCGAGATCTGGGCCGACGCCCTGCGCGAACACAGCTCACCCGCCGGCCACCGCCACGCCGTCTTCCCCGCCGCCGTCGAAGCCTGGGCCGAATTCGGCGGCCTCCACATCAACCCCACCGGCCCCGGCCGCCAGCTCGCCCCCGCCGCGCTCCACCTCGACCCCCTGCACGGCCTCCACATGGCCCGCACCCTCGGCGACCTCGGCCGCGCCCTCGACACCGAGGTCAGCCCCCTCGGCGCCGAGACCGACACCCAGACCCTCCTCGCCATCGACACCGAAGGCCGCGTCTACGCCCTCGACCACACCGGCGACTGGTACCTCGGCCCCGACATCGACCACGCCCTCACCACCCTCGTCGCCGGCCTCGAACCCGTACGACTGACGGCCGGCTGAACACCCGGGCACAGACACACGACGCCAACCCCGCACCCGCCACACACCGACGGCCACACCGGTCACGCAGGCCACCCAGGCCACACCGGTCACGCAGACCAAGCCGGTCACGTAGGCCTTACGCCGCCGGAATCACCGCGGACACCCGAAAACCCCCCGCGTCCGTCGGCCCGGACACGAACACCCCGCCGAGCCCGACGACCCGCTCCTTCATCCCCACCAGCCCATTGCCCCCCGACGGCAACCGGGCCGACGACGCCGACGACACCTCCGGCGGCGGCTCGTTCTCCACCTGCATCGCGATCTCCGACAACCGATGCGCCAACCGCACATGCGTCTTCGCCCCGGCCGCGTGCTTGTGCACGTTCGTCAACGCCTCCTGCACCACCCGGTACGCCGTCTGCTCCACCTCCGGCGCGTACCCCCGCGCCTCCCCCTCCACCGACAGATCCACGACCATCCCCGCCGCCGCCGACTGCCCGATCAACTCGTCCAGCTCCGACAGACACGGCCCCTCCCCCGGCACCCCGTCCTCGTCCACCGCCCGCGAGGCCGCCGCGGCAGCCGCCGCACCCACCGCCGCCAACGGCACCGACGCCCGCTCCCGCCGCACCCCGTCCCCCGTACGCAGCACCCCGAGCATCTCCCGCAGCTCGGTCAGCGCCTGCCGCCCCATGTCCCCCACCAGCGCGGCGTTCCTCACCGCCTTCTCCGGATCCTTCCGCGCCACCGCCTGCAACGCCGCCGCGTGCACCACCATCAGACTCACCCGGTGCGCCACCACGTCGTGCATCTCCCGCGCGATCCGCGTCCGCTCCTCGTTGCGCGCCCACTCGGCCCGCTCCTCCGCCCGCTCCGCGAGCAGCTGAAGCTCCCGCTCCAGACTGTCCGCCCGCTCCCGCAGACTCTCCATCAGCCGCCGCCGCGCCCCCACGTACAGCCCCAGCAGCAACGGCGGAGCCGTCACCCCCAGCGACGCGGTGATCGAGATGAACGGCACGAACCAGTCCCCGAGGCTCAGCCCCATCTCCCCGCGCGACATCCCCTGATGCGCCCGGACGAACGTCACCACCAGCGTGCCCAGCAGCGACATCCCCGCCAGCGCCGCGATGATCCGGCGCGGCAGCTCCGACGCGGCGAGCGTGTACAGGCCCACGACCGTCAGCAGCAGCCCCATCTGGGCCGGCGCGATCGCGATCGACACCAGCACCACCACGATCGGCCACCTACGGCGCAACAGCAGCGTCGAGCCCGCGAGAACCCCGAACACCACCCCCGCGGCCACCGGTATCCCCGCGTCCTGCGCGAAGGGATACCCCTCCACCCCGCACTCCAGCGCCGACAGCAGCGCGAGGCCGCCGTCGAGCACCGCACCGCGCCACCTCTCCCACCACAGAGGCCCCGAACGGGCCTCCGTGCGGTCATCCCCCGTCGTGGTCATGCCTCCAGCCTACGGGCGGCGCCCCCGGCTTTTCCGGCGAGTTTTGCCGAGCGGCCGACACCACACTCCGTAATCGAATAACAACGAAACCCACCGGAATCCCTCGAACTGCTGAACCCCGCCCGTTCGATCCCGGAACCCACCATTCCGATCGGACGGTATGCGTATGGCACATACCAACGGCAAGCACGCCGACATGGAGACCCTGCGCGAGCAGGCGGTCGCCCTGCGGCGCACGGGGCACAGCAGGCGCCAGATCAGGGACCGACTGCACATCGACAACAACGACCTCCTCAACCGCCTCCTGGAGGGCGAGCCGGCCCCGGAGTGGACGAAGCGGCCCAACGCGAGGGACGACCTGCGCGAGAGGGCGAGGGAACTCCGGCTCCAGGGCTGGACGTACGACCGCATCCAGCTGGAGCTGGGGTGCTCCAAGAGTTCGATCTCCCTATGGGTACGGGACCTGCCGAAGCCCGAGCGCAGGCGCAGCCGGCAGAAGGCGTCGGCGATCGCCCGGAAGGGCTGGGGAGAGAGGCTCAGGATTCGCGACGAGGAGCGGCAACGGACGAAGGAAGCAGCCGAGCGGGCTGTCGGCAGCCTCTCGGCCCGCGAACTGTTCCTGGTCGGAGTGAGCCTGCTTTGGGCGGAGGGCAGCAAGGACAAGCCGTACGACCGGCGGGAGAACGTCACCTTCGTCAACAGCGACCCCGGGGTCATCCGGGTCTTCCTCGCCTGGCTCGACCTTCTCGCGGTGGAGCGCGAGCGGCTGCGCTTCACCGTCATGATCCACGAGAACGCGGACGTGGCGGGCGCCGAGCGCTACTGGGCCGGCCTGGTCGGCGCCGATCGCTCCGCGTTCAACAAGACGACCCTCAAAAAGCACAACCCGAGGACGATCCGGAAGAACGTCGGCGATTCGTACCGAGGCTGCTTGGTGATCAAAGTCCTGAAGGGGGCCGACTTGTACCGTCGCATCGAGGGCTCCTGGTACGGCATAGTTGGGTCTGCGCACGAGGCCGATCAACAGAATCGGACATAATGCGCAAACCATCCCGGATCGTCTAAGGGCAGGACAAACGGTTTTGGTCCGTTGAATGAGGGTTCGAATCCTTCTCCGGGAGCTCACAGAACACAGATCCACCGTTCGGGCCCTGACTGCCAACAGCCAAGTCAGGGCCCGCTCCCATGTCACCCCCAAACACCCCCGGTATCCTGCGGTTGTCCACACCCCGTCCACAGCCGAAGGGCATCCCGTGAGCGCCATTCGCCCGGCAGCCGTCGTCGTACTCGCAGCGGGTGAGGGCACCCGTATGAAGTCGGCCACACCCAAGGTCCTGCACGAGCTCTGCGGTCGCAGTCTCGTGGGTCATGTGCTGGCCGCGGCCGGTGAGTTGGAGCCGGAGAATCTGGTCGTCGTGGTCGGGCACGCGCGAGAGCAGGTGACCGCGCATCTCGCCGAGGTCGCGCCGGACGTGCGGACCGCCGTGCAGGCCGAGCAGAACGGCACCGGGCACGCGGTCCGGATGGGCCTGGAGGAGCTGGGCGGCGGCGTCGACGGGACCGTCGTGGTGGTCTGCGGCGACACTCCCCTGCTGACCGGCGCCACGCTGGCAGGCCTCGCGCGGACGCACTCCGAGGACGGCAACGCGGTCACCGTCCTGACCGCCGAGGTCCCGGACGCGACCGGGTACGGCCGGATCGTGCGGGACGAGTCCACGGGTGCCGTGACGGCGATCGTGGAGCACAAGGACGCCTCGGAGGCGCAGCGGGCGATCCGGGAGATCAATTCCGGGGTGTTCGCGTTCGACGGGCGGCTGCTGGCGGAGGCGCTGGGGAAGGTCCGGCGGGACAACAGTCAGGGCGAGGAGTATCTGACGGATGTGCTCGGGATCCTGCGGGAGGCGGGGCACCGGGTGGGTGCTTCGGTGGCCGGTGATCATCGGGAGATCGCGGGGATCAACAACCGGGTGCAGTTGGCGGAGGCTCGGCGGATTCTGAACGATCGGCTGCTGGCAGAGGCGATGCTGGCCGGTGTGACGGTGGTGGATCCGGCGTCTACGTGGGTGGATGTGACGGTGACGTTCGAGCGGGACGTGCTGGTGCATCCGGGGACGCAGTTGGAGGGTGCCACTCATCTGGCCGAGGGGTGTGAGGTCGGTCCGAACAGCCGGCTGCGGGACACTCGGGTCGGTGCGGGGGCGCGGGTGGACACTACGGTGGCCGATGATGCGACGGTCGGGGCGGATGCGTCGGTGGGTCCGTTCGCCTATCTGCGTCCGGGGACGCGGTTGGGGCGCAAGGGCAAGATCGGGACGTACGTGGAGACGAAGAACGCGTCGATCGGTGAGGGTACGAAGGTGCCGCATCTGTCGTATGTCGGGGATGCGACGATCGGCGAGTATTCGAACATTGGTGCCGCGAGTGTGTTTGTGAACTATGACGGTCAGGAGAAGCATCATTCGACGGTCGGCTCGCACTGCCGTACCGGTTCGGACAACATGTTTGTGGCTCCTGTCACCATCGGGGACGGCGCGTACACGGCTGCCGGCTCGGTGATCACGAAGGATGTGCCCCCCGGCTCGCTGGCCGTGGCCCGTGGTCAGCAGCGGAATATCGAGGGTTGGGTGGCTCGTAAGCGTCCGGGAAGCGCGGCGGCGAAGGCGGCTGAGGCGGCGTCCCGGGAGCCGGAAGGCGAAGGCTGACCGGAAACAGGTGCGTCTGGGACGGCGTACCGTGATAAGTGCACACCCGCACCCCACCAGCTGAGACGACGGTTCTCGCCCAGCTGCCGAGACGTTGTGTCCACATCCAGCTGAGACATCTCTGAGGAGAAAGTGCTGTGACCGGGATCAAGACGACCGGCGAGAAGAAGATGATGTTCTTCTCCGGCCGCGCCCACCCCGAGCTTGCCGAGGAGGTCGCCCACCAGCTGGGTGTCGGGGTTGTCCCGACGAAGGCCTTCGACTTCGCCAATGGCGAGATCTATGTCCGTTATCAGGAGTCGGCGCGTGGCGCGGACTGCTTCCTGATCCAGAGCCACACGGCTCCGATCAACAAGTGGATCATGGAGCAGCTGATCATGATCGACGCGCTGAAGCGTGCGTCGGCTCGCTCCATCACGGTGATCGTGCCGTTCTACGGTTACGCGCGGCAGGACAAGAAGCACCGTGGTCGTGAACCGATCTCGGCGCGTCTGATCGCGGATCTGATGAAGACCGCGGGTGCGCACCGGATCCTGACGGTGGATCTGCACACGGATCAGATCCAGGGTTTCTTCGACGGTCCGGTGGATCACCTGTTCGCGCTGCCGCTGCTGGCGGACTACGTGGGTCAGAAGGTGGACCGGGAGAAGTTGACGGTGGTCTCGCCGGACGCGGGTCGGGTCCGGGTGGCGGACCGTTGGTGCGACCGGCTGGGTGCGCCGCTGGCGATCGTGCACAAGCGGCGTGACAAGGATGTGGCGAATCAGGTGACCGTCCACGAGGTCGTGGGTGAGGTCAAGGGCCGGGTGTGTGTCCTGGTCGATGACATGATCGACACGGGTGGCACGATCTGTGCGGCGGCGGACGCGTTGTTCGCGCATGGTGCGGAGGACGTCATCGTGACGGCGACGCACGGTGTGTTGTCGGGTCCGGCGGCGGACCGGTTGAAGAACTCGCGGGTGAGTGAGTTCGTGTTCACGAACACGCTGCCGACGCCGGGTGAGCTGAGCCAGGATCTGGACAAGCTGACGGTGCTGTCGATCGCGCCGACGATCGCGCGTGCGGTGCGTGAGGTGTTCGAGGACGGTTCGGTGACGAGTCTGTTCGACGAGCAGTGAGTCGCGTGTTCCGGTTCTGCCGGATCGCTTCTGCTTGATCGATTTTTGTGCGGCCTCCCGCGCCGAGTACTCTGTTGCAGTTGCTCGGCGAGGGAGGCCGTACGCATGCGTACGGTGGTCCGTTATCGACGCGCTCTTCGTAGCAGGCCGTTCGTGGCCGGGTAACCCGTCCGTTCCGCCTTTTACGAGGAGTGATGATCATGTCCGAGGTGAAGCTCACCGCCGAGACGCGTTCCGAGTTCGGCAAGGGCGCCGCCCGCCGTATCCGCCGTGACAACAAGGTTCCCGGTGTTCTCTACGGTCACGGTTCCGACCCGCTGCACCTGACCCTGCCGGGTCACGAGCTGCTGCTGGCGCTGCGTACGCCGAACGTGCTGATCTCGCTGGACATCGACGGCAAGTCGCAGGAGCTGGCGATTCCGAAGGCCGTGCAGCGTGACCCGCTGAAGGGCTTCCTGGAGCACGTGGACCTGCAGCTGGTCAAGCGCGGCGAGACGGTCACGGTCGAGATCCCGGTCGTCGCCGAGGGCGAGCTGGCGCCGGGTGGCAACCTGCTGGAGCACGTGCTGAACGCGCTTCCGGTCGAGGCCGAGGCCACGCACATTCCGGAGACCGTGACGGTGTCCGTCGAGGGCCTGGAGGCCGGTGCCTCTATCCTCGCCAAGGACATCAAGCTCCCGAACGGCACCAAGCTGGCCGTCGAGGACGACGCTGTCGTTCTTCAGGTGCTGGCCGCGCAGGCGGAGGAGGCCGCGGAGGGCGAGGAGTCCGCCGAGGGCGCCGGAGAGTCCGCCGAGGCCTGATCCTCAGCATCGCCGTTTCGTCAGCCGCTGTTCCCCGGAGGGTTCTCCGTGGGGGCAGCGGCTGGCGCGTATCAAGGAGAGATGGACGTGACGACCGATGCGGGTGCCCCCTGGCTGATCGTGGGGCTGGGCAATCCGGGGCCGGAGTACGCGATGAACCGGCACAACGTGGGGTTCATGGTGGCGGATCTGCTGGCGGAGCGGGTCGGGGGCAGGTTCAAGCGGGCGGGCAAGGCGCAGGCGCAGGTCGTCGAGGGGCGGATCGGTCCGGTGGGGCCGGCCGGGCGGCGGGTGGTCCTGGCGAAGCCGATGTCGTTCATGAACCTGTCGGGTGGTCCGGTGAACGCGCTGCGGGACTTCTACAAGGTGCCGGTGGGCCATGTCGTCGCGGTCCACGACGAGCTGGACATCGACTACGGGGCGCTGCGGCTGAAGCTGGGCGGCGGTGACAACGGGCACAACGGTCTGAAGTCGATGACGAAGGCGATGGGGCCGGACTATCACCGGGTGCGGTTCGGGATCGGGCGGCCGCCGGGGCGGATGCAGGTCGCGGATTTCGTGCTGAAGGACTTCTCGTCGGCGGAGCGCAAGGAGTTGGACTGGTTCGTGGACCGGGCGGCGGACGCGGTGGAGACGTTGGTGATCGAGGGGCTGGAGCGGGCGCAGGGGACGTACAACTCCTGACGTTTCCCCCACCCGAGTTGACCGACCGTGCAGGCATGGCCAAAGATCGCGGCCATGCCTTCTGCGGTCGTCTCCAGTCAGGGAGCGGGCGCCGTGCTGCGGTTCGGTCGCTTCGCGGCGATGAGTGTGCTCACGGTGCTGATCCTGATCGCCGGGGTGTGGGCCTCCTGGGGTTCCGCCCAGTACGTGATGCTCACCAAGGGGCGGGAGAGCGGGACGGTCGAGGTGAGACGCTGCGACGGTGACACCTGCGCGGGGCCGTACGCGCCGCTCTCGGTGGGTTCGCGGGCCAGGACCCGGGTGGTCGTCGAGAACTCGGCCGCGGTGCGGGAGGGACGCACGTACACGGTGGTGATGAAGCCCGGTGGCGCCGAGGCGGTGCGTTCCGGGCCGGCCGGGGTGCTCTACGCGTGGGTGCCGCTGGGCGGTGCGCTGCTGCTGGCGTCGGTCGTGGTGGCGGGCGGGCTGCGCCGGACGCGGGCGGCGTGGGTGCTGGCGGGCGCGGGGATCGCGCTGATCTCGGCCGCGTTCGTAACCGTGTGACCCCCTTTCACCGTTCTCCACACTGTGGAGAGCCTGTGCGTTGCCTGATCGTGCTTGATCCGTCATCGGGCCCTGCCGGAAGCTGAGCCGCCCCCTCCACATCTTCCCCGCTCGTCACTCGAAGATGGACTGCTTCATGCGAACCCTCCCTCGCGCCGGCGCGGTGTCCGCCGTCGCCGCAGCAGCGCTGCTCCTGTCCCCCGCCGCCCACGCCACCGCGCCCGCCACCGGCGGCGACAACGGCACCGTCAAGATCCATGACGCGGCCACCGGTGAGGAGCTGCGCAAGAACGAACCGCACGTGTGCACCTTCTACCTGGACGCCTTCGGCTTCGACGCCGGCCAGCGGGTGGACTGGCACATCGAGGCGTGGGCGCCGACGGCCGGCGTCAAGGGCGAGACGGTGAAGTCCGGCTCGCTCGCCCTGGACGGCGAGGGCCACGGCCGCACCGCCGATCTGTCGCTGCCCGACGGCCACTACAAGCTCTTCTGGAACTTCGACGGCGAGAACGGCGCCGCCAAGCACAAGGTGTTCTGGACGGACTGCGCCGAGGAGGACGAGCAGCCCGGTACGACGCCGTCCGCCACGCCGTCCGCCACGCCGTCGGCGACCGCCGGGGCGTCCGGGGCGCCGTCGGCCGCTCCGAGCGTGTCCGCGGGCGCCTCCGAGGGCGGCGGGGCCGTGCCGGGCGCTTCCTCCTCCCCGTCCGGGCAGGGCGGCGCCGGGGGTGACCTCGCCGAGACCGGCAGCGGCGCTCCGGTGGGGCTGCTGTCCGGTGTGGCCGCCGTGCTGCTGGCCGCGGGCGGCTTCCTGGCGTTCCGCCGTCGCGGGGCCCGGCAGGGCTGACGCGGGCGGCTGAAAAGGGGCGGCGCCCCTGTCCCGTACGTCTCGTACGGGACAGGGGCGCCGTCTTCTGTCTGCGTGATCAGCGCGATCCGCGGCCTGCGCCGGGGTCAGCCGGTGTTGCGCAGGCCCGCCGCGACACCGTTGACGGTGAGCAGCAGCGCGCGGGCCAGCAGCGGGTCGGCCTCCTCGCCGGCCGCGGCGGCGTCGCGGTGGCGCTTGAGCAGGGCGACCTGGAGGTAGGAGATCGGGTCCAGGTAGGCGTCGCGGATGCTGAAGGTCTGCTTGAGGACGGGCTGGGCGTCCAGCAGTTCCTGTTCGCCGGTGATCCGCAGGACCTCGCGCACGGTCAGCTCGTGCTCGGCCTCGATGGTGGCGAAGACGTGCTTGAGCTCGTCGGGGACGAGGGTGTCGACGTAGTGGCGGGCGATCCGCAGATCGGTCTTCGCGAGGGTCATCTCGACGTTGGAGATGAAGTTCCGGAAGAAGTGCCACTGCTCGTACATCTCGTCGAGCACAGTGTCCCCTTCCTGCCGCAGGCCTGCTTCCCGCAGCGCCTTCAGACCGGAGCCCACGCCGAACCAGCCGGGGACGATCTGGCGGGACTGGGTCCAGCCGAACACCCAGGGGATGGCGCGCAGTCCGTCGAGCGAGACGCCGGAGCCGGGGCGGCGGGAGGGCCGCGAGCCCAGGTGCAGGTCGGCGAGCTGGTCCACGGGCGTCGAGGCGAGGAAGTACGTCGGCAGGTCCGGGTCCTCGACGAAGCGGCGGTAGGCGCTGTGGGCCGCGTCGCTGACGACGTCCATGGCGGCGTCCCAGCGGGCCAGCGCCTCGTCGGACTGGCGGGGCGCGGTGTGCAGGGCGGAGGCCTGGAGGGTGGCGGCGACCGTCAGTTCCAGGTTCTCGCGGGCCAGCGACGGGATGAGGTACTTGTCGGAGATGACCTCGCCCTGCTCGGTGACCTTGATCTCGCCCTCCAGGGTGCCCCAGGGCTGGGCGAGGATCGCGTCGTGGGTGGGGCCGCCGCCGCGGCCGACGGTGCCGCCGCGGCCGTGGAAGAGGCGCAGCCGGACGCCGTAGCGGTGGGCGACGTCGCGCAGGCGGCGCTGGGCGCGGTGGATCTCCCACTGGCTGGTGGTGATGCCGCCGAACTTGGAGGAGTCGGAGTAGCCGAGCATGACCTCCTGGACGTCGCCGCGCAGCGCGACCAGGCGCCGGTAGGACGGGTCGGAGAGCATGTCCTCCAGGATGGTGTCGGCGGCCTTGAGCTCGTCGGTGGTCTCCAGCAGCGGCACGATGCCGATCTTGGCCCAGCCGGCGTGCAGGTCGATCAGGCCGGCCTCGCGGGCGAGGACGGCGGCGGCGAAGACGTCGTCGGCGCCCTGGCACATGGAGATGATGTAGGACTCGATGACCTCGGGTCCGAAGACCTCCAGGGCCCGCTTGACGGTCTGGAAGACGCCGAGGGTCTTCTCGCCGGCCGCGTCGACGGGCGCCGGGGTGGGGGCCAGCGGCCTGCGGGAGCGCAGCTCCTTGGCGAGCAGCCGGGCGCGGTAGTCGCGGGGCATGTCCGCGTACCGCCAGGACTCCTCGCCGAGCCGGTCGAAGAGCTGGCCGAGGGCGTGGTGGTGGGCGTCGGCGTGCTCGCGGACGTCCATGGTGGCGAGCTGGAGGCCGAAGGCGGACAGGGTGCGGATGGTGCGGTCCATCCGGCCGTCGGCGAACAGGGCGCCGCGGTGCTCGCGCAGGGAGGTCTGGATGAGCACGAGGTCGGCCAGCAGTTCGCCGGTGCCGAGGTAGTCGTGGCCGGGCTCGTGCGGGGTGCCCTTGGCGAGGCGCTGCTTGGTGTTCTCCAGCTTCTGCCGGATGCAGGTGGCCTTGAGCCGGTAGGGCTCCTCGGCGTTGAGCCGCTTGTAGCGGGGGCTGATCTCGGGCAGGCGCTCGAGGTCGGCCTGGAGGGATTCCAGCAGTTCGGGCGTCGCGCCGGTGTAGCGGATGGAGTTCGACAGGAAGCCGCGCAGCTCGTCGATCATCTCCAGGGCGTCGTTGATGCCGTGCTCGTGCTGGAGGATGAGGATGTCCCAGGTGACCTGGGGGGTGACGTTGGGGTTGCCGTCGCGGTCGCCGCCGATCCAGGTGCCGAAGGTCAGCGGGCGGGTGTCGTCGGGGAGCTGGACGCCGACGCGCTCCAGTTCCGCGGTGAGGTCCTCCAGGACGTCGCCGACGGCGTTGGCGTGCAGTTCGTCGAGGTAGTAGATGGCGTTGCGGGCCTCGTCGGCCGGTTCGGGGCGGACGACGCGCAGTTCGTCGGTCTGCCAGACGAGGTCGATGTTCTCGGCCAGCCGGGTGTCGAGGCGGCGCCGGTCGGACTCGATGACCGGGGTGTCCAGGAGCGCGGCGATGCGCCGGAGCTTGTTGAGGACGGAGCGGCGGGCGGCCTCGGTGGGGTGCGCGGTGAAGACGGGGCGCACATTGAGGTGCCGCACGGTCTCGCGCAGGTGTTCGGGGTCGGCGTCCTTGAGCCGGTCCGCCGTGCGCGAGAGCAGGCCGCCCTCGGCGGCGCGCTTGGCGCGCAGTTCCCGGCCGCGGTGCACCTGCTCGGTGACGTTGGCCAGGTGGAAGTAGGTGGAGAAGGCGCGGACCAGCTTGCCCGCGGTCTCCAGTTCCGTGCCACGCAGCAGCTCGGCGGCGGCCTCGCCGTCCTCTCGGGTGAGGCGGCGGACCTTCTCGACGAGCTCCAGCAGCTCGGGGCCTTCCTGCCTCACCAGGGTCTCGCCGAGGAGATCACCCAGCCGGCGGATGTCGGCGCGCAGCTCGCTGCTGGTCGTCGTGGTCTGGTCGTCGGCACTGCTCACAGGTGCGGCTCCTTGCAGTGTTGAAGCTCGTCTGGGAGGGAACCCGGACGGCGTCTCGCGCGGCGGCTGCCGCATACGGGCCGGACATCCGGGAAATAAACAGAGCGGACCGCGCTGTCCGACCGACTCCAAGGATAGGTGTCCACGCGGACGCGCAGACTCTCGGGCTCTTGCCGCCGGGCGACGCGCTGCCATACTTACGACGCCGTAGGTTACGGAACCGTAGGGAGCGACTCGGTTCCCGGCCCCCGCGGCACCCCCGCCACCACCCTCGACCCCACAGGGGACGCCCATGACCCCAAGCTCCGATGTGATCGACAACGCCCCGAAGTCGACCCCCGAGTCCTCGGCCGCGCAGCTTCCCTCCGCCACGCTCGGCGGGGAGAAGAAGCGGTCCGTCGAGCAGATCACGCTGCTGCTCTTCATCACCGTCCCGTTCGTCGCGCTGCTCGCGGCCGTGCCGCTGGCGTGGGGGTGGGGGGTGAGCTGGCTGGACCTCGGTCTGCTGGTCTTCTTCTACTACCTCGGCTGCCACGGCATCACGATCGGTTTCCACCGGCACTTCACCCATGGCTCCTTCAAGGCCAAGCGCCCGCTGAAGATCGCGCTGGCGATCGCCGGGTCGATGGCGGTGGAGGGCCCGCTCGTGCGCTGGGTGGCCGATCACCGCAAGCACCACAAGTTCTCCGACGCGGAGGGCGACCCGCACTCCCCGTGGAAGTACGGCGAGACCGTGCCGGCGCTGATCAAGGGCCTGTGGTGGGCGCACATCGGCTGGATGTTCGACGAGGAGCAGACGCCGCAGGAGAAGTACGCCCCGGACCTGATCAAGGACGGCACGCTGCGCGCGATCTCCCGGCAGTTCGTGCTGTGGACGGTGGTCTCGCTGGCGCTGCCGGCGCTGATCGGCGGCCTGGTGACGATGTCCTGGTGGGGCGCCTTCACCGGCTTCTTCTGGGGCTCACTCGTCCGGGTGGCGCTGTTGCACCATGTGACGTGGTCGATCAACTCGATCTGCCACGCGGTGGGCAAGCGCCCGTTCAAGTCGCGGGACCGCTCGGGCAACGTGTGGTGGCTGGCGGTGCTGTCGTGCGGTGAGTCCTGGCACAACCTGCACCACGCCGACCCCACCGCCGCCCGGCACGGGGTGGAGCGCGGCCAGCTGGACTCCTCGGCCCGGCTGATCCGCTGGTTCGAGCAGCTCGGCTGGGCGTACGACGTGCGCTGGCCGTCACGCTCGCGTATCGATTCGCGTCGTCACGACGGCGAAGACGGCTCCCGACGCCGGAAGGAGACGGCCGAGGCGGCATGATTGACGCCGTGGCGACCGACTCCAGCAGTACCTCGAACAGTGACAAGCCGCGGCGCGCGCGCCGCACCCGCATGACCGGTGCGGAGCGGCGTCAGCAGCTGCTGGAGATCGGTCGCACCCTGTTCGCCGCAAAGGGCTTCGAGGGTACGTCGGTGGAGGAGATCGCCGCGAAGGCGGGCGTCTCCAAGCCGGTGGTCTACGAGCACTTCGGCGGCAAGGAGGGCCTGTACGCGGTCGTCGTGGACCGCGAGATGCGGCGTCTGCTGGACATGGTGACCGGTTCGCTGACCGCCGGGCACCCGCGCGAACTGCTGGAGCAGGCCGCGTTCGCGCTGCTGGACTACATCGAGGAGTACACGGACGGGTTCCGGATCCTGGTCCGTGACTCCCCCATCCCCCAGTCGACGGGCTCCTTCGCCTCGCTGATCTCGGACATCGCCACCCAGGTGGAGGACATCCTCGGCAAGGAGTTCAAGAGCCGCGGCTTCGACCCGAAGCTGGCCCCGCTGTACGCGCAGGCCCTGGTCGGCATGGTCGCGCTGACCGGCCAGTGGTGGCTCGAGGTGCGCCGCCCGAAGAAGGCGGAGGTCGCCGCGCACCTGGTGAACCTGGCCTGGCACGGCCTGGACGGCATGGAACAGAAGCCCCGTCTGATCGGGCACCGCAAGAGTTAGCCCTTGCGGGCGACCGCGAAGACCCGGCGGAACGGGAACGGCGTGCCGTGCGCGGTGGCCGGGTAGGCCCGGCGCAGGGCGTCGCGGTAGGCGCGGACGAATGCCTCGCGCGCGGCCGGGTCGTCGGCGAGCGCGGTGAGGACGGGCCGCAGCGCGGTGCCCCGCACCCAGTCCAGGACCGGGTCCTCGCCGGGCAGCAGATGGACGTACGTGGTCTCCCAGACGTCGGCGGCGCAGCCGAGGGCGGTCAGCCGCCGCAGGTACTCCGCCGGCGTGAGCACGTCGTCGTGGCGCAGGGTGCCGACCAGGCGGTCGTGCCAGGGCGGGGAGTCGGCCAGTTCGCGCAGCAGGCGGTGGCTGGGGGCGTCGAAGTTGCCGGGCACCTGGAAGGCGAGGGTGCCGCCGGGGGCGAGGGCGTCGATCCAGTCGGGGAAGCGGTCGGCGTGGCCGGGCACCCAGTGCAGGGTGGCGTTGCTGACGATCAGGTCGTACGGCTCGGCCGGCGTCCAGGTGCGTACGTCGGCCTCCTGGAAGTCGAGGCGGCCGCCGCCCGGGGTGGGGCCGAGGTGGTCGGCGCGGGCCCTGTCGAGCATCTGCGGGGAGTTGTCGTAGCCGGTGACGTGCGCGGTGGGCCAGCGTTCGGCGAGCAGCGCGGTGACGTTGCCCGGGCCGCAGCCGAGGTCGGCGATGCGGGGCGGTTCGCCGGGCAGGCCGGGGACGCGGGCGAGGAGGTCGGTGAAGGGGCGGGCGCGGTGGTCGGCGTGGCGCAGGTACTGGGCGGGGTCCCAGGCGGGTGTGGTCATGGCGGCACTCCTGTCCGAGGCGGTGTCCAGACTGCCCCGCGAAGTATCTTGACGTCAAGAGACTTCACATCGACACAACCACTACACTGATCGCTATGGAGGACGAGGTCGATCGGCTGGTCGCAGCGTGGCGCCGGGAGCGCCCGGACCTCGACGTGGAACCGCTCGAAGTGCTCAGCCGGGTGAGCAGGCTCGCCCGGCACCTGGACCGCGCCCGCCGGCTGGCCTTCTCCGAGCACAGCCTGGAGCCCTGGGAGTTCGACGTGCTGACCGCGCTGCGGCGCGCCGGGACGCCGTACCAGCTCTCGCCGGGACAGCTGCTCACCCAGACCCTGGTGACGTCCGGCACCATGACCAACCGCATCGACCGGCTGGCGAAGAAGGGCCTGGTGGAGCGGCTGCCCGACCCCAGCGACCGGCGTGGTGTGCTGGTGCGGCTCACCGACGAGGGCCGTGACCGCGCCGATCAGGCGCTCGCCGGACTGCTGGACCAGGAGCGGGCCATCCTGGCCGAGCTGTCCCGCGCCCAGCGCGCCGAACTGGCCGCCCTGCTACGCCAGTTGACCGCCCCGTTCGACAACATCCCCGGTTAGGTCGACCGGCCCGACGCCGGCCCGCCGGGCCAGGGCGACGGCGGCGAGCGTGGAGTGCACGCCCAGCTTGCCGAGCACGTTCTGCATATGGGTGCGGACCGTGTGCGGGCTGAGGAACAGCCGCTCGGCGACGGCCTTGCGGCCCAGCCCGGCGACCATGCAGCGCAGCACCTCCCGCTCCCGCGGCGTCAGCGACTCCACCAGCCGCTCGCTCTCGGTGCGGTGCCGGCGCGCGGCCGTCAGCTCGCGCAGCACGCCGGTGAGCAGCGCCGGCGGCAGATGGGTCTCGTCGCGCAGGACGCCGCGGATGACGGTGAGCAGCCGGGACAGCGAGCAGTCCTTGGCGACCCAGCCGCAGGCGCCCGCCTGGAGCGCCAGCGCCGCCCGGCGCGGATCGTCCTTCTCCGCGAGCACCACGGTGCGCACCCCGGGCTGCGCCGAGCGCACGCCCGCGACCAGGGAGATCCCGTCGACGATCCCCTCCTCGCCGCCGTCCCGCTGCGCCGGCACCGCCGCCATGGCGGGCCGTATGCCGGGCACCGCGGCGCCCAGGTCGGCGTCGACGAGCAGCACGTCGAACCTCCGCCCCTCGGCCGCCGCCCGCTCCAGGCTGCGCAGCGCGGCGGGGCCGCTGCCGGCCGCGGACACGTCCACGTCGGGCTCGGCCGCCAGGGCCGCGGCGAGCGACTCGGCGAAGATGCGGTGGTCGTCGACGACCAGGACTCGGATGCGAACCACTGAAAACCCCCACTGGTCCGGAAGACCCGGAGAACGAGAGACCGGCGCGGGTACGACGCCCATGGGGGTGTGGCAACCACGACCGCACGACCGCCGCCGTGCAGTGACTGCTACCCCCAGTTCGGGCGCCGTACCCGACTTCGTCTCGCCCCCTGAACAGCACCGGCCCCCACCGGCGCCGTTCATCAGGGTACGGGCGGGGGGCAGCAGCGGAAGGTTATTTGCAGAACTGGCGGTCCGCCGCGTTTATGGTGAGCCGCATGTTTCGTCTTGAGACAGAAGTCGACAAGGCACGGCGCGATCTTCTCCGTTCGCGGCTGCGCGAGGACAACACGGCCGCCTCTCCGGTGCTGGCCGCGCTGCGCGGGACGCCCGAGGAACGCGACAGCCCGCTGCACGTCTGGGCGACGGACGCGGCGGGCGCGCCGGCGGGCGGGCTGGTCGGCCACACCTGGACGACCTGGCTGCACGTGACCTATCTGTGGGTGGAGCCGGCCCACCGGGGCGGCGGGCTCGGCGGCAGGCTGCTGGCCGAGGCGGAACGCGTGGCGCGCGACGAACGGGGCTGCACGGCGGCCCGGCTGGAGACGTGGGACTTCCAGGCCCCGGACTTCTACCGCAAGCGGGGCTACGAGGTGGTGTGCGTGATCCCCGACTATCCGCCGGGGATCACCGAGTACACCCTGACCAAACGGCTCAGCCGATCCGCCGCGCGCCCGGCGACGGCACCGCCTCGAACACCCGCGGGGCGGTGAACCCGGCCGCGGCAAAGGCACCCTCGACGGCCTTGGTGATCGTGTCGACGTCGGCCGCCTCGGCGAGGACGATCGCCGAGCCGCCGAAGCCGCCGCCGGTCATCCGCGCGCCCAGCGCGCCGGCCGCGTTGGCCGACTCCACCACCAGGTCCAGCTCCGGGCAGGAGACCTGGAAGTCGTCCCGCAGCGAGGCATGACCCTCCGTCAGCACCGGGCCGATGGACCGCGTCTCACCGGACTCCAGCAGGGCGACGACCCGCTCGACGCGCTGGTCCTCGGTCACCACGTGACGGACCAGGCGGCGCACCTCCTCCTCGTCGCCGAGCCGCGCGAGGGCCGCGTCCAGCCCGTCGTACGGCACGTCCCGCAGGGCGTCCACGCCGAGCAGCGCCGCGCCCTTCTCGCAGCCCGCGCGGCGCTTGCCGTACTCGCCGGTGCTGTGTTCGTGCTTGACCTGGGTGTCGACGACCAGCAGCCGCATGCCCTCGGCCGCGAGGTCGAACGGGATCTGCTTCTGCGACAGGTCCCTGGTGTCCAGGAACAGGGCGTGGCCGTCGGTGCAGCACGCGGACGCGGTCTGGTCCATGATGCCGACCGGGGCGCCGACGTAGACGTTCTCGGCGCGCTGGCACAGACGGGCCAGCTGCCAGCCCTTCAGCCCCAGCTCGTAGAGGTCGTTCAGGGCGAGGGCGACCACCACCTCCAGGGCCGCCGACGAGGACAGGCCCGCGCCCGCCGGGACGGCGGAGGCGAGGTGGACGTCCGCGCCGGTCACCGGGTGGCCGGCCGCGCGCAGCGCCCAGACCACGCCCGCCGGGTAGGCCGTCCAGCCCTTGTCCGACTCGGGGGCCAGTTCATCGACGCGCAGTTCGACGACGCCGCCCTCGACGTCCGCGGAGTGCAGCCGCAGCCGGCCGTCGGAGCGCCGCGCGACGGCGGCGACGGCGGTGTGCGGCAGCGCGAAGGGCATCACGAAACCGTCGTTGTAGTCGGTGTGCTCACCGATGAGGTTGACGCGGCCGGGCGCCGCCCAGACGCCCTCCGGCTCGGCTCCGTACAGCTTCGCGAAGCCGTCCCGCACCTGCTCTGCGTCCACGCTCACCGCTCCCTTGTGATGTTCTGCGCGAACTCCCACGCGTCCGCCACGATTCCCGCGAGGTCCGCGCGGGACGGGTTCCAGCCCAGCTTCTCGCGGGCCGTGTCGGCGGAGGCCACCAGGACCGCCGGGTCGCCGCTGCGGCGCGGTGCGGTGACCTCCGGGACGGGGTGGCCGGTGACCTGACGGACCGTCTCGATGACCTCGCGGACCGAGAAGCCGTTGCCGTTGCCGAGGTTGCAGATCAGGTGCTCGCCCGGCTGCGCGGCGCGCACCGCCAGCAGATGGGCCTCGGCCAGGTCCGCGACGTGGATGTAGTCGCGCACGCAGGTGCCGTCCGGCGTCGGGTAGTCGTCGCCGTAGACCGAGATGGCGTCGCGGCGGCCCTGGGCGACCTGGAGGACCAGCGGGATGAGGTGCGACTCGGGGTCGTGCCGCTCGCCGTGCGCGCCGTAGGCGCCGGCCACGTTGAAGTAGCGCAGCGAGACCGCGCCCAGGCCGTGCGCCTTCGCCTCGCCGGTGATCATGTGGTCGACGGCCAGCTTGGAGGCGCCGTAGGGGTTGGTGGGGCGGGTGGGGGCGGTCTCCACGATCGGGACCTGCTCCGGCTCGCCGTAGGTCGCGGCGGTGGAGGAGAACACCAGCCTGCGCACGCCCGCCTCGCGCATCGCGGCGAGCAGCGCCATGGTGCCGCCGACGTTGTTGTCCCAGTACTTCTCCGGCTTCACCACCGACTCGCCGACCTGCGAGAACGCGGCGAAGTGCAGGACGGCGTCGTAGGAGGCGTCGAGCACCTTGGCGGCGTCGCGGATGTCGCCCTCGACGAAGGCCGCCCCGGCGGGGACGCCCTCGCGGAAGCCGGTGGAGAGGTTGTCGAGGACGGTGACCTCGTGACCCGCCTCCAGCAGGTGCTGGGCGACCACGCTGCCGACGTATCCAGCGCCGCCCGTGACCAGGTACTTACCGCTCATCAACTCGCTACCTCTCGCAGTCGCTCGGCCGCGCGCTCCGGCGGCACGTCGTTGATGAACACGCTCATGCCGGATTCGGAACCCGCGAGGTACTTCAGCTTGCCGGAAGTCCGTCGGATGGTGAAAAGCTCCAGGTGGAGCGCGAAGTCGTCCCGCGTGACACCGTCGAACTCCTCCAACTGGCCGAACGGCGCCTGGTGCCAGGCGGCGATGTACGGCGTCGGAGGCTCACCCTCGCCGAAGATCCGGTCGAAGCGCCTCAAGAGTTCCAGATAGAGCTGGGGGAACTCTGAGCGCGCCTCCTCGTCGAGCGCGAGCAGATCGGGCACCCGGCGCTTCGGGTACAGGTGGACCTCGTACGGCCAGTGCGCGGCGTACGGCACGAAGGCCGCCCAGTGTTCACCCTCAAGGACGATCCGCTCGCCGGCCAGCTCGCGCTCCAGGACGGCGTCGAACAGGTTCTCCCCGCCGGTCGCCTCCTTGTGGACGGCGAGCGAACGCAGCATCAGCGCGGTGCGCGGGGTGGTGAAGGGGTAGGCGTAGATCTGGCCGTGCGGGTGCTGAAGGGTCACGCCGATCTCGGCGCCGCGGTTCTCGAAACAGAACACCTGTTCCACGGAGGGCAGATGGGACAGCTCCGACGTCCGGTCGGTCCAGGCGTCCAGCACCAGCCGCGCCTGCTCCTCGCTCAGCTCGGCGAAGGTCGAGGTGTGCTCGGAGGTGAAGCAGACGACCTCGCAGCGGCCAAAGTCGCCGGCCAGCGAGGGGAAACGATTCTCGAAGACGACGACGTCGTAGGACGAGTCGGGGATCTCGCTCAGCCGCTCACCCTCGGACGGGCACAGCGGGCACTCGTCGGCCGGCGGGTGGTAGATGCGGCCCTGCCGGTGCGAGGCGATGGCGACCGAGTCGCCGAGCAGCTCGTCGTGGCGGATCTCGGAGGTCGTCACGGTGCGGTCCAGCGGACGGCGGTCGACCGCGTCACGGACGCTGTCGTCCCGCAGGTCGTAGTAGATCAGCTCACGACCGTCGGCCAGCCGGGTCGAGGTCTTCTTCATGACTGCCACCCATCCATCAAACAGAACCAAACACATCGAAACACAACTCACCACAACCGTCAACATCACAATCAAACAAAGAGCATCAACATAAGTGTTCAATTGCTGAACGCGGAGGCATAGGTTCCGCCACGGATCAGTTCGCGCAACGAAGCGAGTACTTATGCAGACCCCCACACATGCCGCCGCAGAGCTGGCGGCCGAGCTACGGCTCCCCACGAACTGGCTCGACTACACGATCCTCGGCATCTACTTCCTCGTCGTGCTGGGCATCGGCTTCGCCGCTCGCCGATCGGTGAAGACCAGCCTCGACTTCTTCCTCTCCGGCCGCTCGCTGCCCGCCTGGGTCACCGGTCTGGCGTTCATCGCCGCCAACCTCGGCGCCACCGAGATCCTGGGCATGGCCGCCAACAGCGCGCAGTACGGCGTCTACACCACGCACTGGTACTGGATCGGCGCCATCCCGGCCATGGTCTTCCTCGGCCTGGTGATGATGCCCTTCTACTACGGCTCCAAGGTGCGCTCGGTCCCCGAGTTCCTGCTGCTGCGCTTCGACAGAGCGGCGCACCTGCTCAGCTCGATCCTGTTCGCCTGCGCCGCCATCCTGATCGCCGGCGTCAACCTGTACGCCCTCGCCATCGTCGTCGAGGCGCTGCTCGGCTGGCCGCAGTGGGTGGCGATCGTGGTCGCCGGCTTCTTCGTGCTGGCGTACATCACCCTCGGCGGCCTCTCCTCGGCGATCTACAACGAGGTGCTCCAGTTCTTCGTGATCCTCGCCGCGCTCATCCCGATCACCGTGCTCGGCCTGAAGAGCGTCGGCGGCTGGGACGGGCTGTCGGACAAGCTCACCGACCAGCACGGCGCCGACTTCATGACCTCCTGGGGCGGCACCGGCATCGGCAGCGACAACCCGCTCGGCGCCAACTGGCTGACCATCGTGCTCGGCCTCGGGTTCGTGCTGTCCTTCGGCTACTGGACCACCAACTTCGCCGAGGTGCAGCGCGCGCTGTCCGCGAAGAACCTCTCCGCCGCCCAGCGCACCCCGCTGATCGCCGCCTACCCGAAGATCTTCATCGTCTTCCTGGTGATGATCCCGGGCCTGGTCGCGGCCGCGCTGGTGCCGCAGATCGGCACCCCCGAGTCCGACCTGCAGTACAACGACGCCATCCCGTACCTGATGGAGGCACTGCTGCCCAACGGTGTGCTGGGTATCGCGGTGACCGGTCTGCTGGCCGCGTTCATGGCGGGCATGGCGGCCAACGTCTCGTCCTTCAACACCGTCTTCACCACCGACATCTGGGCGAAATACGTGGTGACGGACCGCGAGGACGGCTACTACGTGCGGTTCGGGCGGCTCATCACCGCGATCGGCGTGCTCGCCTCGATCGGGACGGCGTTCCTGGCCTCGTCGTTCTCGAACATCATGAGCTACCTCCAGACGCTGTTCTCCTTCTTCAACGTGCCGATGTTCGTCGTCTTCATCATCGGCATGTTCTGGAAGCGGGCGTCGATGAAGTCCGGCTTCTGGGGCCTGATCGCCGGCACCACCGCCGCGATGGTCAACTACTTCGTCCTCTACAAGCAGGACATCGTCGACATCCCCTCCGACCAGGGCGCCAACTTCGTCTCCGCGATCGCCGGATTCGTCGCAGGGGCGGTCGTCATGGTGGCTGTCTCGCTGTTCACCGCGCCCAAGCCGGCGGCGGAACTGCAAGGGCTGGTCTACGGCACCCGCTCCCCCGGCATGTCGGAGCCGCCCGCCGAGGGCGACGACGCCTGGTACCGCAGGCCGGCGCTGCTGGGCTGGGGCGCGGTCATCCTGGCCGCCGCCTGCTACATCCCGTTCTCGTTCTGACGCGGGAGGATGGAGAGAGCATGTCTGAACACCCCGAACACCCCGAGCACCCGCGGCACCCACGGCACCCCGGCTACTCCGAGCAGGACGTCCAGCGCGAGGTCACCGAGCTCCAGGGCAAGTCGGCGACGGCCGCCCGGCTCTTCGACATCCGGCGCATCATCGGCGGACTGTTCGTGGTCTACGGCGTGATCGTCACCATCGCCGGCCTCACCGACGACGACGCCGCGATCGACAAGGCGCAGGGCGTCAACATCAACCTGTGGACCGGACTGGCCATGCTGGCCCTCGGGCTGTTCTTCCTCGCCTGGCTCAAACTCCGCCCCACGGCCCCGCCACCCCCGGCCGCCGTCCCGGAGGAACGCGAACCGACGGAATGACCCGCGTCTGAACCCCGACACCGGGCAACAGGGGCCGGAGCCCTGTCCAGGGCTCCGGCCCCCGCGTGCGTCCGAGCCGGCCGTCGCCGTCGGGTGCAGGGGGGTGGGCGGGTGGGCGGGTGCGGCCCGGTGCCGCTCAGGGTTCGGGGTGGGGGGTCTGGGGTGGGAGTGAGGGGCGCAGGGGGCCTGCGTGGTCCAGGAGGCCGGTGCGGGCCGCGAGGGCCGCCGCTTCCAGGCGGGAGCCGACGCCGAGCTTCATCAGCACCCGCTGCACATGGGTGCGGGCGGTGGACGGGGCGATGCCCATGCCGGCCGCGATCAGCCGGGTGTCCTCACCGTCGGCGACCCGGACCAGTACCTCGATCTCTCGCGGGGTGAGCATCTGGAGCAGCCGGCGGCCCTCGTCGTCCGGCTGGGCGGCGGGGTTGAGCAGTTCGCCGAAGGCGCCCTGGAGCAGCGCGGGGGCGACGGCCGCCTCACCCGACCTGGCCTTCATGATCGCCCGCTCGACGCCCTCGATCCGCTCGTCGTGGCGGACGTACCCGGAGGCCCCGGCGGCGAAGGCCGCCGCGATGCCGCGTGGGGACGGGACCGGGCCCAGCACCAGGACCGCCACCTGCGGCCGCTCCCGCTTGATCCGCACCACCGGATCGAAGGTGCCCGGCTCCGCCGGTGCCGCCGTGCCCAGCAGGCACACTTCCGGCGCCCGCGTGATCACCAGCTCCGCCGCCCCCGCGGCGGGCGCGGCCGCGGCCAGCACCCGGTGTCCCCGCAGCTTCAGCGCCGAGGCCAGCGCCTCGGCGAGCAGACGGTGGTCGTCGACCACCATGAGCCGCACTCCCATCGAGCAACCCCCAGTCCCCCAGTGGACGCCCCTGTGGATGCCCACCGCGCGGGGCCCCCCGGCACCCGCGCCCTTCATGCCCCCGGAAGCTACACGCTTGTTCGACGTCGCGCTGCCCCTACTGATGAGAAGTGCCCCGGAACGCCGAAATTCCGCTCTTTCGAGGGTGTTGAGCGGTACGCGCACGACCCCGCCCCTGAGCTGGGACGGGGTCGTGCACTCCGGCGCGTGCGCCGCGCTCGGCGGTCGCACGCGGCGGTCGGGTCAGCCGGTCGCGCCGAAGCCGATCGCCAGGTACTCCTGGCCGCCGGTGGAGGAACCGCTGGCGTAGACGTCGGCCATGAACAGCCGGCCCTGGGAGTACAGGATCTCCGCGAACTCCGGCAGCATGCTGGTCTCCACGTCGCGCACCGCCTCGGTGGAGGGGTTCTCCAGCAGCTTGGTCTCCTTGAAGGTGCCGCCGTCGAGGCTGACGATCTGCCCGCCCTTGTCGTACGGCGGCCGCTTGTACGCGATCACGTTGGCGCCGTCCATGCGCAGCGGGTAGATGTTGTAGCCGTCGCCGGAGTCGCCGCGCTGGCCGGTCTGCTTGCCGGTGGCCAGGTCGAAGACGACGATCTGGTTGGCCCGCCCGTACTTGCCGGAGGTGGTGTCCTCCTCCTCGGTCGGCAGGTACAGCCGGTCGTTGCCGACGGCGATGCCCGCGCAGTCCTCGATCCGCGAGATGCCGTCGCACTCGGCGGCGTAGGTGTCACCCGGCGCGGAGATGCGGTTGCGCAGCTCGCCGGTCTTGTTGTCGATGGAGAAGAAGTCGGAGATGCCGGAGCCGTCGCCCGCGGAGTCGCCGACGTCGGCGGCCACCACCAGCGGGTCGGTCGACACCACGCTGGCGTACTCGATGCCCCGGGTCATCTTGTACTCGGAGATCACCTTGCCGGACTTCGGGTCGATGGTCTGGATGTGCAGTTCGCGCTCGCCGTACTGGCCGCACTTGCGCACCGCGACCAGCTTGGGGCCGCCGCCGTAGCCCGCGTCGTAGCAGGTGTCGGCCGGCTTGGGGCTCCACAGCGCCTTGCCCGAGGCGATGTCGAACGCGGCGCCGCCGCTGGTGCTGCCGACGGCGACGGTGGACCCGCTGACGGTGACGTTGTCCAGGTTGATCACCTGGTCGCCGGACTTGGCGGTCTTCGTCCACAGCTTCTTGCCGGTGTCGAGGTCGATCGCGGCGATCTGGCTGCATCCCTCGGAGGAGTTCTTCGCCGGCATCTTCGGCTGGAACAGCACCGCGGTCTTGTTGTCCTCGGTCATCTTGCGGCTGGCCTGGCAGACCGGGCCGGGCAGCTTGATCGTCCACAGCTTGGTGCCCTGGGCGGGGTCGTAGCCGACGATCTCGGCGATGCCGCTCTTGGCGTACACCTTGTCGGTGAGCCAGGAGCCCTCGACGACGACGGTGTCGTCCTCGTCGACCTTCGGCTGCGGGATCTGGAACAGCACCTCGGCGGCGGTGTTGCCGGGGACCTTCTCCGAGCCGTTGGACGAGGTCCCGCCGGTGCCGCCGGAGTCGCCCTTGCCGTCGCCGCCGGTGCCGCCGCCGGAGGTCGCGGTGTTCTCCTTGCCGCCGTCTTCACCGGAGTTGGCGTACCAGACGCCGCCGCCGACGATCAGGGCGATCGCCACGACCGCGGCGACGATGATCGCCAGCTGCGCGTTGAACTTCCGCCCGCCGCCCGTCGGCGCGGTCGCCTGCGGGTGCGGCGGCATGCCCGGCTGCGGGTAGCCGTAGCCGGGCTGCTGGCCGGGCTGGCCGTAAGGGCCCGTCGGCGGCGGGGCGCCGTAGGGGCCGGGCGGGGTGGGCGGGCCGCCGTAGGGACCGGGCGGGGTGGCGGGGTTCCCGTACGGGCCGGGCTGCTGGCCCGGGTAGCCGTAGCCGGCCGGCGGGGTCTGCGGGGGGCCCTGGGGCGGCTGGGGCGCCTGGGGGTAGCCGTAGCCCGGCTGCGGGGCCGGCGGCGTCTGCGGGGCGCCGAAACCGCCCGGCTGCGGCGGCTGCTGCGGGGGCTGGTCCTGGGGCGCGCCGGAACCTCCCCCCTGCGGGGGCTGGTGGGGCGGCGGGGGTGGCGGCTGGGTCATGGCGTGGCTACCTCGGGGACGGATCGGCCGGGTGGAAGGAGTGCGGGGCGCGTCACTTGCCGTAGGCGAGCATCAGCTTCTCCCTGGCTTCGTCGTCGCCGGTCAGCCGCGTGGTGGAGAGGTACAGCCGCCCGTCCACCCAGTCGATGTCCCGGGAGAAGAAGCCGTTCTCGACGTCGGCCGCGCCCTGCGGGTTCTGGAGCAGCTTCGTCGGCTTGTGGCTCTTGCCGGTGGTCGCGATGGACACCACCTGGCCGCCCGCGTCGTACGACGGCTCGACGTAGGCGACGAGCTTGCCGCCCTCGGCCTTCAGCGGCAGCATCGTCTCGTCCGCCGGGGACTCGACGCGCCACTTCTCCTTGCCGTCGGCCAGGGAGATCGCGACGATCTCGTTGGCGGCGGCGGTGGCCTCGGTGGGCAGGTAGAGGGTGCTGTCGTCGACGGCGACGCCGAGGCAGCCGGTCAGGTCACGCTGGAGGACGGCCCAGCCGCACTCGGGGGCGATGCTGTCCTTGATGTCGACCTGGGAGCGGATCTTCCCGCTGCCGGTGAACGTGGCGATGTTCCAGGTGTCCTTGTCCTCGTTGGTGCTGTAGACGACCAACGGGTCCACGGAGAAGGTGCGGCCGATCCGCCAGCCCTTCTCGTAGGCGAAGGTCCACTTGACCTTGCCGGTCTTCGGGTCCAGCTCCTGGATCTCGTCGTGCTCGTCGTCGGTTGCGGCGCCGCAGGAGGCGACCTGGATCAGCCGGGAGCCGCCCGCGAACGCGGCCGGGAAGCAGGAGTCGCCGTATTTCTTCTTGTCGTACAGCTTCTTGCCGGTGGTGGCGTCGTACGCCGTGCCGGACTGCGAGCGGCCCACCATCAGGGTGTTGCCGGCCAGCGAGAGCTCGATGGTGATGGTGCTGTCGAACAGCGCGCCGTCGGCGACCTCGCCGCTCCAGCCCTTCTTGCCGGTGGCCAGGTCGATCTGCTGGAGCTTGTTGCACTCGGCCCGGTCGCTGGCGCCGCTCATGTACGCCACGACGATCTTGTCGTCGGCCGTCTTCTGCGGGGTGACCGCGCAGATCTTCTGCGGGAGGACGATCGGGTCCCAGGTGGGCCTGCCGTCGCCGACGTCGTAGGCGACGACCTCCTTGTACGCGGCCTTCACCGCCGTCTTGTCGGTGATCCACATGCCGGGGGCGTCGGCGCCGGAACCGGGCGCGTCGGGCGCCTCCTTGTACCAGAGCACCTTCGACTCGCCCGCCTGGCGGCCCTCGTTGAGGTTGTCCGGGTCCTCGCCGCCGTCGCCGCTGCCGTCGCCCGGGTCGACCGGGGCCTCGGTGGCGGTGGGCTTGGCGTCGTCGCTCTTCTCGGCGACCGGTTCCTTCGTGCCGCCGTCGTCGTCACCGGCCGCGACCGCGTACACCCCACCGCCGACCAGCAGCAGCGCCACCACGGCCGCGCCGATGGCGAGCGCGGGCTTGCCCTTGAAGGGGTTGCGCGAGCCGGGGCCGGGCGGCGGGGTGCCGGGGGCGCCCGGGAACTGGGCCTGCGGGTAGCCGTAGCCGGGCTGCTGGCCGGGCTGGCCGTACGGGCCGGGCTGCTGCGGGTAACCGGCCTGCTGGGGCTGGCCGTAGGGGCCGGGGGTGGCGGGCTGGCCGTAGGGGCCGGGGGCGTTGTAGGGGCCCGGCTGCTGCGGGGTGCCGTACGGGCCGGGCTGCTGCGGGTAGCCGTAACCGGGCTGCGGCGGGGCGCCCTGCGGGGGCGGCGGGGTCTGCGGCGGCTGCGCGGGCGGGGGAGGCGTGCCCTGCCGCGGGTCCTGCGGGGCGCCGAAGCCGCCCGGCTGCGGCGGCTGGTTGGGCGGCTGGGTCATCTGCGGTTCCCCCTTGTGACCGATGTGGCGCCGCGCCCCGGTGGCGCTGCGTTTCCGCCACACCCGTGATTCTCAGACGTTCTCAGACGGTTCTCAGAGGGCCCTTTCTATCACCCGCCACCGACAGCGGAGCGGGCCGGATCCTCCCCTGTGCCCAAGGGAGAACCGGCCCGTGATGCCGTCGTTACGCGCCTTCACGCGCCCTTCACGCCGGCTACGCGTCCTCGGCGAGTTCGAGCCAGCGCAGCTCCAGCTCCTCGCGCTGGTTCGCCAGCTCCCGCAGTTCGGCGTCGAGTTCGGCCACCTTCGCGAAGTCCGTGGCGTTCTCGGCGATCTGCGCGTGCAGCTTGGTCTCCCGCTCGGAGACCTTGTCCAACTGCCGCTCGATCTTCTGGAGTTCCTTCTTCGCGGCGCGCTGGTCGGCGGCGCTCTTCTCCGCGGCCGGCCGGGGCGCGGCCGGGGCGACGGCGGCCGCGGCCGCCTCCTCCATGCGCTGCCGCCGCTCCAGGTACTCGTCGATGCCGCGCGGCAGCATCCGCAGGGTGCCGTCGCCGAGCAGGGCGAACACGCGGTCGGTGGTGCGCTCGACGAAGAACCGGTCGTGGGAGATGACGATCATCGAGCCGGGCCAGCCGTCGAGGACGTCCTCCAGCTGGGTCAGGGTCTCGATGTCGAGGTCGTTGGTGGGCTCGTCGAGGAAGAGGACGTTGGGCTCGTCCATGAGCAGGCGCAGCAGTTGCAGCCGGCGCCGCTCACCGCCGGACAGGTCGGAGACGGGCGTCCACTGCTTCTCCTTGCCGAAGCCGAACGTCTCGCACAGCTGGCCCGCGGTCATCTCGCGGCCCTTGCCCAGGTCGACGCGCTCGCGCACCCGCTGGACGGCCTCCAGGACCCGCCAGTCGGGGTCGAGTTCGGCGACCTCCTGGGAGAGGTAGGCCAGCTTGACCGTCTTGCCCACGGTGATCCGGCCCGCGGCGGGCTGGGCCTCGCCCTCGGTGCGGGCGGCCTCGGCCATGGCGCGCAGCAGGGTCGTCTTGCCGGCGCCGTTGACGCCGACCAGGCCGATGCGGTCGCCGGGGCCGAGCTGCCACGTCACATGCTTGAGCAGCACCTTGGGGCCGGCCTGGACGGTGATGTCCTCCAGGTCGAAGACGGTCCTGCCGAGCCGCGAGGAGGCGAACTTCATCAGTTCGCTGCTGTCGCGGGGCGGCGGCACGTCCTTGATCAGTTCGTTGGCGGCCTCCACCCGGAAGCGCGGCTTGGAGGTGCGGGCGGGGGCGCCGCGGCGCAGCCAGGCCAGCTCCTTGCGGACCAGGTTCTGCCGCTTGGCCTCCTCGGTCGCGGCGATCCGCTCGCGTTCGGCGCGGGCGAAGACGTAGTCGGAGTAGCCGCCCTCGTACTCGTAGACGTCGCCGCGCTGGACGTCCCACATGCGGGTGCAGACCTGGTCGAGGAACCAGCGGTCGTGGGTGACGCAGACGAGTGCCGAGCGGCGCTCGCGCAGGTGCTTCGCCAGCCAGGCGATGCCCTCGACGTCGAGGTGGTTGGTGGGCTCGTCGAGGACGATCAGGTCCTGTTCCTCGATGAGCAGCTTGGCGAGCGCGATCCGGCGGCGCTCACCGCCGGAGAGCGGGCCGATGACGGTGTCCAGGCCCTGCGGGAAGCCGGGCAGGTCCAGCCCGCCGAACAGTCCGGTGAGCACGTCCCGGACCTTGGCGTTGCCCGCCCACTCGTGGTCGGCCATGTCCCGGATGACCTCGTGCCGGACGGTCGCCTCCGGGTCGAGGGAGTCGTGCTGGGTGAGCACGCCCAGCCGCAGTCCGCCCGAGTGGGTGACCCGGCCGGAGTCCGCCTCCTCCAGCCTGGCGAGCATCCGGATCAGGGTGGTCTTGCCGTCGCCGTTGCGGCCGACGACACCGATGCGGTCCCCTTCCGAGACGCCCAGGGAGATGCCGTCGAGCAGGGCACGGGTGCCGTACACCTTGCTGACGTTCTCGACATTGACCAGGTTGACGGCCATTTTTCTCCTGCCCCGGGGGATCGCTCGACCTTCCAGGGTAGTCGGGGCGGCGGCCGTCCTTGCCCGGCCTCAGCCGCCGAGCACCGTCGCACCGGGTGCGGGGCCCGAGGCGGTACGGACCGTGCGGCAGGTTCCGGAGGCGCGCAGGGCCTCGGCGACCTTCGCCGCGGCGGCGGGGTCGCGCACCAGGAAGGCGGTGGTGGGGCCGGAGCCGGAGACCAGGGCGGCGAGGGCGCCGGCGGCGCGGCCCGCCGCCAGGGTGTCGGCCAGTTCCGGGAAGAGGGAGAGCGCGGCGGGCTGGAGGTCGTTGGTGACGGTCGCGGCGAGCGCGTCCGGGTCGCCCTTGGCGAGGGCGGCCAGGAGGTCGGCGGAGGCGACGGGCTCGGGGATGTCGGTGCCCGCGCCGAGCCGGTCGAACTCACGGAAGACGGCCGGTGTGGACAGTCCGCGCGCGGCCATCGCGAACACCCAGTGGAAGGTGCCGCCGACCTCCAGCGCGGTCAGCCGCTCGCCCCGCCCGGTGCCCAGCGCCGCCCCGCCGACCAGGCTGAACGGCACGTCGCTGCCGAGTTCGGCGCAGATCTCCAGGAGCTCCTCGCGACTGGCGCCGGTGCCCCACAGCGCGTCGCAGGCGAGCAGCGCGCCCGCGCCGTCCGCGCTGCCGCCCGCCATGCCGCCCGCGACGGGGATGTCCTTGGCGATGTGCAGGTGCACGTCAGGGGTACGGCCGTACCGCGCGGCCAGCGCCTCGGCGGCGCGGGCGGCGAGGTTCGTGCGGTCCAGGGGCACCTGGCCGGCGTCGGGGCCCTCGCAGGTGACGCGCAGCCCGTCGGGCGAGGGCGTGACCGTGACCTCGTCGTAGAGGCCGACCGCGAGGAAGACGTTCGCCAGGTCGTGGAAGCCGTCGGGGCGGGCGGCGCCGACCGCGAGCTGGACGTTGACCTTGGCCGGGACGCGGACGGTGACACTCACTGCTGCACGGGCTCCTCGGTGCGGGCGGACGTCTTGTGCTCGGCGATGCGGGCGAACTCCTCGACGGTCAGGGACTCGCCGCGCGCCTGCGGTGAGACGCCCGCCGCGACGAGCGCCGCCTCCGCGGCCGCCGCCGAACCGGCCCACCCGGCGAGCGCGGCCCGCAGCGTCTTGCGGCGCTGGGCGAAGGCCGCGTCGACCACCGCGAAGACCTCCTTGCGGGAGGCGCTGGTGGTGATCGGCTCGGTCCGCCGGACCAGGGAGACCAGTCCACTGTCGACGTTCGGGGCCGGCCAGAAGACCTTGCGGCCGATCGCACCGGCCCGCTTCACCTCGGCGTACCAGTTCGCCTTGACCGACGGCACGCCGTACACCTTGTTGCCGGGTTCCGCGGCCAGCCGGTCGGCGACCTCCGCCTGCACCATCACCAGGGTGCGCTCGATGCTCGGGAAGGTCTCGAGCATGTGCAGCAGGACCGGCACGGCGACGTTGTACGGCAGGTTCGCGACCAGCGCGGTCGGGGCCGGGCCGGGCAGTTCGGCGACGTGCATCGCGTCGGAGTGCACCAGCGCGAACCGCTCGGCGCGCTCCGGCATCCGCGCGGCGATCGTCGCCGGCAGCGCGGACGCCAGCACGTCGTCGATCTCGACGGCCGTGACCCGGTCGGCCACCTCCAGCAGGGCCAGGGTGAGCGAGCCGAGCCCCGGGCCGACTTCGACGACCACGTCGTCGGGCCGCACCTCGGCGGTGCGGACGATACGGCGGACCGTGTTCGCGTCGATCACGAAGTTCTGGCCGCGCTGCTTGGTGGGGCGGACGCCGAGGGCGGCCGCCAGTTCACGGATGTCGGCGGGGCCCAGCAGGGCGTCGGGGGTGGGGCTGCTCACGGCACCAGGGTACGGGGGTGCGGGGGGCGGGTCGGCCGTGGCGGGTGCCAGGCGGGTGGTCACCCCTGGAGCCGGGCGCCGCAGTGCGGCCAGGGACTCGCCCCGCGCTGGGTGTACAGCTTCTTCGCCCGCAGGGTCTGCTCGGCGGCGGGCGCGTCCTGGGGGCGGCCGGAGCCACCGAGGCTCTGCCAGGTGCGGGTGTCGAACTGGTACAGCCCGCCGTACGTGCCGGACGGGTCGACCGCGTCCGGCCGGCCGCCGGACTCGCACACCGCGAGCCCCTGCCAGTCCAGGTCGTCCGCACCCCGCACGGAGGTCGGCAGCGGCCTGGTGCCGACCTTCACCACCCGGGTCCGCGGCTCGCGCACCACCTCGGTGCGGATCCGGCGCGGCTTCTGCCGGACGCCGTTGACGGTCCGCAGGGAGTAGGTGACCCGGCGCAGGCCCGGCTGACCGGCCTGCTCGACGACCTCCGTGCCGCGGAACACCGCGGGGTCCTCGATCCGCCGCACCTGGAACGGGATCCGCTCCTCGCGCACCTCCCTGCCGCCGGTGATCCGCAGCACGGTGACGGTCTGCCCGTCGCGCGGGAAGCTGCCGGGCGGGACGGAGGTGGTGTCCTGGCCGCGCAGGGTGATCCCGGCCTGCTCGACGGCCTCGCCGACGGTCGCGGCGTTGGTGCGGAGGGTGCGGGCGCGGCCGTCGGCCATGATCGTGACGGACCGCTCGGTGCGGACGTCCAGAGTGAGGCCTTCCCGCCCGATGCGCCGGGAGCGCGAGGTGGAGACGTATGCCCCCTCCGCGCGCACCCCCAGTTCTCTGAGCGCCCCGTCCACCGTGCGTGCCGTCGTCCACGCCTCGCGCCGGTGTCCGTCGAGGGTGAGCCGGATGGGGCGCCCGTAGCGCACCACGACCTCGTCGCCGCTGGTGAGCGCGGTACCGGGGGCGGGCGCGACCACGTCGTGCGCCCCTACGGCGACGCCCTCGTCGGCGAGCAGCTCGGTCACGTCGTCGGCGTAGGTGTGCAGGGTGCGCGGGGTGCCGTCGACGCTCAGCTCGATCGCCTTGTCCTCGGCGACGAAGGCGGTGGTGCCGCCGGCGAGGAAGGCGACGACCAGGGCCCGCGGGAGCAGCCGGCGCATGGAGCCGTCCGCGCGCTCGGCGTACCGCGCCCGGCGCCGGCGTGCGGCGCGTCTGTTCGCTCCGGCGCGTACGGCGGCCGGGGGCGCGGGGGCGGGGGTGAGGTGGATCGTCGGCGCGAGGTGGAACGGGGCCGTGTGGATCGTCGGGGCGGTGTGGATCGTGGGGGCGGTACGGATCGTGGGGGCGGTGGTGTCGTGGGCGAACGCCGGCGGGTGGCCGACGTCACCGAACGTCATCGTCGGCGCGTCGTGGAAGGCGGGGGCGGGGGCGCCGCCGAACGCCTGCGCGGGCGCGATCCCGTAGCCGTGCGTGGGCACGTCCGGCCACCGCTGCACCTCGGGCCCGTCCGGCCACCGCTGGACCTCGGGCCCGTTTGGCCACCGCTCGTAGGCGGGCGCGTAGGTGTCCTCGTACGCCGGCGCCTCGAACGCCGTCCCATAATCCACCGTCTCCGCGGAGTGCGGATCGAAGCCTTCGTGGACCGGGGACGGACCGGGCGGGCCGTCCGTCATGCCCACGCCGTCGCCGCCGTACTGCGGCGCGTACTCGGCGCCGTAGCCATATCGCGCGTCCCGCGCGTACTGCGAACTGCTCACGCCGACACACTCCAGGGGGCCAGAGGGTCCAGAGAGGGGGCCCGGGGGTCCGATCGGGCCCCCAGAACCTAGCGGAGCGTCCGTCACTCTCCAAAGCGACGCGGCTACGCACCGTCGCGCGGGGCCTGAGGTGAACCCTTGTGAGCGTTACCGGCGAGTTGTCCGTCAGTAGCCGAAGGCGCGTGCCGTGTTCGCCGCGAGAGCCGTCGCCAGCGCGTCCTCGTCCATGCCGCGCACCTCGGCCATCGCGCGCACCGTGATCGGAATGAGATACGGGGCGTTGGGCCGTCCGCGGTACGGCGCCGGCGTCAGGAACGGCGCGTCGGTCTCGACGAGCAGCAGCTCCGGCGGGGCCACCGCCACCGCGTCCCGCAGGTTCTGGGCGTTCTTGAAGGTGACGTTGCCGGCGAAGGACATGAAGTACCCGGCGCGGGCGCAGATCTCGGCCATCTCGGCGTCCCCGGAGTAGCAGTGGAACACCGTCCGCTCCGGCGCGCCCTCCTCCTTCAGGACGCGCAGCACGTCCGCGTGGGCCTCGCGGTCGTGGATGACCAGCGCCTTGCCGTGCCGCTTGGCGATCTCTATGTGGGCGCGGAAGGAGGCCTCCTGCGCCTCCTTGCCCTCGGGCCCGGTGCGGAAGTGGTCGAGGCCGGTCTCGCCGACGCCCTTGACCTGGGGCAGCGCGGCCAGCCGGTCGATCTCGGCCAGCGCCTCGTCCAGTCCGGCCGTTCCGCCGGGCTCGCGGGCGCCCTGCCGGGACCAGCCTCCCCCAGCCCCAGGGGGCTGGGAGGTGCCCCCAGGGTCGCCGTGGACGATGCGCGGGGCCTCGTTGGGGTGCAGGGCGACGGTCGCGTGGACGTTCTCGTAGGCCGCGGCGGTCTCGGCCGCCCACCGGGAGCCGCGCACGTCGCAGCCGACCTGTACGAGCGTCGTCACGCCCACGGACTCGGCCTTGAGCAGTGCCTCGGCGACCGTGCCGGACTGCATGTCGAGGTGGGTGTGGGAGTCGGCGACCGGCACCCGAAGGGGCTCGGGCAGCGGCGGGGCCGCGTCGTGGGAAGACATGCCCCGATCCTACGAAAGGGGCATGCCTCGCAGCACGGGCTTGATCGCTTTCGTGACGGGCGGCGTGCTCAGCTCGCGCGGCGCTGGAACACGTGCAGCAGGTCGGACAGGTGCCAGTGGTGCTCCCGCGCGACCGCCGGCACCGGCACCGGCACCGGCACCTGAGCCGGCTCCGCGGCCTCCGCCGATCCCCCGGCCTCCTCCGATCCCCCGGCCCCCGCCGATCCCCCGACCTCCTCCGATCCCCTGGCCTCCGCCGGTCCAGCGGGCTCCGCGGGCCGGTGCGGCCGGGTCCGGGCCGCGCTCAGGGCCGAGGACACCTGCCCGGCGCGCATGATCCGCACCAGGTGCCCGTCGCAGTTGCGGCAGCCCGGCCGGCTCAGCGGCGACGGCACGATCCGCCCGTCCGCCACGTACCGCACGAACGCGCGGCCCCCGGCATCGACGTGGTGCTCTATCTCGAACGACTGCTCCCACGCGTGCCCGCAGCGCATACAGGCGAAGGAGTACGACTCGTGGACGACGGCGGTCGCCCCGCCACGCAGGCGGGTGTGCCCGGCGATCTCGCTCATACCGGCTCCAAGTGTCCGCTGGAGAAGGGCCGTTGGGGCCCTGTCACCCAGTGGAGCGCCGCCCGGCCGGGAAGGCACGCGAACTGTCCACTGTTGAACCGTTTTTGGCCGTCTCTTGCAGAAACACCCGAACCGCTTTACCGGCGGATGAGGAACACCGCCGGCGGACTCAGCCGGCGGACGACCGCTTGTCGGCGACCACCGCGTCGAAGACGACCCGCTTCGGCACCCCCGCCTCCACGGCGACCGCCGCGATGGCCTCCTTGCGCCGCTCCCCCGCCTCCTCGCGCACCCGCACCCGGCGCACCAGCTCCGCGTCGTCCAGCTCCTGCGGCCCGCGCTCGGGCGCGCCCTCGACCACCACGGTGATCTCCCCGCGCACCCCCTCGGCCGCCCACCGCGCCAGCTCCGCCAGCGGGCCGCGCCTGACCTCCTCGTACGTCTTGGTCAGCTCACGGCAGACGGCGGCGCGCCGCTCGGCGCCGAAGACCTCGGCCATCGCGGCGAGCGTGTCGTCGAGGCGGTGCGGGGCCTCGAAGTAGACGAGCGTGCGCCGCTCCTCGGCGACCTCGCGCAGCCGCGACAGCCGCTCGCCCGCCTTGCGCGGCAGGAATCCCTCGAAGCAGAAGCGGTCCACCGGCAGCCCGGACAGCGCGAGCGCCGTGAGCACCGCGGACGGGCCGGGCACGGCGGTGACCCGCACGTCCCGCTCCACGGCCGCCGCGACCAGCCGGTAGCCGGGGTCGGACACCGACGGCATGCCCGCGTCGGTGACGAGCAGTACGCGCGCGCCGCCGAGCAGCGCCTCGACCAGTTCGGGCGTACGGGCGGACTCGTTGCCCTCGAAGTACGACACGACGCGGCCCTTGGGGGTGACGTCCAGCGCCTGGGTGAGGCGCCGCAGCCGCCGGGTGTCCTCCGCGGCGATCACATCGGCCCCGGCCAGCTCCTCGGCGAGCCGGGGCGGGGCGTCGGAGATGTCGCCGATGGGGGTGCCGGCGAGGACCAGGGTTCCGGGAGTGTCTGTCACGGTTCCATCCTCGCAGGGGCCATGCACGGGACTCACACAGCGCCGTTCCCTACGATGGCGCGGTGACCAGTACCGCGTCCTCCACGGACACCCGGCAGGACCAGGCCGCCCCCGACCCGAGGCAGTCGTGGCAGCGGCGGCTGCGCCGTTTCGGCCACCTCGCCAAGCCCGGCGGCGACGTCCGGGACCGTCTGGTGCCGCCGTACGCCGAGCCGAGCCCGCGGCTGTGGGCGGCGCTCGGGGTGCCGCACGGGCTCGCCACCCGGATCGTGCGCTGGTCCGGCTGGCTCGGACCGCTGCTGGTGACGCTGTTCGCCGGTGTGCTGCGGTTCTGGAACCTGGGCAGCCCCAAGGCGGTGATATTCGACGAGACGTACTACGCCAAGGACGCGTGGGCGCTCGTCCACCGCGGTTTCGAGGTCAACTGGGACAAGAACGCCAACGGCCTGGTCCTGGACCTGGGCAGCAAGGTCGACATCCCGGCGGACGCGGCGTACGTGGTGCATCCGCCGGTCGGCAAGTACGTCATCGGGCTGGGCGAGCTGATCTTCGGGTTCGACCCGTTCGGCTGGCGGTTCATGACGGCGCTGCTCGGCACGCTGTCGGTGCTGATGCTGTGCCGGATCGGCCGGCGGCTGTTCCGCTCCACGTTCCTGGGCTGCCTGGCGGGCGCGCTGCTGGCGGTGGACGGTCTGCACTTCGTGATGAGCCGGACCGCGCTGCTCGACGGCGTGCTGATGTTCTTCGTGCTGGCCGCGTTCGGCTGCCTGGTGGTGGACCGCGACAAGGCGCGCGCGAGGCTGGCCGCGGCACTCCCGGTGGACGCCGACGGCCGGGTCCGTCCGGACGCGTACGCGGCGGAGCACACCCGCCTCGGGTGGCGGCCCTGGCGGCTGCTGGCGGGGCTGATGCTGGGCCTGGCCATCGGCACCAAGTGGAACGGGCTGTACATCCTGGCCGCGTTCGGGGTGCTGACGGTCCTGTGGGACGTGGGCTCCCGCCGGGTGGCGGGCGCGCGGCAGCCGTATCTCGCGGTGCTCCGGCGCGATCTGGGCTGGGCGTTCCTGTCGACGGTGCCGGTCGCGGTCGTCACCTACATCGTGAGCTGGACCGGCTGGATCCTCTCCCCGAGCGACGGCACCGGCGGCTACTACCGCAACTGGGCCGCCACCGACGGCAAGGACAGCAGCTGGTCCTGGCTGTTCCCGGACTGGTGGCGCAGCCTGTGGCACTACGAGAACCAGGTGTACGAGTTCCACGTCGGCCTGTCCTCGCCGCACACCTACCAGTCGAACCCGTGGAGCTGGATCGTCAGCGGCCGCCCGGTGTCGTACTTCTACGAGTCGCCCGCGCCCGGCGTGGACGGCTGCCCCACGGACGCCGGCGAGAAGTGCGCGCGCGAGGTGCTGGCGCTGGGCACGCCGATGCTGTGGTGGGTGGCCTGTTTCGCGCTGCTGTACGTGCTGTGGCGCTGGCTGTTCCGCCGCGACTGGCGCGCGGGCGCGATCGCGTGCGCCGTCGTGGCCGGCTATCTGCCGTGGTTCCTGTACCAGGAGCGGACGATCTTCTTCTTCTACGCCGTGGTCTTCGTGCCGTTCCTGTGCCTGGCGGTGGCGATGCTCCTGGGCGCCCTGATCGGCCCGCCCGGCTCCGGCGAGACCCGCCGGGTGGCGGGGGCGACGAGCGCGGGGGTGCTGGTGCTGCTGATCGCCTGGAACTTCATCTACTTCTGGCCGATCCACACCGGCCAGGCCATCCCGATCGACGACTGGCGGTCGCGGATGTGGCTGGACACCTGGGTCTGACGGGCTGTCGTGAGGGCCGTCGGACCGGATGTGTGTAGCTAACAATCAGGGAAACTCGCGTCCCCGCTGTCACCACCCGCCCCTACAGTGCGAGGGATCACAACGGGGAGGGGGCGCGTCATGCGCAAGGGAGTCAAGGGGGCCGTCGTCGGCACGGTGTTCGCCGTGATGGTCGGCGGTGCGGGGTACGGGGTGTTCAACATCGTGTCCGCGCTGAACGGCGACGGGGGATCCGGCGGCACCGACACGGTGAAGAGCGGGCCGCCGAGCGGTGACGAGGTCGAGGACACCACGCGGAAGTTCTTCGCGGCCTGGGAGAAGGCGCAGGGGCGGACCGCGGCGTCGTACACCAACAACGCCGAGCAGGCCGAGCCGCTGCTGACCGCGTTCGGCTCGGAGGCCCACATCACCGGGGTGAGCATCACGCCGGGCAAGGCCCAGGGCGCCACGGTGCCGTTCTCCGTGAAGGGGACGGTGTCCTTCGAGGGCCGGTCGAAGCCGCTGGCCTACGACAGCTCGCTCACCGTGGTGCGCGGGGTGACCACCGGCCGGGCGCTGGTCGACTGGGACGCCTCGGTCGTCCATCCCCGGCTGAAGGACGGCGACACGCTGGTCACGGGCGAGTCGGCGAGCCCGCCCATCGAGGCGGTGGACCGCGACGGCACCGTGCTGACCGGGGAGGAGTACCCCTCGCTCGGCCCGATCCTCGACGAGCTGCGCAAGCGCTACGGCGACAAGGCCGGCGGCACTCCGGGCGTGGAGCTGGTGGTGCGGCACGCCGAAGGGACCGGCGCGGCCGACACACCGCTGCTGACGCTGGCCGAGGGCAAGGCCGGCGAGCTGCCGACGACGCTCAGCGCCCGTGTCCAGGCGGCCGCCGAGAAGGCGGTGCGGAAGTACGCGGAGTCGTCCGTGGTCGCCGTCAAGCCGAGCACCGGTGAGGTGCTGGCGGTCGCCAACAACCGCGAGGACGGCTGGAACGCCGCGTTCCTCGGGCAGGTGGCGCCCGGCTCCACCATGAAGATCCTCAGCGCCGCGACCTTGATAGACACCGGCCTGACCAGCATGAACGGTCCGGCGCCGTGCCCGCCCACAGCCATCTCGGAGAGCCAGACCTTCGGCAACCTGCCGGGTCTGGAGCCGAACACGAGCGCCACTCTCGCGGACAGCTTCGCCCGCTCCTGCAACACCGCCTTCATCAAGTTCGCCGACGAGGTGAAGGTCGACTCCCTCACCCGGGAGGCCGAGGACCGGTTCGGCATCGGCCGCACCTGGAACGTCGGCGTGCCGTCGTTCGACGGTTCGGTGCCGGCCGCCGGCGGCCCGGACAAGGCGGCCAATCTGATAGGCCAGGGCCAGGTGCAGATGAGCCCGCTGAACGTGGCGTCGGTGACGGCGACCGCGTCGACGGGTGCCTTCCGGCAGCCGGTGATCGTGCCGCAGGCCCTCGACGACCGGGAGCTGGCCACCGCGCGCGGTCTGGACGCGAGCACGGTCCAGCAGCTCCGGGTGATGATGAACCGCACCGCCACCAGCGGTACCGCGGCCCCCGTGATGTCGAAGCTGAGCGGCAGCATCGGCGCGAAGACGGGGTCCGCCGAGGTGGACGACCAGGCCAAGGCCAACAGCTGGTTCACCGGCTACCGCGACGACGTCGCGGCGGCCGCCATGGCCCAGCAGGGCGGACGCGGCGGTGACGCGGCGGGGCCGATCGTGGTGGACGTACTGCGGGCAGGTGGCTGATCTCACCCGTCGGGGCGGGACTCCGGGGTGGTGCCGTCGTTGGGGACGGTGAAGGCTGTGAGGTCGGTGGGGCCGTGGGTGCCCCACGGCTGAGGGGCCCCGGAGCACCGGGGACGGCGCGGAGGTTCGAAGAAGCAGTGGGCAACAGAAGGCGCGTCGCCGAGCGGCGGAAGACGAGTCCCGTCGTCGTCGGCGCAGTGATCGCCGCGGTCGTCGGCGGTGCCGGGCTCGGCGCCTACGCGCTGTTCGGCGGCGGCGCGGCCGCCGAGGACGCTGCGGCGACCGCGGAGGCGCGGACCAAGGCCGTCAGGACGGGGCCGCTGTCCGAGGCCGAGGTCACCGGCGCGGCCGAGCGCTTCCTCACCGCCTGGCAGCGGGGCGAAGCGGGCCGGGCGGCCGCCGCCACCGACGACACCGCCGCGGCCAAGGCCCTGCTCACCGGCTGGACGAAGACGGCCCGTATCAAGGACGTCACCCTCACCCCCGGCGTCCGCACCGGCGACAAGGTGCCGTTCTCGGTGAAGGGCACGGTGAGCCACAAGGGCACCAGCAAGCCGCTGGCGTACGACAGCGCGCTCACCGTGGTGCGCCGCGCCTCGGACGGGGAGCCGCTGGTCGACTGGGCGCCGGCGGTGGTCCACCCGGACCTGCGGGAGGGCGACACGCTCGTCACCGGCGAGGCCGGCACCCCGCCGGTGAAGGCGCTCGACCGGGACGGCGGCGAGCTGACCCCCGAGAAGTACCCCTCGCTGGCGCCGGTCCTCGACGGGCTGCGCGAGAAGTACGGCAAGACGGCGGGCGGCACGGCGGGCGTCGAGCTGCGGGTGGTGCGCGGCAAGGCGTCGGAGGCGAAGAAGCTGTCCGACAAGACGCTGGTGGAGCTGAGCGAGGGCACGCCGGGCACGGTGCGCACGACGCTCAGCCCGAAGCTCCAGTCGGCCGCGGAGCGCCAGGTCGCCGCGCGGGCGCGCGCCTCGGTGGTGGTGCTGCGGCCCTCGACCGGCGAGATCCTGGCGGTGGCCAACTCCTCGCAGGGCTTCAACACCGCCTTCCAGGGCTCCTTGGCGCCCGGTTCCACGATGAAGGTCATCACCGCCTCGCTGCTGATCGAGAAGGGGCTGGCCTCCGCCGACAAGGCGCATCCGTGCCCGAAGTACTTCACCTACGGCCACTGGAAGTTCCAGAACGACGACAAGTTCGAGATCAAGGGCGGCACCTTCAAGGCGGCCTTCGCGCGGTCCTGCAACACGGCCTTCATCAGCCAGGCCCCGGAGCTGGCGGACGACGACCTGACCAAGCAGGCCCAGCAGGTGTTCGGGCTGTCGATGAACAACTGGGCGGTCGGGGTGCCCACCTTCGACGGCTCGGTGCCGGTGCAGTCCCAGGCGCAGATGGGCGCCTCGCTGATCGGCCAGGGCGGGGTGCGGATGAACCCGCTGAACATGGCGTCGGTGTCGGCGACGGTGAAGTCGGGCGTGTTCCGCCAGCCGTATCTGGTGGCCCCGTCGGTGGACGGGCGGCGGCTGGCGACGGCCTCGCGCACGATGTCGGCGTCGACGCTGGCGCAGCTGCGGGACCTGATGTCCTACACGGCGGCGTACGGGACGGCGGCGGAGGCGATGGCCGGGGTCGGCGGTGACGTCGGCGCGAAGACCGGGTCGGCGGAGGTCGACGGCCAGAAGAAGCCCAACGGGTGGTTCACGGCGTACCGCGACGACCTGGCGGCGGCGGGCGTCGTGCAGGCGGCCGGGCACGGCGGCGAGACGGCGGGGCCGATCGTGGCGTCGCTGCTGAAGGTCGGCGGCTGATCCGGCCGCCGGCTGCCCGGCTGTCCGGCTGTCCGGCTGTCCCAGGGGTGCCGTGCCGTCAGTGGGCGGTGCTCACCGGGGTGGCCAGATAGGTGCGGCGCAGGAAGCGCATCAGCGCCTTGGTGTCGAACTGCACCACCGAGACGCCGTGCGGGTCGTGGAACTCCACCACGGCCTGCACCCGTCCGCACGGCCACACCCGGACGTTCCCGGAGCCGGCCGGTGCGCGCAGGCCCTGTTCGAGCAGGGAGCGGGCGAAGGTCCACTCGCGGGTGCCGGAGTGGACGCCGGGCAGGCCTATCCGGACCGAGCGCGGGTCACTGTCGGGGTCGTAGCGGAGGACGACGGGAACCGCTCCTCGTTCGTCGTCCACCCGGACGTCCGTGTCCGTGACGATGTGGGCTCGCGCGTACTGCTCGACTACAGACATCGGACGGCCCCTAACCCAGCGTGACCTGTTGGGAAGCTGTGAATCCGCTTCCACTCCAATGTCCCATATCTTTGGTTTTACGCCTGCGGAAGCGGTCTGCGACGAGATCCTGTCGCTCTTGCAAGACGTTCGCATTAAGCCACTATCATCGAACGGTGCATGTACCCGACGGATTCATCAACGCCCCCACCTCGGTAGCCACCGGAGTCGTCGCCGCGGCCGCCGTCGCCGTCAGCCTGCGCGGCGCCCGCCGTGAGCTGGACGAGCGCACCGCGCCCCTGGCCGGCCTCGTGGCGGCGTTCGTCTTCGCCGTCCAGATGCTCAACTTCCCGGTCGCCGCCGGCACCAGCGGACATCTGCTCGGCGGCGCGCTCGCCGCGATACTCGTCGGCCCCTACACCGGCGTCCTGTGCATATCCGTTGTCCTGCTCATGCAGGGCATCCTCTTCGCCGACGGCGGTCTGACCGCGCTCGGTGTGAACATCACCGACATGGCCGTGGTCACCGTGATCGTCGCCTACGCCGTCTTCCGCGGCCTGGTGAAGGTGCTGCCGCGCACCCGCCGCTCCGTCACCGCCGCCTCCTTCGTCGCCTCGCTGCTCTCCGTCCCGGCCGCCGCCCTCGCCTTCACCTTCCTGTACTGGATCGGCGGCACCACCGACGTCTCCATCGGCAAGGTCGCCACCGCCATGGTCGGCGTGCACGTCCTCATCGGCATCGGCGAGGCCGCGATCACCGCGCTGACCGTCGGCGCCGTCATCGCCGTACGCCCCGACCTGGTGTACGGGGCCCGCGACCTGCGCCGCCCGCTGAAGCTGCGGATCGGTGGCGAACTGGTCGACGCGCCCGCGCCCGAGGTCGCCGTGGCGGCCCGTGCCTCCCACCGCAAGCTGTGGCTCGGCGGGCTCGCCGCCTCCCTGGTGCTCGCCGGGTTCGTCAGCTTCTACGCCTCCGCCGATCCCGACGGCCTGGAGAAGGTCGCCGCCGACCAGGGCATCGACAAGAAGGCGGAGGACCACGCCAACGCCGACTCCCCGCTCGCCGACTACGGCGTCAAGGACGTCGACAACGCCCGGCTCTCCGGCGGGCTCGCCGGAGTGATCGGCGTCGGTCTCACCGTCGTCGCCGGCACGGGTGTGTTCTGGGCGGTGCGCCGCCGCCGCGGCGGCGACACCTCGCCGTCCTCCACCGTCGTCGAGAACGTCTGACCCGCCATGGGCGCGGGTCACGCACACCGGCTGTACCGGCACGGGCACTCGCCCGTGCACGGGCTGCCGCCGCACACCAAGCTCGCCGCCGTCTTCGCCTTCGTGCTGGTCGTGGTCTCCACGCCGCGCGAGGCGATGTGGGCGTTCGGGGTGTACGCGGCGCTGCTGGCCCTCGTCGCGTACCACGCGCGCGTGCCCGCGGGTTTCCTGCTCAAGCGGCTGCTGATCGAGGTGCCGTTCGTGGCGTTCGCGGTGCTGATGCCGTTCGTGGCGGAGGGCGAGCGGGTCGAGGTCCTGGGCCTCTCGCTGAGCGTCAGCGGTCTGTGGGGCGCCTGGAACGTGCTGGCCAAGGGCACCCTCGGTGTCGCCGCCTCCGTCCTGCTGGCCGCCACCACCGAACTGCGCGAGCTGCTGCTGGGCCTCCAGCGGCTGCGGCTGCCGCCGCTGCTGGTGCAGATCGCCTCCTTCATGATCCGCTACGGCGATGTCATCGCCGACGAGATGCGGCGCATGCGCATCGCGCGCGAGTCGCGCGGGTTCGAGGCGCGCGGGGTACGGCACTGGGGAGTGCTCGCGAAGTCCGCGGGTGCCCTCTTCATCCGCTCCTACGAGCGCGGCGAGCGCGTGCACCTGGCCATGGTGAGCCGGGGGTACGCCGGTGCCATGCCGGTCATCGACGAGGTGACCGCGTCCCGCGCGCAGTGGTCGTACGCCCTCGCCCTGCCGTCCGCCGCGCTCGTCGTCTGCCTGCTGGGATGGACCCTGTGACCGAAACGACCACCGACACCGCCCCCTCGCTGGAGGTCTCGGGCCTGGCCTTCGCCTACCCGGACGGGCACCAGGCCCTGTTCGGCGTGGACTTCTCGATCGGGCGCGGCGAGCGGGTCGCGCTGCTCGGGCCGAACGGTGCCGGCAAGACCACCCTCGTGCTGCACCTCAACGGCATCCTGACCGGCGGCGCCGGCACCGTGCGAGTCGCCGGGCTGCCGGTGGGCAAGCGGCACATGGCCGAGGTCCGCCGCAAGGTCGGCATCGTCTTCCAGGACCCGGACGACCAGCTGTTCATGCCGACGGTCCGGGAGGACGTGGCCTTCGGTCCGGCGGCCGCCGGGCTGAAGGGGGCCGAGCTGGAGGCGCGGGTGGACCACGCGCTCGAGCAGGTCGGCATGGCGGCGTTCAAGGACCGCCCGCCGCACCACCTCTCCTTCGGGCAGCGGCGCCGGGTGGCCGTCGCGACCGTGCTCGCGATGGAGCCGGAGATCCTGGTCCTGGACGAGCCGTCGTCCAACCTGGACCCCGCCTCCCGCCGCGAGCTCGCCGACATCCTGCGCTCCCTGGACGTGACGGTGCTCATGGTCACCCACGACCTGCCGTACGCCCTGGAGCTGTGCCCGCGCTCGCTGATCCTCAGCGAGGGCACCATCGCGGCCGACGGCCCGACCGGCGCGCTGCTCTCGGACGACACCCTGATGCGCGCCCACCGCCTGGAGCTGCCCTTCGGCTTCGACCCGCGGTCCGTGACAATGGGCGCGTGACGGGTCAAGACGACGAACTCGCCGACGCGGGCGCCGGGGCCGCCGGGCAACTGCTCCTCGACCAGCAGCTGTGCTTCGCCCTGTACGCCGCCCAGCGGGCGGTGACGGCCGCGTACCGGCCGCTCCTCGACGAGCTGGGCCTCACCTACCCGCAGTACCTGGTGCTGCTGGTGCTGTGGGAGCGCGGCGAGACGACGGTGAAGGAGCTGGCGGGCGCGCTGCGGCTGGACTACGGCACGGTGTCGCCGCTGCTGAAGCGACTGGAGAGCGCCGGTCTGGTGCGCCGGGAGCGCGCGCCGCACGACGAGCGCTCGGTGCTGGTCGCGTGCACCGGGCGCGCGGAGGAGCTGCGGGAGCGCGCGGCGCGGGTACCCGGCGCCCTGCGCACGGCGACGGGGCTCGATCCGGCGGAGGTCGCCCGGCTGCGCGAGGAGCTGTGGCGCGTCGCCCGCCGCGCGGACGACGCGGCGGCCCGCGCCCGCTGACGCCGACGGGCGCGCCCGGCACCCGCCACCCGGCGCCCGCGCCGACCAGCCGACTGTTACCCACGGTTGCCACCCCCTGGTCGCACCCCGCGAACCTACTCATCGGTACCTTGTGCACAATGCATCCGGACGCCGCCTCCGCGCGCTCCGCGCTGCCCGCCGCCGTGTCTGCCCTGGGGGAGGTCCCGCCGTGTTCGAAGGCGCCACCGTCGACACCCGCCCGACGAAGATCATGTACGTCGCCGAGGCGACCGCGCACGGCGGCCGGGACGGCTATGTCACCAGCCAGGACGGCCAGCTCGAACTGCGGGTCGCGATGCCGCCGGAGCTGGGCGGGGACGGCAACGGCACCAACCCGGAGCAGCTGTTCGCGGCGGGCTACAGCTCCTGCTTCCACAACGCGCTGGTCCTCGTCGGCCGCCGGGAGGGCTACGACCTGAGCGGCTCCACGGTCGCCGCGAAGGTCGGCATCGGCCCCAACCCGCAGCGCGGCTACGGCCTCGCCGTCGCCCTCAGCGTCTCGCTGCCGGTCCTCGACCAGGAGGTCGCCTCGCAGCTGGTGGACGCGGCCCACGAGGTCTGCCCGTACTCGAACGCCACCCGCGGCAACATCGACGTCACGATCCTGCTCGGCTAGCGAGAACGGGCGAGAAGCGGCCCGGACGGAGGAATCGCAGGCCGTCCGGCCGCGTTGCACCCACTGTCGCAGGTGAGTCACCGGAACGGAGTACGGACGTGGACGTGGATGTGAACGGCTCGGTCGCAGCGGGGTTCGAGCCGGTCAGGGACGCGTTCGTACGGAACTTCGAGACGCTGGGCGACCGGGGCGCCGCCGTCGCCGTCTACCGGGACGGGCACAAGGTCGTGGACCTGTGGGGCGGCACCCGGGACGTCGACGGCACCGAACCCTGGCAGCCCGGCACCGCCCAGATCGTCCGCTCGGCCACCAAGGGCGTCGCCGCGGCCGTCCTGCTGCTGCTCCACCAGCGCGGCGAGCTGGACCTGGACGCGCCGGTCGGCGAGTGGTGGCCGGAGTACAAGGCGGCGGGCAAGGAAGGCACCCTGGTCCGCCATCTGCTCGCGCACCGCGCGGGCGTGCCCGTGCTGGACCGCCCGCTGACCGTCGCGGAGGCCGCCGACCCGGTGCTCGGCGCGGCGGCGGTCGCGGCGCAGGCGCCGGTGTGGGAGCCGGGCACGGACCACGGGTACCACGCGCAGACGTACAGCTGGCTCACCGGCGAGCTGGTGCGCAGGGTCACCGGCCGGCCGATCGGCGAGTGGATCGCGCGGGAGATCGCGGGTCCGGTGGGGGCGGACTTCTGGCTGGGGCTGCCCGAGGACCGGGCGGCGCGCGCCGGCCGGGTCGGGCCGGTGGCGGCCCCGGAGGCGTCCGGCGCCCTGCGGACCCGGCCGAAGCGCGCGGTCGCCGACGCCTACGCCGACCCGGACTCCCTCACCCGCCGCGCCTTCGCGGCGATCACCCCGCAGCCCGACGAGAACGACCCCGCCTACCGTGCGGCCGCCCTCCCGGCCTCCAACGGCGTGGCCACCGCGGACGGCCTGGCCCGTGTCTACGCCGCACTGATCGGCGAGGTGGACGGCGGGACCCGGCTGTTCGCCCCGGAGACGGTCGAGCTGGCGCGCGGCGAGCAGTCCGCGGGCCCGGACCGGGTGCTGGTCGTCGGCACCCGCTTCGGCCTGGGCTACATGCTGCACGGCAGCGCGTCCCCGCTGCTGTCCCCCGGCTCCTTCGGCCACCCCGGCCGCGGCGGCGCGCTCGGCTTCGCCGATCCCGGGTCGGGCATCGCCTTCGGCTATGTGACGAACGGGTTCCGCAAGAGCGTCACGGCCGACCCCAGGGCGCAGGCCTTGGTGAGGGCGGTACGGACCGCCCTCACCGCGTCCTGACTCCCCGCCCGGACCCCTCAGACGTGGATGGGGTGCGAGATCCGCCCCGACGCCGAGTCGATCTCGCCGTGCGCCTTGGTGAGCAGTTGCATGGCGAGTTCGTTCAGCGCCCGCGCGCCGGCGATCTCCTCGCCGACCCTGGGCTGATTCGCGTCCGTGTGGTGCCTGCTGGCGCGGCCGCGGGACCGTACCTCGGTACCGTCCGGCAGGCGCACCAGCGCGACGGCCTCGGTGTGCTGGGTGTCCTCCTTGAATTCCAGCTCGACGTGCCATCCCACTGCGGTGTGCATCATGACGATCACCTCCGGAAGACCTGATTCCAGGGTGCGCCTGAAGGCGTACGGATGCATCCATTCGGGGATGTTCCGGATGTATTCGACGAAAAGGCAGGACCGGCGCGAGGACGGGCGGACGGAACATGGGCACTTATGCACGGCTCGGCAAGGTCGACACCTGGTACGCCGAGCACGGCGCCGGTGAGCCGCTGGTGCTGCTGCACGGCGGGCTGGTGGACTCCCGGTTCTTCGAGCCGAACCTGGGGCCGCTCGCCGAGCACTTCCACGTCTACACACCGGAGCGCCGGGGCCACGGCCACACCCCGGACGTACCGGGCCCGATCACCTACGGGCTGATGGCGGACGACACCGTCGCCTTCCTGGAGGCGGTCGTCGGCGGCCCGGCAGACCTGGTCGGTCACAGCGACGGGGCGGTCGTGGCGATGCTGGTGGCCATGCGGCGGCCGGATCTGGTGCGGCGGCTGGTGATGATCAGCGGCGGCTTCAGCAAGGACGGCGAGGCGGCGCCGGACGCCGGCTGGGACGTGGACGCGATCTTCGAGTTCCTGGGCCCGTCCTACGGCGAGGTGTCACCGGACGGCATCGGCCACTTCAAGGTGGTGGCGGCGAAGATCGGCGAGATGGCGGCGCGCGAGCCCTTCCTGAAGCCCGCCGACCTCGCCGCGGTGACGGCCCGTTCGCTGCTGGTCTTCTCGGACGACGACCTGGTGACCATGCGGCACGCGGCGGAGATGTACGAGGCGCTGCCGAACGCGGAGCTCGCCGTCGTCCCCGGCACCTCGCACTTCCTCACCCAGGAGAAGCCGGCCCTGGTCAACTCGCTCGTCCTGGACTTCCTCACCCGGGAGCCGGTCGCCACGGTGGCCCCGATCCGCCGGGCCCGCAGGCCCTGACGCGCCGGCGGGCGCACCGCCCGCTCCTCACCCCGCGTGCAGCATCAGCCCGATGCCGATCACCAGCAGTCCCGCCGCCGCGATCCGCGGCATGCCGAACCGCTCTTTGAAGAACACCGCCCCGATCGCCGCCCCCACGATGATGGACGACTCCCTGAGCGCCGCGATCGGCGCCAGCTCCGCCCGGGTCTGCGCCCACAGCACCAGCGCGTACGCCACCACGGACATCAGCGCGCCGAGCAGCCCCAGGGCCGCGTACGGGCGCAGGGTGGACGCGAGGTCGCCGCGCCACCGGTACAGGGCGTAGGCCGGGATGACCGTCCCCTGGATCAGCATCAGCCAGGCGATGTATCCGAGCGAGGTGCCGGAGGCGCGCACGCCGAGCCCGTCGACCAGGGTGTACACGGCGATGGTCAGGCCGGTGGCCAGCGCCGCCCCGATCGCCGCCCAGTCCGGGCGCCGTCCGCGCAGCCCCCACAGGGCGACTCCGGTCAGTCCGGCGCAGGACAGCGCGACGCCCGCGGCGGCCCAGCCGTCCGGCACCTCGTGCGCGAAGACGGCGGCCAGGACGGTGACAACGAGGGGCGCGCTGCCGCGGGCGATGGGGTAGGCCTGGCCGAAGTCGCCGAGCCGGAAGGACCGCATGAGCAGGGCGTAGTAGGCGATGTGGACGGCGGCCGAGCCGAGCAGGTACGGCCACGCGGCCGCCGCCGGGAACGCCGCGAACGGCACCAGGGCCAGCCCGATCAGGGCGCCGCCGCCGGATATGAGGGCGAACCCGACCAGCTTGTCGGTGATGCGGTGGGCGATGGCGTTCCAGCCGGCGTGGGTGACCGCGGCCGCCAGCACGGCCGCCGTGACCAGTGGGGTCACGCGTTCGGCTCGCGGACGTCCACCAGGGTGCCGCCGGCGTGTGCGACGAGCGTCTCGGGTTCCATCGGGAAGACCGTGTGCGGGTCGCCGGCCGCGGCCCACACCACGTCGTGGCCGAGCAGGCCGCGGTCGGCGAGGACGCGGGTCCTCGTGCGGTGCCCGAACGGCGGCACCCCTCCGATGGCGTACCCGGTGGTCTCCCGGACGACGTCGGCCCGGGCCCGGGTGACCTCGGTCGCGCCGAGCGCCTGCCGCACCAGTTCGAGGTCGACGCGGGAGGCGCCGTCCATGAGCACGAGGACCGGGACACGGTCGGCGGAGAAGATCAGCGACTTGCAGATCTGGCTCAGCTCGCAGCCGATCGCGGCGGCGGCCTCGGCGGCGGTACGGGTATGGTCCGGGAACCGGCGGACCCGTCCCAGCACCTCCGCCAGCCCCAGCTCCCGCAGGGCCTCGGCGAATCGTGGGTGGGCTCCGGCGTTCCCGGTGTCGGTGGCAGCGCTCGTCATGGAGGGCAACCTAGCGGTGCGTGTACACGGCACGCGACCGTGTTTCGCGCGCCGGAACGGCCCATGGGAACGAGGAAGCCGGTGAGGGCGCCCCGTCCCCACGGAACCCTCACCGGCTGGTCTCATTCGGTGCGCGCGGTCAGGCGCGGGCCAGTTCCCGGTCCTCGTCCGGGTCCTTGCGGCCGTCGGAGGCGGTGCGCAGGCCCTCGCCCTCCACGTCCACGTTGGGCAGCACCCGGTCCAGCCACTTCGGCAGCCACCAGGCCTTCCTGCCGAGCAGCGCGAGCACCGCCGGGACGATCGCCATGCGGACGAGGAACGCGTCGAAGAAGACCGCGATGGCCAGGCCGAAGCCGATCATCTTGACCATGGACTCGCTGGAGCCGATGAAGCCCGCGAAGACCGCCATCATGATCACCGCCGCGGCCGTGACGACCCGCGCGCCGTGCTTGAAGCCGGTCACGACCGCCTGGCTGGGCTTCTCGCCGTGGACGTACGCCTCGCGCATCCGGGTCACGAGGAACACCTCGTAGTCCATCGCCAGACCGAAGACCACGCCGACCATGAAGATCGGCATCATCGACATGACCGGGCCGGTCTCCTCGACGCCCATGAGGCCGGACAGCCAGCCCCACTGGAAGACCGCGACCACCGCGCCGAGCGCCGCCATCACGCTGAGCAGGAAGCCGAGGGCCGCCTTCAGCGGGACGAGGATCGAGCGGAAGACCACGATCAGCAGCAGGAAGGCGAGACCGACGACCAGCGCGAGATACGGCAGCAGCGCGTCGTTCAGCTTCTGCGAGACGTCGATGTTCATCGCCGTCGCGCCGGTGACCAGCACCTGCCCGTCCTTGCCCGCGGTCAGCTCGGCGCCGCTGTCGCGGATCGCGTGCACCAGGTCCTCGGTGGTGACCGAGGACGGCTTGGCGTCCGGGACGACGGTGATGGTGGCGGTGTCGCCGGCCTTGTTCGGCGCGGGCGGGGTCACCGTCACCACGTTGTCCAGGCTCTTGATCTCGCCGGAGACGTCGTCGAAGAGCGCCTGCGCGTCCGCGCTGCCCTTGCCGTCGACGACGACCATCAGCGGCCCGTTGAAGCCCGGCCCGAAGCCCTCCGACAGCAGGTCGTAGGCGCGGCGCTGGGTGGTCGAGGTCGGCTGGGAGCCGTCGTCGGGCAGGCCCAGTTCGAGCGAGGCGGCCGGGACGGCGGCGGCGCCGAGGCCGAGGATGCCGAGCAGCAGCACGGCCACCGGACGGCGGACGACGAAGCTGGCCCAGCGGGTGCCCATGTTGGGGCGCGCCGGCTTCTTCGCGGCGCGGCCGCCGCCGAGCAGCTTGCTCTTCTCGCCCGTCGGGCGGACCCGGCGGCCCGCGTAGCCGAGCAGCGCGGGGATCATGGTGAGGGCGATCAGCACGGCGATGGCGACGGTGCCCGCGGCGGCGACGCCCATCTTGGTCAGCATCGGGATGTTGACGACCGACAGGCCGACCAGGGCGATCACTACGGTCAGACCGGCGAAGACGACCGCGGAGCCGGCGGTGCCGACGGCCCGTCCGGCCGCCTCCTCGCGTTCGCGGCCCTCGGCGAGTTCCGCGCGGTAGCGGGAGACGATGAACAGGGCGTAGTCGATGCCGACCGCGAGGCCGATCATCGTGGCGAGGGTGGAGGTCGTCGAGCCGAGGTCGAGTGGGCTGGCCAGCGCGGTGATCGTGGCGACGCCGATGCCGACGCCGATGATGGCGGTGAGCAGCGGCAGCCCGGCCGCGAGCAGCGAACCGAAGGTGATCACGAGGACGACCGCGGCGACCGCGATACCGATGATCTCGGAGCTGCCGGTGTGCGGGACGGCCTGGAGCGCGTCACCGCCGATCTCCACGGTCAGCCCGGCGTCCCGCGCGTCGGCGGCGGCGTCCTCCAGGGCGTCCTTGCTGGCGTCCTCCAGCTCCATGCCGGAGACCTTGTAGGAGACCTGCGCGTAGGCGATGGTGCCGTCCTTGCTGACGGACTTCGCCTGGTACGGGTCGGCGACGGAGGCGACCTCGGAGCCGTCGGACAGCTCCCGCACGGTCTTCTGGACCGTCGCCTTGTTCTCGGCGTCGGTCATCTTCTCGCCGGCGGGCGCCTTGAAGACGACGCGCGCGGTGGCGCCGTCGGCGCTCATGCCGGGGAAGCGCTCCTCCAGCAGGTCGAAGGCCTTCTGGGCCTCGGTGCCGGGGATCGAGAAGGAGGTGGTGCCGGGGGCGGGCGCGCTCGCCGCGCCGACACCGGCGAGGGTCAGCAGCGCCACCCATATCAGGGCGACGACGTGGCGTCGCCGGAAGGCGAGCCGGCCGAGTTTGTAGAGGAACGTGGCCACGAGGGCTTACTCCCGGTCAGGTCGTTGATGGTGCGGGGCAGGGGTGATGGCGCCCGCGGGGAGGCAGGGGTCATCGGCCCGACGACGTGAGCGGTCGCGTCAGGTGCTGGTCGGAGCGTTGCTCAGGTGGTGGGGACGCCGAGGGCGGGGAGGACCACGGCGTCGATGTACGAGATGAGGAAGTGCTGGGTCGGCGGCAGTTCGTCGATCAGCGTCCGGGTGGCGAACGCGCCCAGCATCATGTGCAGCACGAACTCCATCGCCGGGTTGTCCGCACGGACCTCACCGCGGTCGACGGCGCGCCGCAGCACCCGCCTGAACTCGTCCAGCTCCGGTTCGACCACCAGTTCCTTGAACGCCCGCAGCAGATCGGGGTTCATGTGCACGGCCATGGCCAGGGCCCGCATCAGCGCGGAGTTCTGTTCCATGGCGCAGTCGTCCTCGCGGGTCACGAGGGCGAGGAGGTCGCCGCGGAGCGACCCGGTGTCGACGTCGGCGACGCCGCCCGGTTTCATCTGCCGCATCGCCGTCGCCACCAGTTCGGCCTTGCCGCCCCACTGGCGGTAGAGGGTGGCCTTGCTGGAGCGGGTGCGGGCGGCGACGGCGTCCATGGTCAGGGCGTCGTAGCCGACCTCGCGGAGCAGGTCGAGCACGGCGGCGTACAGCTCGGCCTCGCGCTCGGGTGTGAGCCGGCTGCGACGCGGGGTCGCGACTTCGGCCATGCCCTCACCTCTTCCTGGTCTCCGAACGACACGGTTTCGTACGCGTCCACAGTAGCGCGGCCGCTCAGCGAAACGAAACGGTTTCGTTCGTGTGCTGGGTCACGTCTGTTCGAGCCGCATAAACATCCGCATGGACATCCACGCAGGCATCGCATAGACATCCGGTCCCCGGTACCCCCACACCCCGGATCAACGCCCCGAATCCGCACGAGTTGCCCGGCTCCCGGCACCGGAAAAGCATGAAGAGGTGACCTATCTGCGCCTGCCCCACCTCCACGACGACCGGCTGTGCTTCGTCGCCGAGGACGACCTCTGGCTCGCACCCCTGGACGCCCCCGGCCGGGCCTGGCGGCTCACCGTCGACCGCACCAAGATCGGCCACCCGCGCTTCTCGCCCGACGGCCGTCACATCGCCTACACGAGCTGGCGCAGCCTCGTCCCGGAGATCCATGTGATCCCGGCGGCGGGCGGCCAGTCCCGCCGGCTCACCTACTGGGGCAGCCCCGACACCCAGGTCTGCGGCTGGACACCCCCCGAACCCGACGGCACCGCCGACATCCTCGCCGTCGCCTCCCACGGCCAGCCCTTCTCCTACTTCACCTGGGCCTACAAGGTCTCCCCCGACGGCGACCCCGGCCGCAAACTCCCCTGGGGCCCGGTCTCCGACATCCAGGTCGCCGACCTCGCCGACGGCCACAAGACCCTGCTGCTCACCGGCACCCCGCCGCACGAACCCGCCGCCTGGAAGCGCTACCGCGGCGGCGCCATGGGCCGCCTCTGGCTGCACGGCAGGCGGCTGCTCGCCGACCTGGAGGGCCACCTCCACTCCCCGATGTTCGTCGGTGACCGGATCGCCTTCCTCTCCGACCACGAGGGCGTCGGCAACCTCTACTCGTGCGCCCACGACGGCTCCGACCTGCGCCGCCACACCGACCACGACGCCTTCTACGCCCGGCACGCCGCCAGTGACGGCACCCGGGTGGTCTACCAGTGCGCGGGTGATCTGTGGCTCGTCGACGATCTGGCACCCGACTCCGTGCCGCGCCGGCTCGACGTACGGCTCGACGGGCCGCGCACCGGCCGCCGCCCCTACCAGGTCCCGGCCGCCCAGCACGTCGACGGCCTCTCCGTGGACGACACGGGCCGCGCCAGCGCCGTCGTCGTCCGCGGCAGCCTGTACTGGCTCACCCACCGCGACGGCCCCGCCCGCACCCTCACCGACACCCCCGGCGTCCGGATCCGGCTGCCGGAGATGCTCGGCTCCGGCGCCGAGGTGGCCTATGTGACGGACGCCGACGGCGAGGACGCCGTGGAGATCGCCTATCTGCCGCGGGCCACCGGCGACCGCGAGCCCCGGCGGCTCGCCTCCGGCGAACTCGGCCGCGTCCTCGAACTGGTCTCCGACCCGCAGGGCGACCGGCTCGCCATCGCCTCGCACGACGGACGGCTGCTGCTGCTCGACGCGACCGAGGAGTCCGGCGGCGAGGTCACCGAGCTGATCCGCTCCATCAACGGCCCCGTCCGCGACCTCGCCTTCTCGCCCGACGGGGCCTGGCTGACCTGGTCCCACCCGGGCATCGGCCGCAGCCTGCGGCAGATCAAGATGGCCCGGATCAAGGACCGCTTCGTCATCGACGTCACCAACGGCCGCTTCGAGGACGAGAACCCCGTCTTCACCCGCGACGGCCGCTACCTCGCCTTCCTCTCCTGGCGCGGCTTCGACCCGGTCTACGACGTCCACACCGGCGACCTGTCCTTCCCGCTCGGCTGCCGCCCCTACCTCGTCCCGCTCTCCTCCGCGACCCCCTCCCCCTTCGCCCTCGACCCCGACGGCCGCCCCGCCGCCGGCGGTCTCGGCCCGATCGGCGACACCGGGGACACCGGCGACGAGGAGGGCGGCGAGGGCGGCACGGCCACCGTCGAGGTCGAGGGCCTCGCCAACCGGGTCACGCCGTTCCCGGTCGCCGCCTCCAAGTACTCGGCGCTGCACCCGGTCGCGGGCGGCGGACTGGTCTGGCTGCGCTGGCCGATCTCCGGCGCGCTCGGCGAGACCTTCGTCAACCCCGACGACACCAGCGGCCGTCCGACCCTGGAGTACTTCAACATCAACAAGGCCAAGCGGTCCGAACTCGTCGGCCACCTCGACTGGTTCGCCGTCAGCGGCGACGGCAGCCGTCTCGTCGTCGTCGACGAGGGCGACCTGCGCGCGGTCCCCGCCACCGAGTCCGGCGACAGCGACACCACCACCTGGATCGACCTGCGCCGCATCCTGCACGAGGTCGACCCCGGCGCCGAGTGGCGGCAGGCCTACGCCGAGGCGGGCCGGCTCATCCGGGACTACTTCTGGGAACCGGGCATGTGCGGCATCGACTGGGACGCCGTCCTCGCCCAGTACCGCCCGCTGGTCGACCGCGTCGCCTCACCCGACGAGTTCGCCGACCTGCTGCGCGAGGTCCTCGGCGAACTCGGCACCTCGCACGCGTACGTCTCCGCCGCCCGCCGCAACGAGGGCCCGCCCCACTACCAGCGCTGGCAGGGCCTGCTCGGCGCCAACCTCGCCCGCCGGGACGGCGGCTGGACGGTCCGGCGCATCCTCCCCGGCGACTCCTCCGACTCCAAGGCCCGTTCCCCGCTGGCCGGTTCGGGCATCCGCGAGGGCGCGATCCTCACCCACGTCGACGGCCGGCCCGTCGACCCGGTCGCCGGCCCCTACCCGCTGCTCGCCGGAGCGGGCGGTACGACGGTGGAGCTGACGTTCACCCCCGCCGAGGGCGAGGGCCGCTCCCGCCGCGTCGCCGTCGTCCCGCTCATCGACGAACGGCCGCTGCGCTACCAGGACTGGGTGGCCAAACGCCGGGAGGTCGTACGGGAGCTGAGCGGCGGCCGCTGCGGCTATCTGCACATCCCCGACATGGGCGGCTCCGGCTGGGCCCAGTTCAACCGCGATCTGCGCATGGAGGTCTCCCGCCCCGCCCTCATCGTCGACGTACGCGGCAACGCGGGCGGCCACATCAGCGAACTCGTCATCGAGAAACTGACCCGCACCATCCTGGGCTGGGACCTCACCCGCGACGCGGCACCGGTGTCCTACGCCTCCAACGCCCCGCGCGGCCCGGTCGTCGCGCTCGCGGACGAGGCGACCTCCTCCGACGGCGACATGATCACCGCCGCCTTCAAACTCCTCGGCCTCGGACCGGTCGTGGGCCAGCGCACCTGGGGCGGAGTCGTCGGCATGACCGGCCGCCACCGCCTCGGCGACGGCACCGTCATCACCGTCCCGATGAACGCGGCCTGGTTCGACGCGTACGGCTGGTCCGTCGAGAACAAGGGCGTCACACCCGACCTGGAGATCCTGCGCACCCCGCTGGACTGGGCCGAGGGCCGCCACGCCCAACTCGACGACGCGGTCCACCTGGCGCTGAACCTGCTGAAGTCCAACCCTCCGGCCACCCCGCCCGACTACTCGGCCACGCCGGACCGTTCCCGCCCGAAGCTCCCCCCGCGCACCACCTGAGAGACGGGAACGCTCAATCACCTCAGAGGCGCGGGCTGCTGCGCGAGGACCCCGAACCCGCCCGCACCCGACGACGCACCCGCCAAGTCGGGCAACAGCACAGGGGCAAAAGCACAGGGTGCCCCCTGAGACAGAGGGCACCCTGAGTTCCGGCCGAAGCCGAGCGCGGCGACTAGGCGTCGTAGTCGTCCACGAGGCGGTCTTCCTGCTCACGCCGCTCGCGCTCCTCGCGCTCCCGCGTCGTCGGCTCGTCCTCACGACGCTGGCCGCGGCGGTTCTGGACCTGCTCCCGCGTCTGGTCCATCTTCTCGCGCGCCTGGTTCTGCCACTGCTCGGCCTGGTCCTGGAACTTGTCCTTCATGCCCATGTGGTGTCACTCCCTGAAAGGGTTGGGGGATGGGGCTCCCTCAGATTCACACGGGCCACCACGCTCTGCATGTCGATCAGTCACGCTGTGTAGCGCGCACCGCGCGGGCCTGCTCGTCCGCCGCTCCGCCGGCCCCCACCAGCCCGGTGCGCATCCCCTCCAGCCGGTCCGCGAACCGCCGCATCTCCCGTTGTCCGACCGTCCCGATCAGCGCCGGCAGGTACCCGCGCACGCCCTGCATCCCGCGCAGCCACCACTGCCCGTAGACATGCGCGGAGCGCCGCTCGATCCCGGCCACCAGCCGGTCCACCGCCGGGCCCAGCGGATACGTCTTGTTCGACGGCCACGGCAGCCGCTGCCGCAACTCCCGCATGACGTCCTCCTGGTCGGCGCCGCGCACCATGTCGGTGTCCGTCCAGGACAGGTAACCGACGCCCACCTTCACGCCCTTGTAGCCGACCTCGGCGCGCAGGCTGTGCGCGTACGCCTCCACGCCCGACTTGGACGCGCAGTACGCGGTCATCATCGGCGCCGGGGTGATGGCCGCGAGCGAGGCGATCTGGAGCAGGTAGCCGCGGCTCTCGGTCAGCACCGGAAGGAAGGCCCGCGCGGTCACCGCCGAGCCGATGAGGTTGACCTCGATGACCCGCCGCCACGCCTCGGGATCGGAGTCGGCGAACGGACCGCCGGTCGCCACACCGGCGTTGGCGACCACGATGTCGACCTTCCCGAACCGCTCCTTCACCTCCCGCGCCACCCGCGCCATCGCCTCGTGGTCGGTGACGTCGGCGTACCAGTGCTCGCTCTCGCTGTGCAGCCGCGAGGCGACGTCCTTGAGCGCGTCCGGCTCCAGCCCGACCAGCGCGACCTTCACCCCGCGCGCGGACAGCTTGCGCGCCAGCAGCTCACCGACGCCGCGCGCGGCCCCCGTGACGACCGCGACCTGCCCTTCGAGGCTCACTCCGGTCATGCGCCCTCCCTCACCTTCGCGTACGTCGTGACGAGTTCCCGTATCTTCCCGGTGACCAGCTCGGGCGCCTCCACCGGTGTCATGTGGCCGAGCCCGGCCAGTTCGCTGATCCCCACACAGTTCGGCAGCGCGGCGACGAGCGCCCGCGCCTGCGCCGGCGGCGTGAGCCGGTCGTGCGAGCCGACGACGACCGCCGTGGGCGCGCTCAACTTCCGTACGCCGTGGTCGAGATCGAGCAGTTCCAGGACGCTCGCCCAGGAGTGGCGCACGGCGCGCGGGCAGGCGTGCACGATCCGCGCGCACGCCTCCACCATGTGCGGGTGGGAACCGGCGCCCATGGTCCCGTACTTGAGGATCCGTCTCGCGAGCGGCGTCACCGGGCCGAGCGGGGCGCGCGAGCCGAGGACGCGCCCGGTCAGCCAGGTCCGCAGCCGCCCCGCGCGCAACGGCAGGACCGTGGCGGCGGCGACCAGGTTGGAGCTTCCCGTGCTGCACAGCAGGACGGCCGCCGCGTGCTCCCGCACCCGTGGGCGCTCGGCGGCCGCCATCACGGTCATCCCGCCCATGGAGTGGCCGACGAGCACCGCCTTCTCGCCGGGCGCGAGGGTGGCGGCGAGCACGGCGTCCAGGTCGTCGGCGAGGGCCTCGGTGCTGCACGCCCGGCTCACGGGGCTGCGGCCGTGGCCGCGCTGGTCGTAGGCGACGACCTTGTGGTCGGCGGCCAGGGCGCGGAGCTGCGCCGCCCAGAAGGCGGTCGAGCAGGTCCAGCCGTGGATCAGGACGACGGCGGGCGCGTCCTTCGGCCCGTGCACCTCGACGTGCAGCCGCGCGCCGTCCGCGGAGACGACGGTCAGCTCGCGGGCGGGGGCGGGCGGGGCGTAGGGACCGGAGACGACGTGCAGGAGGCGGCTCATATGGCGGCCTCGGTGGCGGCGGACTCGGCGGCGGGCTCGGCGGCGCCGGTGCTCTCGGCGGTCTTCGCGGGCGGTCGCAGCACCTCGTACTCCATGAGATCCACCCGCCGGGTGGCCCGCCGGAACTCCGCCGTCGTACCGGGCCAGACGGTGGTGTTGCGGCCGCTTGCGTCCAGGTACCAGCTGGTGCAGCCGCCGGTGTTCCACACCGTGCGCTTCATCCGCCCCTGCACCCGCCGGTTCCAGGCGTGCACGGCGCTGGGACGAGCGTCGAGGGCCGCGCGGCCGCCGAGCACGTCGAGCTGCCGTACGAAGTCGGCCAGGTAGTTCAGCTGGGACTCGATCATCAGGATCATCGAGGAGTTCCCGAGACCGGTGTTCGGCCCGATGATCGTCATCCAGTTCGGGAACCCGGCCGCGGAGGCGCCGCGCAGGGCCTCCATGCCGCCCTTCCACACCTCGGCGAGGGTCCTGCCGTCGGCGCCGACGACCCGCTCGGCGATCGGCATGTCCGTGACGTGGAAGCCGGTGCCGAAGATGATCGCGTCGGCCTCGGTCTCGGTGCCGTCGGCGGCGACCAGGGTCGAACCGCGGATCTCGGACAGCCCGGAGGCGACGAGGTCGACATTGGGCCGGGCGAGCGCCGGGTAGTACTCGCTGGACAGCAGGATCCGCTTGCAGCCGATGCGGTAGTCCGGGGTCAGCTTGGCGCGCAGCGCCGGGTCCTTGATGGCGCGGGCCATGTTGCGCTTGGCCAGCTGCTCGACGAAGCCCAGCTCGCCCGGGTGCTTGGTGAACGCCTGGACCTGGAGCTCGCGGATGCCCCACAGGAGTCCGCGCCGGGCCTGGGTGGTGAACGGCAGCTGCCGGTGCAGCCAGCGCTCCAGGCCGCTGATCGCGCGGTCCATCCGGGGCATCACCCACGGGGGCGTGCGCTGGAACAGGGTCAGCCTGCCGACCTGCGGCTGGATGGCGGGCACGATCTGGATGGCGGAGGCACCGGTGCCCACCATGGCGACCCGCTTGCCCTTCAGGTCGTAGTCGTGGTCCCAGCGGGCCGAGTGGAAGACCTTGCCGGGGAACGACTTGAGGCCCGGGATCTCGGGGATCTTCGGGTCGGACAGCGGGCCGGTGGCGGAGACCACGAGGTCCGCGGTGAGCCGGCCGGAGCTGGTCTCGATCTCCCAGCGCAGCTGCTCCGCGTCCCAGGTCATCATCTTGACCTCGGCGTCGAAGCGGAGGTGCGGCCGCAGTCCGAAGGTGTCGGCGACATGCTCCAGATAGGCGCGGATGTGCCGCTGCCCGGAGAAGGTGCGGGGCCAGTCGGGGTTGGGGGCGAAGGAGAACGAGTACAGGTGGGACGGTACGTCGCAGGCGCAGCCCGGATAGCTGTTGTCCCGCCAGGTGCCGCCCACGCTGCCGGAGCGTTCCAGCACCACGAAGTCCGTGACGCCCTCCCGCCGCAGCCGCACCGCGGCCCCGAGTCCGCCGAACCCGGACCCGACGATCGCCACCCGTACATGCTCGTGCTCGTGCTCGGCCATCCCGAAGCCTCCACGCGTCGCTCGTGACCATGCCAGTGAACACTGGCGCAATGGGGAGCGTAGAGGAGAGCCGTACTCACCGGTAGGGGTCGGAACGAGGAAAGTTACCGACGGTACGACTTAGGGTTCCACCGTGGCAGACAAGGCAGAGAAGCAGGCGGACACCCGCGAGTACCGCATGGAGGAGCTGGCCCGCCTGGCCGGCATCTCGGTGCGCACCCTGCGGTTCTACCGCGAACGCAAGCTCATCCCGCCACCCCGCCGCGAGGGCCGTATCGCCTGGTACGACGACCACCACCTGGCCCGGCTGCGCACCATCAGCGCCCTGCTGGAGCGCGGCCACACCCTCAACGGCATCGCCGAACTCGCCGAGGCCTTCGACCACGGCCGCGACGTCGGCGACCTCCTCGGCCTGGGCGCCCCCACCGAGGAGACCCCGGTCCGCCTCACTCCCGAGGAACTCGCCGACCACTTCGCCGGCCAGGCCACCCCCGAGAACCTCGCCGCCGCCATGGACCTCGGCTACCTCGGCACCGACGGCGAGGAGATCGTGCACATCAGCCGCCGTCTGCTGGAGGTCTCCTCGACCCTCGTGCGCGAGGGCATCCCGCTCGCCGAGGTGCTGTCCGCCGCCCAGCGCGTGCGCACCCACGCCGACGCCCTGGCCGACCTCTTCGCCGACCTCATCCTCCGCCACGCCGCCGAGGACCAGCTCCACCACCTGCGCCCCCTGGCCCGAAGCGTGGTGGAGGCGGAACTCTCCCTGGCCCTGGACCGCCGTCTGCGCCGGCAGGAGAAGCCGGACTGACCGGCGCGGTCAGAGGTCGTAGACGACGGTGACCGGCGCGTGGTCCGACCAGCGCTCGGCGTGCGTGGCCGCCCGCTCCACGAACCCCTTGACCGCCTTGGCCGCGAGATCGGGCGTGGCGACCTGGAGGTCGATCCGCCACCCCGTGTCGTTGTCGAAGGCCCTCCCCCGGTACGACCACCAGGTGTACGGCCCCTCGACCTCCGGGTGCAGCGCCCGTACGACGTCGACGTAGCCGCCGGCCTCCGGGGTGAGCACCTGGGTCAGCCAGTCGCGCTCCTCGGGCAGGAAGCCGGAGCTCTTGGTGTTGCCGCGCCAGTTCCTCAGGTCCGCCCGCTGGTGGGCGATGTTCCAGTCGCCGCAGACCAGCACCTCGCGCCCGTCGGCGGCGGCGCGCTCGCGCAGCTCCTTCAGATGGGCGAGGAACTCGTCCATGAAGCGGATCTTCTCGTCCTGCCGCTCGGTGCCGACCTCGCCGGACGGGAGATAGAGGGAGGCGATCGTCACACCGGGCAGGTCGACCTCGGCGTACCGCCCGGCGAGGTCGAACTCGGCCGAGCCGAAGCCGATCCGCACGCGGTCGGGTTCGCGCCGGGTGTAGAGGGAGACGCCCGCGCGCCCCTTGGCGGCGGCGGGGGCGTGCACCACATGCCAGCCCTCCGGCGCCCGCACCTGCTCGGGCAGTTGCTGCGGCTCGGCGCGCACCTCCTGAAGGCACAGCACATCGGCGCCGGTACCGGCGAGCCACTCCACGAAGCCCTTCTTCGCGGCGGCGCGCAGCCCATTAACGTTCACGGAGGTCACAGTGAGCACCCCGGCACGATACCGGCACACTGGACCGTGCCCGGATTTCCCTACTGCATAGATGTACGATGCCCCACATGAATATACGTCGCGTCCGCTTCGACCACCCCGACGCCGTCAAGCTCAACGACGAGGTCCAGGCCGAGTACCACGAGCGCTACGGCGACGGCGGCGACGCCACCCCGCTCGACCCGGCCGACTTCGAGCACCCGAACGGCGTGTACCTCATCGCCTACGACGAGCTGGACCGCCCCGTCGCCACCGGTGGCTGGCGCCGCCAGGACGAGAACGACGAGGGCAACCAGGACGGCGACGCGGAGCTGAAGCGGATGTACGTGATCCGGGAGATGCGCGGCCTCGGTCTCGCCCGGCGCATGCTCGCCGCGCTGGAGGAGGACGCCCGGACGGCCGGCCGTACCCGCATGGTCCTGGAGACCGGCACCGAGCAGCCGGAGGCCATCGCCCTGTACACCTCCAGCGGTTACGAGCCGTGCGGCAAGTTCGGCTACTACCGCTTTCACGAGGCGAGCCGGTGCTTCGCCAAGTCACTGGCCTGACGTCCGGCCCCGGCGGCGCCTGACAGGGCGTCATCGGGCGGGGCGCGATACGAAGCGACGCGACATGCAGAGAACCCCGCCCGATCAACCGATCGGGCGGGGTTCTCTCAACCGACTCCGAGTTTCCTCGGGGCAGTTGTTGCGGTGGACCTGAGGGGATTCGAACCCCTGGCCCCCTCGATGCGAACGAGGTGCGCTACCGGACTGCGCCACAGGCCCTTGCAACGAGTGAAACTTTAGCACCCCGATCGGCCTGCTCGGAAATCCTCTCCGGGCGGGGCCGCCGTGCCCGCGTCGGGCGAGACCCACGTCACGTCGGGTGCCGCCCGGCGCGTCACTCGTTGGCCGCGCGGGGCCGCTCGCCGTCCTCGTACTGGTCGAACAGCGGCGTACGTCCCCGCTCCCGCGCCCGCCGTGCCGAGGCGGCCCGCCGGGCGTCGCTGCGCCCGCCGGCTTCCGGCCGGTCCGCCGCGAGGTCCGCGTCCCCGTCCGCGGACTCCTCCTGGGACGGCTCGGCGGCGGCCCGGGTCTCCTCCTCGCGCGCGACGGGGCTGGACCGCGCGGAGCTCCACGCGTCCGGCGCTCCGAGGTCGACGTCGGCGGTGGCCCGGGGCGCGACCGGCGCGGTCACGTACGTCGGGAGCGGTACGGGCACCGGGTCCCAGCTGTCGCCGTGGCCCGGCCGCCGCTGCCGCTCGCGCTGCTGGTCGACCCACTCGGCGTGGTCGGTCTGCTCGACGAGCGCCCGCCGGTCCGCGGCGAGCGCGGACAGACCGGGGTCGGTCTCCGGTTCGGGGCCCTCGTCGGGCTCGTCGCTGTCGGCCGGGGCGGACAGCTGGCGGCGCGGCTGGCGCATCCGCTCGCGCAGCCGCTGGGCGGCGGCCTCGGCCTGACGGCGGTCCATCTGGTAGGCGAAGCGACGACGCTCCTGGGTGCGCAGGTACCCGATGTACGCGCTGAGCATCACGGCGGGCACGGCGGGCGCCCACAGGAAGGCGAGCCCTCCGACGGCGGCGACGATCGAGCCCAGCGTGAAGGCGAGGAAGAGCATCACCGTGGTGCGCCGGCGGCGCGCGAGGACCTTGGTGCGCCGGGCACGTGCCGCGGCCGCCTCGGCCCCGGCGGCTCGCCGCGCGTTCGGCACCGGCTTGCGCGCGGGCGGCGCGCCGGCGGCCGCCTGCCCGGGCACCGGGTCCGACGCCGGCGCGGGGGCCGGGACGGACGCCTGGCCCGCGGCGCGCGCCGGGGCCGATGCCGGTCCGCGTACGGGCGCGTCGCCTGCCTGGTCCGCCGGTGTGGCGGTCCGCTCCCGCGCCGGCTCGGCCCGTTCCGCTCCCCGCACCGCGAGGGGCGCCTGGGTCTGGGGGCGGGTCGGGGGCACGGCGAAGGCCCGGACGTCCACCGAGTCGGTGACCGCGTCCGGGTCGCTGCGGGCGGGCTCCTCCTCGTCGGCGGAGCGCGCTTGCAGGTCCTTGGCGTATCGGCGCTCCATGCCGGCCCTTCCGGACAGCAACCGGATGGCTGTGCTGAAGCGTTCCGTCGGACGGGCCTCGTTCAGCTCGTCCTGCCTACGGAGCCACATCGGCACCAAGTAGGCGGCCCAGGCCCCGACGATGACTGCGTAGATGAGGCCGCTGCTGCTCACGCCTCACACGGTAGAGGGGTTTGCGGGAGGCCATCCGCCAATTGAGCCGGTGTGTCGCACGATCTGGCTGATATTTCGAGCTTTTTTTGTGATCGATGCGATCAACACCCTGTCGAGACCGCCAATTCCGCGGTCCCGAGCCGTCATACGCCGATCAATTTCGAACACATATTCAATTTCTGTGTCAGGCGGGATTCCCGGGCGCGTTCTGCGCGTTCCGCGGCCCCTCCGAGGCGCGATCACCCTGGCCGTCCCGCATCCGGCCGCGCCGCCAGCGGTTGAGCAGCCCGTCGGGCACTTCCTCGGCGGTGAGCGCGAAGACCAGGTGGTCGCGCCAGGCGCCGTCGATGTGGAGATAACGGGGCCGCAGCCCCTCCTCGCGGAATCCGAGTTTCTCCACGACCCGGCGGCTGGGCCCGTTCTCGGGGCGAATGCAGACCTCCACGCGGTGCAGCCCCACGGTCCGGAAACAGTGGTCCACGGCGAGCGCCACCGCGGTCGGCATCACACCGCGGCCGGCGACCGCCTCGTCCACCCAGTAGCCGACGTGGCCCGAGCACATCGAGCCCCAGGTGATCCCCGCGACCGTCAACTGCCCGACCAGCCGCCCCTGGTACTCGATGACGAACGGCAGCATCCGGCCCGCGTTCGCCTCCGAGCGCAGATGGCGGACCATCTGGCGGTAGGTCGGCCGGTGGATGACCGGGCCGCCGGGGGCGGGCGGCGGGATGGTCGCCTCCCAGGGGCGCAGCCAGTCCCGGTTGCGCCGGTTGACCTCGCGCCAGGCCCGCTGGTCGCGCAGCTTTATCGGGCGGAGGACGACATCGCCCTCCACCAGCTCGACGGGCCAGGACGGGTGGCCGTTCAGCTCGCACCCCCAGGGCCTGGGGTGCCGTCGCCGGCCGGCGGCTGGGGGGCGCCGGGCCGGGGATGGTCGCCGCCGCGGATCTGGTCGACGGCGTGGACGAGCAGCGGCTCCAGGACGGCGAGTCCGTCGCGGACGCCGCCGGTGGAGCCGGGCAGGTTCACGATCAGCGTCCGGCCGGCCACTCCGGCCAGGCCGCGGGAGAGCGCCGCGGTGGGCACCTTGTCCCGGCCGTGGGCGCGGATGGCCTCGGCGATGCCCGGCACCTCGTGGTCGAGCACCGCGCGGGTCGCCTCGGGGGTGCGGTCGGTGGGCGAGATGCCGGTGCCGCCGGTGGTGACGACGACGTCGTACCCGGCGTCGACGGCCGCGCGCAGCGCGTCCCGCACCGGATCGCCGTCCGGGACGACCTGCGGGCCGTCGACGGCGAAGCCGAAGGCCCGCAGGCCGTCGGCGATCAGCGGGCCGCCCTTGTCCTCGTAGACACCGGCGGCGGCCCGGTTGGAGGCGGTGACGACCAGCGCGCGGTACGAACCGGCGGTCCCGGAGGCGTCCGCGTTCATGACCGGCTCCAGTCGCCCGACTTACCGCCCGTCTTCTCCTCCACCCGTACGTCCGTGATGACCGCTCCCTTGTCGACCGCCTTGACCATGTCGATCACGGTGAGCGCGGCGACGGAGACCGCGGTGAGGGCCTCCATCTCGACGCCCGTGCGGTCCGTCGTCCGCACCGTGGCGGCGATCTCCACGGCGTCGTCCGCGACCGACAGGTCCAGTGTCACACCGGACAGCGCCAAGGGGTGGCAGAGCGGGATGAGGTCCGGGGTGCGCTTGGCGCCCATGATGCCCGCGATACGGGCGGTGGCGAGGGCGTCGCCCTTGGGGACCCCTTCGCCGCGCAGCAGCTCGACCACGCGGGGCGAGACGAGGACGCGTCCGCTGGCGCGGGCGGTCCGCGCGGTCACGTCCTTTCCGGAGACATCGACCATACGGGCGGCGCCCGCGTCGTCGATGTGCGTCAGTCGGTCCTGCTCAGGGGGGCCGGGGGTCGCCCCCCGGGAAGGCACTGTCATGGTGTGTGGCGCTCCCGGTCCGGGCCCGTCGCGGTGCGGCGCACAGGCCTGCTGTGCGCGACACGGTACCGCCAACACCGGCCGGTCAGCCGAGCAGGACCACTTCGACGTCGGTGCCCGGCGCGACGGACTCGACGTCCTCGGGGACGACGATCAGCGCGTCGGCGTGCGCGAGGGCCGCGACCAGGTGCGATCCGGCCCCGCCGACCGGCTTCACCGTGCCGTCGGCGTAGGTGCCGCGCAGGAACTGCCTGCGGCCCTTCGGCGAGGTCAGCGGCTTGTCGGCGGTGAGGGTGGCGCGGGTCCGGGGCCGGTGCACGTCCGTGAGGCCCATGAGGGCGCGGATCGCGGGGCGGACGAACAGTTCGAAGGAGACGTACGACGACACCGGGTTGCCGGGCAGGGCCAGCAGCGGGGTGTGGTCGGGGCCGATGGAGCCGAAGCCCTGGGGCTTGCCGGGCTGCATGGCGAGCTTGCGGAACTCGATGCCGCTGCCCGGCTCGTCCTCGTCGCCGACGTGCGACAGCGCCTCCTTGACGACGTCGTACGCCCCGACGCTGACGCCGCCCGTGGTGACCATGAGGTCGGCCCGGACGAGCTGGTCCTCGACGGCGGTGCGCAGGGTCTCGGCGTCGTCGGCGACGGCGCCCACGCGGTAGGCGATGGCGCCGGCGTCCCGGGCGGCGGCGGTGAGGGCGAAGCTGTTGGAGTCGTAGATCTGGCCGGTCGCCAGTTCCTCGTCGGGCTGGACGAGTTCGCTGCCGGTGGACATCACGACCACGCGCGGGCGGGGACGCACGCGTACGGTGCCGCGGCCGATGGCGGCGAGCAGCGCGATCTGCGGCGGGCCGAGGACGGTGCCGGCCTCCAGGGCACGGTCGCCGGCCTTCACGTCGCTGCCCTTGGCGCGCACATGCGCGCGGGCCTCGCAGGGCCGGTGCACGCGCACCTGTCCGGCCGCGCCCTCGGGGGCGAGGCTGCGGGCGCGCATCGCGGTCACCGGGCCCTCACCGAGGCCGCCGTCGGTCCACTCGACGGGCACGACCGCCTCGGCGCCGGACGGCAGCGGGGCACCCGTCATGATGCGGGCGGCCTGGCCGGGCCCCACATGCAGCAGGCCGGCCTGGCCCGCCGCGACATCCCCGACGACGTCCAGGACGGCGGGGAACTCCTCGCTCGCGCCCGCGACATCCGCGACCCGCACCGCGTACCCGTCCATGGAGCTGTTGTCGAACGGCGGCAGGGACACCGGCACCGTGATGTCGTCGACCAGGAGGCAGCCCTGGGCGTCGAGCAGGTTCAGCTCGATGGGTTCGAGGGGGCGGACGGTCGCGAGGATGTCCTCCAGGTGTTCGTCCACCGACCAGAGGTGGTCCTGGTCGGCGGTGCGGGGCGCGGCGGTGCTCAAGGTGGCTACATCTCCTCGGTGACGTAACTGCGGAGCCAGGTCCGGAAGTCCGGTCCCAGATCTTCACGTTCGCACGCGAGTCTGACAATGGCACGCAGGTAGTCGCCACGGTCGCCGGTGTCATAGCGGCGGCCCTTGAAGACGACGCCGTGCACCGGGCCGCCGACCTTCTCGTCCTGCGCCAGCTGCTGGAGGGCGTCGGTCAGCTGGATCTCGCCGCCGCGGCCCGGCTCGGTCTTGCGCAGTATGTCGAAGATGTGCGGGTCGAGGACGTACCGGCCGATGATGGCGTAGTTCGACGGGGCGTCGGCCGCGTCCGGCTTCTCCACCAGACCGCTCACCTTGACGACGTCGCCCTCGGCGGTGGACTCCACGGCCGCGCAGCCGTAGAGGTGGATCTGCTCGGGCGCCACCTCCATGAGCGCGATGACGCTGCCGCCGTGCTGCTCCTGGATCTCGATCATCCGCGCGAGCAGCGGGTCGCGCGGGTCGATCAGGTCGTCGCCGAGGAGGACGGCGAAGGGCTCGTCGCCGACGTGCGGGGCGGCGCACAGCACGGCGTGGCCGAGGCCCTTGGGGTCGCCCTGGCGGACGTAGTGCATCGTCGCGAGGTCGCTGGACTCCTGCACCTTGGCGAGCCGTTCGGCGTCGCCCTTCTTCTGAAGGGCGCTCTCCAGCTCGTAGTTGCGGTCGAAGTGGTCCTCAAGCGGACGCTTGTTGCGTCCTGTGATCATGAGGACGTCGTCGAGGCCCGCCGAGACGGCCTCCTCGACCACGTACTGGATCGCCGGCTTGTCGACGACCGGCAGCATCTCCTTGGGAGTGGCCTTGGTGGCCGGCAGGAACCGGGTGCCGAGGCCTGCTGCGGGGATGACAGCCTTGCTGATCCTGGGGTGCGACTGAGTCATGCCCGACACCATATCCGGTGCCTTTGTAGGGAATCTGAGGCTCCGGATCATTGACGCTCATATGAGCGCATTGGAACAGTACGGGAGATGCGGGTGAGTCACCACGGACCGGTGTCCGATCCTGACAAGCGAGGGTTGCGGCGCGAATTCCTCGCCGTGAGGAACAGGTTGACAGCCGATGACGTGCGGGAGTCGGCGGCGGCGCTGGCCGCGCGGGCACTGGAGCTGCCCGAACTGGCGCATGCGCGCACGGTGGCGGCGTATGTGTCCGTGGGGAGCGAGCCGGGGACGCTCGCCCTGCTGGACGCGCTGCGCGCGCGAGGTGTGCGCGTCCTGCTTCCCGCGCTGCTCCCCGACAACGACCTGGACTGGGGCGTGTACGCCGGTGAGGGCTCCCTCGCCCGGGTCCGGCACGGCGGGCGGATGGCCCTGCTGGAGCCGGCCGGCGACCGGCTCGGCCCCGAGGCGGTGACCGCCGCCGACGCGGTGCTGCTGCCGGGCCTGGCGGTGGACGCGCGCGGCATGCGGCTGGGGCGCGGCGGCGGGTCGTACGACCGGGTGCTGGCCCGTCTGGAGCGGGCGGGCGCGCACCCGGCGCTGGTGGTGCTGCTGTACGACTCGGAGGTCGTCGAGCGCGTCCCGGAGGAGGCGCACGACCGGCCGGTGCACGCGGTGGTGACCCCGTCCGGGGTCCGGCGCTTCCCCTCCGCCCGGTAGCCCTCACCAGGGGGCGTGCCGCCTGTCCCGCGCGCCCCTCCCCAGCGCATCACCACCCCCTCATCCGGCGCGCGCGCAGCCCTCGCGCGCCCCTGCCCTCGCCCGCCCCTATGGGAACGGCCCTCCACGCGCGCGTGGAGGGCCGTTCCGGGTGGTGCGTCGTGTGCCGTCAGTGGCTCACGGCTTGAGGACGAGCCGGTCCTCGGTGTTCTTGTCGACGGCCTCGTCCGAGAAGGCCCACGGCAGCAGTTCGCCTTCTGCCCACTTGTCCGTCTGGTCGGTGTAGTGGGCGCTGTAGGCGTGCCCGGAGGCGCCGGTGAGGTTGATCCACCGGGACTTGTCGAGGTCGCCGAGGTTCACCACCATCCGCATCGACGGCACCCAGACGACGCCGTAGCCGCCGGCGGCGTTCCAGCCGGTGGCGTTGACCGTGGCCTCACCGCCGCTGAGCTTCCAGGGGCCGCGGTTCAGGGCGTACTGGAGGAAACCGGGGCCCTCGGTGCCGAGGGTCTGGTTCTTCAGGAACAGCCGGTGCAGACGGCCCCAGCTCCAGGTGTCGATGTCCTTGCCGAGCTTCGCGGTCAGCTCCCAGCGGGCGTCGATCATGGCGCGCACGAACAGCTCGTCACGGTTGTCCGCGTCGGGGCGGGTGCCCGACTTGGGCGTCTTCCACCAGTCGCTGTCCTCGTCGTCCATCAGGTTGCGCACCACCTCGAACCAGCGGTCGCCGCCGTCCGGCTGCGCCTGGTCGGCGTCGCGCTGGCCGCACTCGCGCACCCGGGTGTCGTCGTCCACGGGACCGGTGGTGTTGACCGGCTCGACCCACAGGCACTGGCCCTTGACCCGCAGCTCCTTGGGCAGCTTGTTGCCGAAGGCGAGCTTGAGGATGTTGCGCCAGACGGAGTTGAAGTAGGCGGCCGCCGCCGAGTCCGCGTCCTGGGTGTAGTCCCAGCCTTCCAGCAGCTTCTGCGCCTCGCGGACGTCCTTGTCGTCCACGTCGAGCTTCAGCAGCTGCGGCACCAGCAGCTTGGCGATCTCGCTGCTGTTGTCCATCTGCATCTGGCGCATGTCGTCGGTGGAGATCTTGCCGTCGCCCTTGATCTTCGACTCGATCAGGTCGGTGATCCGCTGGCTGCGGGTGCCGTAGCCCCAGTCCGCGGTGAGCGTGTAGGGGTAGGCGTCCTCGTCGACCACGGCCTGGTTGGCGGTGACGACGTAACCGCGCTTCGGGTCGTACTCGTACGGCAGCTCGTCCTGCTCGATGTAACCGGTCCAGCGGTACTTCGGGTCCCAGCCGGGCGCCGGGAGGTGACCGTCGTGGCCCTCGGCGCGGGTGGGGATCCGGCCGGGCAGGGTGTAGCCGATGTGGTTCTCGGTGTCGGCGTAGACGAGGTTCTGCGAGGGCACCTCGAAGAGGGCGGCCGCCGCGCGGAAGCCGTTCCAGTCGGCCGCCCGGTCCATCGCGAAGACGGCGTCCATGGTGCGGCCCGCGTCGAGAGCGGTCCAGCGCAGCGAGATGCCGTAGCCGTCGCCGCGGTCGGGTGCCGCGGTGTCGACGGCGGCCTTCTTGCCGACCTTCACCAGTTCGTCGTCGCGGTCGGACAACAGGGGGCCGTTGTTGGTCTCCCGGACGACGATCTCCTTGGAGGCGCCACCGGCGACCTTGATGGTCTCCACGCGGGTCTCGAAGGGGACCACCTTGCCGCCGTACAGGTAGCCGTCGCCGGTCAGCTTCTCCAGGTAGAGGTCGCTGACGTCGACGCCGGAGTTGGTCAGGCCCCAGGCGATGTTCTGGTTGTGGCCGATGACCACGCCCGGCATGCCCGCGAAGGTGTAGCCCGAGACGTCGTACTGGCAGGCGCGGGACACGGTCCGGCAGTGCAGGCCCATCTGGTACCAGACGGACGGCAGCGAGGGCGACAGGTGCGGGTCGTTGGCCAGCAGCGGCTTGCCGGTGATGGTGTGCGCGCCGCCGACGACCCAGGAGTTCGAGCCGATGCCGTTGCCGTTCACGCCGACGGCCGCGGGGAGGTCGTCCAGGACCTCGTAGAGGCCGGACAGCTGGGTCTGGAGGGCGTCGGTACCGGTGGCCGTGCCGGTGCCGGTGCCGGTGCCCGTGGCGGTGCCGGTCCCCGTGCCGACGCCGGTGCCGACGCCGGTGCCGGTGCCGGTGCCCGTACCCGTGCCGACGCCGGTGCCCGTGCCGGTACCTGCACCCGTGCCCGTGCTCGTGCCGCCGTCCTGTTCGAACGTCTGCGTGAGCTCGTCGTACTGGCCCTCCTGGACGATCGCCTTGTTCCGGTCGTACGGGTACGCCGGGTACAGGTCCTCGATCTGCTGGGGGCCGAGGCGGCTGGTCATCAGGGAGCGGTCGATCTCGTCCTGCATGTTGCCGCGCAGGTCCCAGGCCATGGCCTTCAGCCAGGAGACCGAGTCGACCGGGGTCCACTCCTGGGGCTTGTAGTCGTTGCTGAAGCCCAGGGCGGCGTACTCCAGGGAGATGTCCTTGCCTTCCTTGCCCTTCAGGTAGGCGTTGACTCCCTTGGCGTAGGCCTGCAGGTACTTCTTCGTGGAGGCCGACAGCTTGGTGTCGTACTCCTCCCGCGCGGTCCGCTCCCAGCCGAGCGTGCGCAGGAACTCGTCGTTGTCCACCTGGCTCTTGCCGAACATCTCCGACAGGCGGCCGGCGGTCATGTGACGCCGCACGTCCATCTCGTAGAACCTGTCCTGCGCCTGGACGAAGCCCTGCGCCATGAACAGGTCCTCGTCGGACGAGGCGTAGATCTGCGGGATGCCGTAGCCGTCCCGCTTCACGTCCACGGGCCCGGAGAGGCCGTCGAGCGTGATCGATCCCTTGGTCTGCGGGAAGGAGGCGCGGACGGTGCTGACGGTCCAGTAGGCCCCGAAGGCGACGCCACCGATGACGGCCAGCACCAGCACGAGCACGAACAGACGGGCTTTGCGCCCCTTCTTCCTGCCGGACTTGCCGGGCTTCTGACCCGTTGAGGCGGTGGTGTTGGGGGGCATCGCTGTCCTTGCTGTCCTAACGCGAGCGGCAGGCCGGGCTGTGACTATGAAAGAGCGCTGGAGCAACCATAGGCGCAGGGCCCAGTCGGCCTTGACGCGGAGTCGGGAACCAGCGCGCACGGACGTTCGATCTTGCCTGGCGAACGTCAAGAAATCGTCAAGAGTTAGGTAAGGTAACGAAGTAGTTGGTGCGGAGTGGGCTCACCTCCGTGTCGGATTCGCACTGAGCGTCCACGCGCTGAAGCGTCCACGCGCGCGTGAGGCGTGAACCAGGGAAGGGAACGGCCGCTGACTGTCCACCACCTCAACCAGCTCCTGCTCGTCTGCTCGCTCGTCCTGCTCGTCGCCGTCGCAGCGGTCCGGATCTCCTCGCGCAGCGGGCTCCCCAGCCTGCTCGCGTACCTGGGCATCGGCGTCCTCATGGGCCAGGACGGGATCGGCGACATCCACTTCGACAACGCCGAGCTCACCCAGGTCATCGGATACGCGGCCCTCGTCGTGATCCTGGCCGAGGGCGGTCTGGGCACGAAGTGGAAGGAGATCAGGCCGGCCCTGCCGGCCGCCTCCGCGCTGGCGCTGGTCGGGGTCGCGGTGAGCGTGGGGGTCACCGCCACGGCGGCACACCTGCTGATCGGGCTGGAATGGCGCCAGGCGCTCATCATCGGGGCGGTCGTCTCCTCCACCGACGCGGCGGCCGTCTTCTCGGTGCTGCGGAAGATCCCCCTCCCCGCGCGCGTGACCGGCACCCTGGAGGCCGAGTCCGGCTTCAACGACGCCCCGGTCGTCATCCTGGTGGTCGCCTTCTCCACCGCCGGTCCGATCGAGCACTGGTACGTCCTGGTCGGCGAGATAGCGCTGGAGCTTGCCATCGGCGCGGCCGTCGGACTCGCGGTGGGCTGGCTGGGCTCCTGGGGACTGCGGCACGTGGCGCTCCCGGCCTCCGGCCTCTACCCGATCGCCGTCATGGCCATCGCCGTCGCGGCGTACGCGGCGGGCGCGCTGGCGCACGGCAGCGGCTTCCTCGCCGTCTACCTCGCGTCCATGGTGATGGGCAACGCGCGGCTGCCGCACTGGCCGGCCACGCGCGGTTTCGCCGACGGCCTCGGCTGGCTAGCGCAGATCGGCATGTTCGTCCTGCTCGGCCTGCTGGTCACCCCGCACGAGCTGGGCGACGACATCGTGCCCGCGCTGGTCATAGGCCTGGTACTGACGATGGTGGCGCGCCCGCTGAGCGTCGTGATCTGCCTGGTGCCCTTCCGGGTGCCGTGGCCGGAGCAGACGCTGATGTCCTGGGCCGGACTGCGCGGCGCCGTGCCCATCATCCTGGCGACCATCCCCATGGTGAACGGCGTCGACGGCAGCCGCCGCATCTTCAACATCGTCTTCGTCCTGGTCGTCGTCTACACCCTCATCCAGGGGCCGACCCTGCCCTGGCTCGGCCGCAAGCTGCACCTCGGCGACGGCTCCGAGGCGGCCGACCTCGGCATCGAGTCGGCACCCCTGGAGCGGCTGCGCGGGCATCTGCTGTCCGTCGAGATCCCCGAGGAGTCGAGGATGAACGGCGTCGAGGTGAACGAGCTGCGGCTGCCCGCCGGGTCCGCGGTCACCCTGGTCGTGCGCGACGGCAAGTCGTTCGTACCGCTCCCGACGACGGTGCTGCGGCGCGGGGACGAGCTGCTGGTGGTCGCCACCGACCCCGTACGGGACGCCGCCGAGCGCCGCCTGCGCGCGGTGAGCCACGGCGGCAAGCTGGCGGGCTGGCTGGGGACGAACGGCGCGGGCGGACCCCACCGCCACCGGCACTGACGCGCCGGCCCCGGTGCGGGTACCGACCAGGGGCCCCTCTTTCACAGGCACCGCGGCTACTGGTGCTCGTTTTCACAGGTGCAACGCGCGTAGACACCTGTACGATAAGGGTTGATCAGATCGAACCAACTCTGCCTGACGCAGAGCTGGCGCGACCGTATGGCGGCCGCGCGCCCCCGTGACGGGTGCCGGTATCTACCGCAGTCCAGCGCAAGAGGACAGCTCTCGGCGCCGTGCCCCCCACGAAGGGGCCGCGCTACCAGGCGGCAGAAAGGCACGGGCCGTGGCGTCCACGGTCACCACCGAGCCGTCGAAGGAAACGACGGCACCCTCCCGCCCGGGATACGGGCAACTGCTGCGCACGCGCGGCGCCTGGACGTTCCTGCTCCCCGGCTTCGCCGCCCGCCAGCCGTTCGCGATGCTCACGATCTCCATCGTGCTGCTCGTGCAGCACACCACCGGCTCCTACGGGGCGGCGGGCGCCGCCGCGGCCGTCACTGGCGTCTCGATGGCGCTGTTCGCGCCCTGGAGCGGACGCCTCGCGGACCGCTTCGGCCAGCGCGCGGTGCTGATCCCCGGCGTGCTCGTGCACACGCTGTCGGGCCTCACGCTGACCGCGCTCGCGCTGGCGCACGCCCCGCTGTGGGCGCTGTTCGTGGCGGCCGTCCCGACCGGTGCCTCGGTGCCCCAGGTCGGCCCCATGGTGCGCGCCCGCTGGGGCGTGAAGCTTCAGGGCTCGCCCCTGATGACCACCGCCGCCGCCTTCGAGTCCGTCACGGACGAGCTGACCTTCGTCCTCGGCCCGCTGCTGGCGACCGCCCTGTGCACCGCCGTCGACCCGGCGGCCGGACTGGTCACCGAGGCGGCGCTGACCCTGGTCGGCGGTCTGCTGTTCGCCGCGAGCAGGAGCACCCAGCCCGCGGTCGCCGCCGACGGGCACGCGCGCGTGGAGCACGCCTCGGCGCTGCGCGTCCCCGGAGTCCGCGTGCTGATCGTGGCGTTCCTGGGCATCGGCTCGGTCTTCGGCGGCATGCAGGTCTCGCTGGCCGCGTTCACCGAGTCGATCGGCGAGCCCGGCCTGAACGGCGTCCTGTACGGGACCTTCGCCGCGGGCAACATGATCTCGGGCCTGGTCTGCGGCGCCATCGCTTGGAAGGTCGCCCCGCAGCAGCGCCTGGTCGTCGGCTACGCGGCGCTCGCGCTGGCCGCCGCCGGCCTGTGGGCCGCCCACTCGGTGCTCGTCCTGGCGGCCCTGGGTCTGCTGGTCGGCATGTGCATCGCGCCCGCGCTCGTCACCGGCTACACCCTGGTCGAGGACCTGGTCCCGGCCGGCGCCCGCACCGAGGCCTTCACCTGGCTGACCGGCGCGGTCGCGCTCGGCCAGGCGGCCGCCGTCACCGTCGCCGGACAGCTGGAGGACCGCCTCTGGGGCGGTGCCGGTTTCCTGGTGCCGCTCGGCGGCACGGTGCTCGCCCTGGTCACCCTGGTGGCGCTGCGTTCACGGCTGTCGGCGCGACCTCTCAGCCGTACCGTGGCGCGTGGCGTGGGTCACCGCTCGCCGGTCACGGTGGACTGATCCGCTGGAATACGTCACTATGGACCGTCGTTAGCACTCATTGAGTGAGAGTGCCAGGAGGAAGACAGTGCCGACCTACCAGTACCAGTGCACCGAGTGTGGCGAGGGCCTTGAGGCGGTGCAGAAGTTCACCGACGACGCCTTGACCGAGTGCCCCAACTGCGGTGGCCGCCTCAAGAAGGTGTTCTCCGCGGTCGGCATCGTCTTCAAGGGCTCGGGCTTCTACCGCAACGACAGCCGCGGCTCCTCGTCGAGCAGCTCGCCGGCGTCGAAGTCGTCCGGCTCCGCGTCGTCCTCGTCGACGTCGGCCTCGTCGACGACGTCCTCGACGTCCTCGTCGGACTCCAAGACGTCGGGTTCCGGGACCTCCACCACCGGCACCGCCGCGTAACACGCTTCCGCGAGACCCCGCTGTCGTACGGCAGTGGGGTCTTCGGCGTTCCTCCCGCCGCTTGCCTGTGCGGTGGCCGCGGCGGCTACTGTGCTGGCCATGGCGAACGCAGAGATCGGTGTCATCGGCGGGTCCGGCTTCTACTCCTTCCTCGAGGACGTGACCGAGGTACAGGTGGACACGCCCTACGGGCAGCCCAGCGACTCCCTCTTCCTCGGCGAGATCGCCGGCCGGCGGGTCGCCTTCCTGCCCCGGCACGGCCGTGGCCACCATCTGCCGCCGCACCGGATCAACTACCGGGCCAACCTGTGGGCCCTGCGGTCGGTCGGCGCGCGCCAGATCCTCGGCCCGTGCGCGGTCGGCGGCCTGCGGCCCGAGTACGGCCCCGGCACCCTGCTCGTCCCCGACCAGCTGGTCGACCGTACGAAGTCCCGCGCGGCGACGTACTTCGACGGCCTGCCGCTGCCGGACGGCACCGTGCCGAACGTGGTGCACGTGTCCCTGGCCGACCCCTACTGCCCCACCGGGCGGGCGGCGGCCCTGAAGGCGGCGCGCGGCCGGGACTGGGAGCCGGTGGACGGCGGCACGCTGGTCGTCGTCGAGGGTCCGCGGTTCTCGACCCGTGCGGAATCGTTGTGGCACCAGGCGCAGGGATGGTCGGTGGTGGGCATGACCGGTCACCCCGAGGCGGCGCTCGCCCGTGAACTCGAACTCTGCTACTCCTCGCTCACCCTGGTCACCGACCTGGACGCGGGTGCCGAGACCGGCGAGGGCGTCTCGCACGACGAGGTGCTGCGGGTGTTCGCGGCGAACGTGGACCGGCTGCGCGGCGTGCTCTTCGACGCGGTGGCCGCGCTGCCCGCGAACGAGGAGCGGGACTGCCTGTGCACGAGGGCGCTGGGCGGGATGAACCCGGGGTTCGAGCTGCCGTAGCGGCGGCGGCGGAGCAGATGGAACGGCTGAGCGGGGGGAACGGGCGGAGCGGGGGTGGAGCGGGCTGAGCGGCTGGAGCGGGCGGAACGGCACGTTCGGGTGAGGGAGTTCTCCCCAACCTGCCGGTGATCCACCGGCCTCGGCGGGCGGCGGCGAAAAGCCTCATCGTGGGCTCGAACCGATCGCTCGTCGAAGGTGGTGGCCTCGTGTCCTTCGCCCGCCCGTCCGCTTCCCCGTCCGCTCCCCCGCTCGCTTCCCCGTCCGCTCCCTCGTTCACTTCCCCCTCCGCTTCGCCGTCCGCTCCGCTCCAGCCCAGCCCTCCGGGCATCGATGTGCCCGCGACCAGTGAGGTGCCAACCACCAGTGAAGTGCCGCAGTTCGCGCCGGTCCGTGTGCGCGGCGGGCGGTTCGGGCCGGGCCGGCTCGTGCGGCACCGGCGGCGTGCGCTCGCGGCCGGGCTCGCCCTGACCGCCGCGGCCCTCGTGGCGGCCGGCCCGCGCGCTCCGGCGGACAGCCACCGCGACGACCGGGCGCGCGGGCACCCGGCCACGCATCAACGGGTGCCGGCGGCCTCTGGTGTGCCGGGACCCGGTGTGCGGGAGCGGCCCGACGCGCGGCTGGTGACCGCCCCGGTGCGGATCGCCGACGCCGCCACCGTGCGGCTGCTGCGGCCCGGCGACCGGGTCGACGTCATCGCCGCCGCGGAGCCGGCGACCGGAAGCGAGGCCCGGGTGATCGCGCGCGGGGTCCGGGTGACGGAGGTGCCCGAGCCGCTGCACGAGGCGGTGGACGAGGCGGTGGACGGCGGGGCGCTGGTCGTCCTGTCGGTTCCGCGTGCCACCGCCGCGCGGCTGGTCGGGGCCGGTGCGACGGAACGGCTGGCGGTGACGCTGTGCTGAACCGAATCCTTGGCCCGCTGCGCGATCCGCTGTCTCGTCCCTCGTTGGAGCGACCGAGGTGGACAGGGCGGGCCGGCCGTGCCGTAGGTTGCGGAGCGTTTTGTTCCACAGCCTGTGCGTACGAGGAGAGTCCCCGAGGTGAGCGAGAAGAAGGAGCCGGGCGTCTGGCAGGGCTTCAAGGCCTTCCTGATGCGCGGGAACGTCGTCGATCTGGCGGTGGCGGTGGTCATCGGCGCCGCCTTCACCAACATCGTGAACTCGGTGGTGAAGGGGATCATCAATCCGCTGGTCGGAGCGATCGGCACGAAGAACCTCGACAGCTACAGCTCATGTCTGAAGGGTCCGTGCGAGGTGGCGGCGGACGGCACCGTCACCACCGGGGTGCAGATCATGTGGGGCTCGGTCCTCGGCGCGGTGCTCAGCTTCGTGATCACCGCTGCGGTCGTGTACTTCCTGATGGTTCTCCCGATGGCCAAGTACCTGGCCCGTCAGCAGGCCCGCAGGCTGGCGCGGGAGGGCACGAAGGAGGTCATCGAGGTGACCGAGCTGGAGGTGCTGAAGGAGATCCGCGACGCGCTGGTCGCGCAGCGGGGACCGAGCCGCACCGAGGCCTGACGGGCTCGGCGCAGGGCGAGGCGGTCCTGGGCGTCCGGGCCAGGACCGCGGCCCGCGGGGTGCTGCGGACGGTGCTGCGGACGCTGCTCCGCAGGGCCCGGCCGGCCGGGTCGGCAGGGTCTGGATCAGCTGGGTCGGCTCATGAGGCCCGGTCGGATCGGCGGGCCCGACCGGCTCACAGGTGGTGGGGCGGCTTCTCGTCGAGGAAGCGCTTGAGGTCCGCCGCGGCGTCGCCGCCGGTGCTCGGCCGTTCGCCCCAGCCACGGTCCGTGTCGTCGAAGGACTGCTCGTCCAGCGGATCGTCGAAGATCAGCGCGGCCTTCGGGTCACGCGGCTCGGGGGTGGGGGCAGTGCTCATGCCCCCAGGGTACGGCCCCGCGGCCGACTCGCGCGGGGGCCTGCCGCCGGGCCGTACGACGAGCGCGCCGGCATCGCGACACCGGGCGGCCGTCGGAGGCGAGGGGCGGAACCGTGCGCAGGATATTTCGCCCGTTATCTGTTGTATTGGGACTCATGACGTCCCGTTCGACTCCGCCGTCCGCCCCGGCGGGCGGGCCGGCCTCCAGGAAGCCGCTGCGCAGGCTCACGGCACGCGGGCGCGGCGAGCCGCACCGCGTCGCCTCCCCTTTGGAGCTGTTCTTCGACCTGTGCTTCGTCGTGGCGATCGCCCAGGCGGGCCTCCAGCTCGTGCACGCCGTCGCCGAGGGCCACGCGGGCGAGGGCATCCTCAACTACGCGATGGTGTTCTTCGCCATCTGGTGGGCCTGGATGAACTTCACCTGGTTCGCCTCGGCGTACGACAACGACGACGCGCTCTACCGGGTCGTCACCCTGGTCCAGATCGCCGGTGTGCTGGTGCTGGCGGCCGGGGTGTCGAGCGCCTTCGACGACCACGACTTCGTCGTCGTCTGGCTCGGCTACCTGATCATGCGGCTGGCGATGGCCGCGCAGTGGCTGCGGGCCGCCAGATCCGCGACGGGCGCGGAGCGGACCACCGGGCTGCGGTACGCGGCCGGCGTGCTGCTCTGCCAGGTCGGCTGGCTGGGTCTGGTGGTGCTGCCGGAGCCCGCCCGTCCCTGGCTGTTCCTGGTGATGGCGATCGCGGAGCTGTGCGTGCCGGTGGTCGCGGAGAGGGGCTTCGCGACGTCCTGGCATCCGCACCACATCGCCGAACGGTACGGACTGTTCACCATCATCGTGCTCGGCGAGACCATCGCGGCGGCCACGGTCGCGGTGAAATCGGGGGTCGACGAGAACGACGCCCTGGGCGAGCTGCTGCCGATCGCGGCGGGTGGCCTGCTGATCGTGTTCTCCGCGTGGTGGATCTACTTCGTGGTGCCGATCCACGGCCATCTGCGCTCCAACCGGCAGGCGTTCCTGTGGGGCTACGGCCACTACCTGATCTTCGCCTCGGCGGCCGCGATCGGCGCGGGCCTTGAGGTGGCGGTCGAGCAGACGGTCGGCAAGGCACACATCTCCACCCTGTCCGCCTCCGCCGCCGTCACCCTGCCGACGGCGCTCTATCTGCTCACCGTGTGGGCGCTGCACTCCCGGTACTTCAAGGTGGGCCTCGCCCAGCAGGCGGTGCTGCCGGTGACCGCCCTGCTGGTGATCTGCTGCTCGTTCCTGGGCGACTGGGCGGTACCGGCGGCCGGCATCGTGACGGCGCTCGCGGTGGCGACGGGAGTGACGCTGACGGCGCGCATGGTGGCGCGGGACAGCAGGGCGAAGGGGGCGGCGACGGGGGCCGCCTGAGCGGGGTGGGGGCCGGGGGAAGGGGGGCGGGGGCGGGGGGGGGAGGCCCCCGGGGGGAAGGGTCCCGGGGGTGAAGGCCCCCGAGGGGAAGGGACGGAGAGTCCCCGACGGAGGGCCGCGGCACCAGGCGCGCACGCGTGGGGCGCACCGGCGCAGGGCGTGTGCCGGGGCGGGCCAGACTGGCTCCATGACTGTTGACGCTCTGACGGACGTGGCAGGCCTGCGGGTGGGACACGCGACGCGCCGGGGGGACGGGTGGCTCACCGGCACCACCGTCGTCCTCGCACCCGAGGGCGGTGCCGTCGCCGCGGTGGACGTGCGCGGTGGCGGTCCCGGCACCAAGGAGACCGACGCGCTCGATCCGCGCAACCTGGTGCAGAAGGTCGAGGCGATCGTGCTGACCGGCGGCAGCGCCTACGGACTCGACGCGGCTTCCGGGGTGATGGCCTGGCTGGAGGAGCGGGGGCGCGGAGTGCGGGTCGGGGTGGATCCGGCCCATGTCGTGCCGGTCGTGCCGGCCGCGTGCGTCTTCGACCTGGGGCGCGGCGGCGAATTCCGGGCCCGGCCGGACGCCTCCGTGGGCCGGGAGGCGGTCGAGGCGGCGGCGGCCGGCGGGCTCGGCGCGCCGGTACGGGAAGGCTGTGTGGGCGCCGGCACCGGAACGCTGGTCGGAGGCCTCAAGGGCGGGGTCGGCACCGCGAGCGCCGTCCTCGGTTCCGGGGTCACGGTGGCCGCGCTGGTGGTGGCCAACGCGGTGGGCTCGGTGGTGGATCCCGGGACGGGGGTGCTGTACGGCGAGTTGTTCCAGGGGCGGGTGGACTACCCGGAGGCGCGCGTGCACGAGGCCGCGCGACGGCGTATCGCGGAGTCGGCGGCGAAGAACGCCCCTCCGTCGCTCAACACCACGCTCGCGGTGGTCGCCACCGACGCGGAGCTGTCGAAGGCGCAGGCGCAGAAGCTGGCCGGCACCGCGCACGACGGGATCGCGCGCGCGGTCCGGCCGGTGCATCAACTCAACGACGGGGACACGGTGTTCGCGTTGGCGACGGGCGCCCGCGCGCTCGACGCCGCGAGTCCGCTGGCGTTGAACGAGATCCTCGCCGCGGGCGCGGATCTGGTGACGCGCGCGATCGTGCGGGCGGTGCGGACGGCGGAGTCGGTGGACGGGCCGGGTGGAGTGTGGCCGTCCTACACGGAGTTGTACGGCGAGCCGTACGGGGAGGCGCACAAGGGCCGGTGATTGTCGCGGTTGTGTCACGCGATGGCGTTCACCGCGTGCGGATGGGAACCCCACCCCTCGGTGTTCCCTTCTTTCTCCACGCCTTGGAGCGGACCGCGCACATCGGATGAACCTGGAGCAGCTCGTGACAACGCCGGACATAGCAAAGCGGCGCACGCTGGCGGCCTGTGCCGCCATGGTCGTCGGCACGCTCGGCCTCAGTGCCTGCGTCGGCAGCGCACAGGCCGACAACGACCGCGAGGAGGACGGCGGCGGCAAGAACGCGGCCGCGGCGATCGTCTTCTCCGCGAAGAACGGCTCGACCGGCGCCTCGATCAACTCGACCGGGGTGAAGGTCCGCGACGGCCGGCTGACCTACGTGAAGATGACGGTGGCGGACACCGGGCAGGCCGTGCCGGGCGCGCTGGCGGCGGACGGCAGGAGCTGGAAGCCGAAGGAGCAGCTGGAGCGGGGGACGAAGTACGAGATGGCGGCGACCGCCGAGGGGACGGACGGTGAGGACACCGCGGCCAAGTCGGTGTTCACGACGGTCACCGAGGCCAACAGCTTCATCGGGACGTACACGCCGGACGGCGGGACGACCGTGGGCGTGGGGATGCCGGTGTCGTTCCGGTTCGACAAGGCGATCGACGACCGGAAGGCGGTGCAGTCGCACATCTCGGTCACCTCCAGCAGCGGGCAGAAGGTGGTCGGGCACTGGTTCGGCGCGCAGCGGCTGGACTTCCGGCCCGAGGAGTACTGGAAGGCCGGCTCCAAGGTGACGATGAAGATCGACCTGGACGGCGTGGAGGGCGCGAACGGGGTGCACGGAGTGCAGAAGAAGACCGTTACCTTCACGGTCGGGCGCTCGCAGGTCTCGACGGTCGACGCCGCCACCCAGACCATGACGGTGGTGCGGGACGGCAAGACGGTCAAGACGGTTCCGATCTCGGCGGGCGACCCGCAGAACACCACCTACAACGGGCAGATGGTGATCTCGGAGAAGTTCGAGCAGACCCGCATGGACGGCTCCACGGTCGGCTTCGACGGCGAGTACGACATCTCGGACGTGCCGCACGCGATGCGCCTGACGGACTCCGGGACCTTCGTCCACGGGAACTACTGGTACGACCAGGCCAACCCGCCGTTCGGCCGGGAGGGCACCAGCCACGGCTGCGTCGGCCTGCGGGACGTGCGGGGCGCCCAGGGCGACACCCCGGGCAAGTGGTTCTACGACAGCTCGCTCCTCGGGGACGTGGTGATCGTCAAGAACTCCGCGGACGACACCGTCGCACCGGACAACGGGCTCAACGGGTGGAACATGGCGTGGAGCGAGTGGGTCGCCGGAAGCGCCGTCTGAGGGCCGCCACTCCTTGATCAACAGCGGTCGGCACTTGGCCAACGCCGCCTCGACCAGTCGTTTTTGACTGCCTGTCGGGTCGCGCGGGAATTTACCGGGCGGCCCACCCGTTTTCCCGGCGTACGTTTTCTCGGTTCCCGGACATGATGTCCGACCGAGGGGCTACGGTATGCACCCACAAGGTGACATGCAGCAACGCCAGGAGAAACCTTGAGCGTTCCGTACGAGACCGAAGCGTACGAACCACCCGAGTCGCCCGAGTCTCCGGAGGAGCATCTCGCGCGACTGCTCGGTCGCGCCCTGAACTCGTTCGAACTGCCCGACGACGCCGTACGGCGACTGGACAGTGCGCTGGCCTACGACAGCTCGCTGCACTCCGCGCACCACAGCGCGGGGCTGCACCGTGAGACGTACCGGCACACCTGGCTGCTCGCCGACGGCTCGGCGCTCACGCTGTGGGAGCTCGTCCACAACACCGCGCGGGGCCGCGCCGCGCAGCACGAGGTGTACGTGGACGAGGAGGAGCTGCGGGCCGCCACCTCCCGGCTGCCGCTGCCCGCGGACACGCCGGACTTCGAGCTGCCGGTGCTGGTCCAGCTGTCGCCGGTGCCGGGACCGCGGCACGCCTACGCACCGGACGATTCCGCGGACCACGCGCGCCGGCTGCTGCGGCGCGCGGAGAACACGGACCGGCCGGGAGCGGAGACGGCCGCGCTGCTGGCGACGGCGTGCGCGCACCAGATCACGCAGGCCTTCGGGCGCCCCTGCCGGGCGGGCCGCGCCGGTCTGGGCTTCTCGCTCTACGAGCACGCGTTCCTGCTGCGCGACGGCGCGGAGATCTCCCTCTGGGAGGCCGAGCACACCGCCACCCCGGACGGGCGGCACATGTGCGAGGTGTACACCTCCGAGGAGGCGGCGCGAGAGGCGATGGAGCGGCGGGCCGCGCAGATGTCCTGAGGGCGCGCCGGTCCGAAGCCTTGCCCCGGCCCACCCCTCGGGCGTGTCAGTGGCCGTCGGCGAACTGGCGGATGAGGCCCGCGAAGGCGGCCTGTTCGGCCGGGGTCAGTTCGACGGACTCCACGTGCGAGGCGTGGTTGCGCTGTTGCGGGAGCGCGGCGAGCGGGCGTGCGCCGGTGCGGACGGCGGCCCAGGCGTCAGCGGCGGCGCCGGCCTCGGCGCCCGAAGCGGCTTCCGGGCGCTCGCGGCGGAGCATGCGGGCCAGGCCGGTCACCCAGGCCACGGCCACCAGGGCGAGGCAGACCACGCCCGCACACTGAAGGATCGAGACGTGCTCAGGCATACGCCCCAGTAGACACCACGGTCCGGGACTTTGATCCCGGACCGTGACGTATCTCGCAGGTGCCGCAGTTCCCTTCAGGTGCCGTGAACGGCTCACAGCGTCCGCAAAGGGACATGAGTCCCAGGGTCGGTCCTAGGCGGCCACCGGCTGCCTCACCTCGGCGGTCGCGGCCGCCGGACCGTCGGACTCCTTGTCCGTCCCGGTGCCGGGCGCCGCCGTGCGCAGCCCCTTGAGGAGGATCACCAGACCGGCCGTGACCACCGTGCCGGCCGCGATGGCCAGCAGGTAGAGGAACGGCTTGCCGATCAGGAAGGTGACCCAGACGCCCCCGTGCGGGGCGCGCAGGGTGGAGCCGAAGGCCATGGTCAGGGCGCCGGTGACGGCGCCGCCCGCCATGGAGGCCGGGATGACCCGCAGCGGGTCGGCGGCCGCGAACGGGATCGCGCCCTCGGAGATGAAGGAGGCGCCGAGGACCCAGGCGGCCTTGCCGTTCTCGCGTTCGGCGGTGGTGAACAGCTTCTTGCGCAGGGTGGTGGCGAGGGCCATGCCCAGCGGCGGGACCATGCCGGCGGCCATCACGGCGGCCATGATCTTCATCGCGGAGTCGCTGGGTGCGGCGACCGCGATGCCGGCCGTGGCGAAGGTGTAGGCGACCTTGTTGACCGGCCCGCCGAGGTCGAAGCACATCATCAGGCCGAGCAGCACGCCGAGCAGGACGGCGTTGGCGCCGGAGAGGCTGTTCAGCCAGTCCGTCAGGCCCTGCTGGGCCTTGGAGATCGGTTTGCCGATCACCACGAACATCAGGAAGCCGACGACCGCCGAGGAGACCAGGGGGATCACCACCACCGGCATGATGCCGCGCAGCACGGCCGGTATGTGGACGCGCTGGATCGCGAGGACGACACCACCGGCGATCAGACCGGCGACGAGACCGCCGAGGAAGCCCGCGCCGATGGTCACGGAGATCGCGCCGCCGACGAAACCGGGCACGAGACCGGGCCGGTCGGCCATGCCGTAGGCGATGTAGCCGGCGAGGACCGGGACGAGGAAGCCGAAGGCCGCCGCGCCGATCTGGAAGAACAGCGCGCCCCAGCTGTCGGCCTGGCCCCAGGCGAAGTGGTCGATGACGGACTTGGCCTCGTTGACCTCGTAGCCGCCGATCGCGAAGCCGAGGGCGATGAGCAGACCGCCCGCCGCGACGAACGGCACCATGTAACTGACGCCGGACATCAGCCACTTGCGCAGCTTGCTGCCGTAGCCCTCACCCGGCTCACCGGCGCGCTCCACCGGCGTACCGGCGGGCTTGGCGGCGCCCGCCGACTCGCCGCGCGCCGCCTTGTCGCGCACCTCGGCGATGAGCGTGGCCGCGCGGTTGACGGCCGCCTTCACACCGACGTCGACGGTGGGCTTGCCGGCGAAGCGGTCCTTGTCGCGTACGGGCACGTCGTGGGCGAAGATCACGCCGTCCGCCGCGGCGATGACGGCCGGGTCGAGCCGGGTGAAGCCGGCCGATCCCTGTGTCTCCACGACGATGTCGACGCCCGCCTCACGGCTCGCGTTCTCCAGCGACTCGGCGGCCATGTAGGTGTGCGCGATACCGGTGGGGCAGGAGGTGACGGCGACGATACGGAAGGGACGCTCGCCGCCACCGGATGCGCTCGGACCGCCGGTGGTACCCGCGGCGGTGCTGCCGGCTTCGGCGGAGCCTGCCTCGGCACCGCCCGCTCCGGTGGGGCCCGTGGCGGTGGGGCCCGTGGCGGCGTCGGCGGAGGCCGCCACCGGCGCCGCCACGGAGTCTTCGGAACCTCCCGCGGCCGTGCCCCCGGCCGCGCCCCCGGCCGTATATCCGTCCGCGCCCCCGGCCGTGTCTCCGTCCGCGCCCCCGGCCCGGTCCTCCGGCTCGTCCCCGCGGATGAGTGCCGCCGCGGCCGCCGGGTCGTCGACCGCCCGCAGGGCGTCGGTGAAGGGGGTGTTCATCAGCTGCCGGGCGAGCGACGACAGGATCGTGAGGTGGGCGTCGTCGGCGCCGGCCGGAGCGGCGATCAGGAAGATCAGGTCGGCGGGGCCGTCGGCGGCGCCGAAGTCGACACCGGCGGAGCTGCGCCCGAAGGCGAGCGTCGGCTCGGTGACGTGCGCGCTGCGGCAGTGCGGGATGCCGATGCCGCCGTCGAGGCCGGTCGGCATCTGCGCCTCCCGCGCGGCCACGTCGGCGAGGAAGCCGTCCAGGTCGGTCACCCGGCCCCGAGCGACCATGCGCTGGGCGAGGGCGCGCGCCGCCGCTTCCTTGGTGTCGGCGGACAGGTCGAGATCGACCAGTTCCGCGGTGATCATGTCGCTCATCGCGGGCTCCTTCGCTCGCGTACCGCCCGGCAGGTGGGGTGGGCGGGAGGGGGGACGGGGGTGCGGTCGGGGTGTGCGGGGGCGGGCCCAGCCAGGTGGGGGTGGTGCCCATGGGCCGCGGCGAGTAACGGGGAGCCTCGCCGGCTCGGCGCCGCGGTGAGGAACGTGACCGCCTCGGCCGGCGGCGTGCGCCCGCTCATGACACGGCCTCCCTCAGCGCCCGGTCCAGCGGCACGTCCGCCGTCACCGACACCGAGGCCGGGTCCAGGTCGGACGGGGTCGGCATGACGCTGCCGGGGAGCCGGACGGCGGCGGCGCCGTGGGCGATCGCGGAGGCGAGGGCGTCGGGGCCGCTGCCGCCGGCGATCAGGAAGCCCGCGAGGGAGGAGTCACCGGCGCCGACGTTGCTGCGTACGGTGTCCACGGCGGCGGTGCCGAACCAGGTGCCCGCGTCCTCGACGAGGAGCTGTCCGTCGGCGCCCAGGCTCGCGAGGACGGCGCGTGCGCCCCGCTCGCGCAACTCCTCGGCCGCCTTCGCCGCGTCGCCCACCGTGGCGAGCGGCCGCCCTACGGCCTCGGCCAGTTCCTCGGCGTTCGGCTTCACCACGTCGGGCCGTGCGCGCAGCGCCTCCAGCAGGGCGCGCCCGGAGGTGTCCAGGGCGATGCGCGCGCCCCCGGCGTGCGCCCGCGTGACCACATCGGCGTACCAGGACGGCGCGAGCCCTCGGGGCAGGCTTCCGCAGCAGGCGATCCAGTCCGCGTCCCGCGACTGCTCGCGCACGGTCTCCAGCAGCAGCTCCTGCTCGGCCGCCGACAGTTCCGGCCCCGGCGCGTTGATCTTCGTGAGCACCCCGTCCGACTCCGCGAGCGCGATGTTGGAGCGGGTGGCGCCGGCGACCGGCACCGGCGCGACCTCGATGCCCTGGGCGTCGAGCAGGTCCGCGACGAGCGCGCCCGGCGCACCGCCCAGAGGCAGCACCGCCACCGTGCGCCGTCCGGCGGCCGCGACGGCGCGCGAGACGTTCACGCCCTTGCCACCGGGGTCCATGCGCTCGGTCTCGGCGCGGATCACCTCACCGCGCCTGAGGGCCTGGACCTCGTAGGTGCGGTCGAGGGACGGGTTGGGGGTGACGGTGAGGATCATGCGCGCACCACTTCCGTGCCGCCGCGCTCGATGGCGGCGGCGTCCTCGGGGCTCAGCCCGCTGTCGGTGATCAGCAGGTCCACGTCGCTCAGGTCGCCGAAGCGGGCGAAGTGCTCCTGGCCGTGCTTGGCGGAGTCGGCGAGCAGCACCACCCGGCGGGCGGCGGCGATCGCGGCCCGCTTCACCGCGGCCTCGGCGAGGTCGGGGGTGGTCAGACCGTGCTCGGCGGAGAAGCCGTTGGCCGCCACGAAGAGGACGTCCGCGCGGATCTCGCCGTACGCGCGCAGCGCCCAGGCGTCCACGGCGGCGCGGGTTCGATGGCGTACGCGCCCTCCGACGAGGTGGAGCTGGATGCCCGGGTGGTCGGCGAGGCGGGCGGCGATGGGCAGGCTGTGGGTGACGACGGTGAGGGAGCTCTCCAGCGGGACGGCGGCGGACAGGCGCGCCACCGTCGTACCGGCGTCGAGGATCAGCGTGCCCTCGGCGGGCAGTTCGGCGAGGGCGGCCTTGGCGATGCGGTCCTTCTCGTCGGCCGAGGTCGACTCACGCTCGGCGAGGTCCGGCTCGAAGTCGAGGCGCCCGGCGGGGATCGCCCCGCCGTGCACGCGGCGCACCAGGCCGGCCCGGTCGAGGGCCTTCAGATCGCGGCGGATCGTCTCCGCCGTCACCTGGAACTCCTCGGCCAACGACAGGACGTCCACCCGGCCGCCGTCCCGGGCGAGCCGGAGGATCTCCTGCTGCCGCTCCGGTGCGTACATGTCCGTTCGCCTCCGAGTGTGCCCGAACGTGTGGTTCCAAACGCAGAATATGCCGGGCTTCTCGGAAAGTAAACAGGTTCGGGCCCCATCCGGGCGTGATCGGGCATGAGCGCACGAGCGGAGATGAGGTGTCTCCGCGCCAGGCCGGGGCGCTCCGGCGCCGTCGTCGGCGGGCGGGACGCGGGACGCCATGCGTGAGGGCCCGGATCTCAGCGCCTCAGCACTGAGATCCGGGCCCCGCCCCTTCCGACGCCGGCCGCGCCGCACCGGCCGACCGCACCGGCCGCGCCACGCCGGTGGACCGCACCGGCCGACCGCCGGCGCCTACCTCACGAGGACACCAGCTCCGGCTCCGCCGCCCCCTCGGTCCGCGCCGCCTCCGACCCCTCCACATGCTGGGCCGGCCGCTTGGGCAGCGCGGACATCAGCAGGAAGATGACGCCCAGCACCGCGGCCACCCAGCCGAGGGCGTACTGGAAGGCGTCCACGAAGGCGGGGCCCATCTGCGCGGCGGGCAGGTGCTCGTCGATCACCCCGAAGAAGACGACCGACACCAGGCCGAGCCCCAGCGCGTTGCCCATCTGCTGCACGGTGTTGATCAGCCCGGACGCGGAACCGGAGTGCTCGCGCGGCACCTCCGACAGCACCGCGTCCGTCAGCGGGGCGACGATCAGGCCCATCCCGGCGCCCATGACGACCAGGGGCAGCGCCATCTGCCACGGCGCGATGGACAGGCCGTAGCGGTCGGCCTCCCAGAGGTAGAGCAGGACGCCCGCGGCCATCACCAGGGCGCCGGCCTGGAGCACCTTGCGGCCGAAGCGCGGGACCAGCTTCTGCACGGACAGGCCGGCCGCCGTGGAGACGGCGATGGAGAACGGGACGCCGGTCAGGCCGGCCTTCAGCGGAGTCCAGCCCAGCCCGTACTGGAGGTACAGCGTCCACACCAGGAAGAAGATGCCGAGCGCCACGCCGAACACGGTCTGCACGGCGATGCCGGCCGCGAAGCTCTTCACCCGGAACAGGGACAGCTCGACGAGCGGGGAGCCGTCGCGGGCGGCCTTGCGCCGCTCGTACGCCACCAGCGCCGCGAAGACGACGAACGCGCCGGCCATGGACAGGTGTCCCCACAGCGGCCAGCCCAGCTCGCGGCCGCGGGTCAGCGGGTAGAGCAGCATCAGCAGGCCCAGCGTCACCAGCGCCACGCCGACCAGGTCCAGCTTGAGCGCGCGCGGGGCCTTGGACTCGGTGATGAAGCGGCTGCCCAGGATCAGGCCCGCGAGGCCGACCGGCAGGTTGATGAGGAAGATCGGACGCCACTCCAGGCCGAACAGGTTCCACTCGGTCAGCAGCGCGCCGAGCAGCGGACCGGACACCGCGCCGAGACCGACGATCGCGCCGAACAGCCCGAACACCTTGCCCCGTTCGTGCGCCGGGAAGGTCGCGTGCACGATCGACAGGACCTGCGGGACCATCAGCGCCGCCATGGCGCCCTGGAGTATCCGCGACGCGACCAGCATCTCCGGGTTCGCGGCGAGACCGCACAGCGCCGAGGCGACGGTGAAGCCGGCGATGCCGATCAGGAAGACCCGCTTGCGCCCGTGGATGTCGCCGAGCCGGCCGCCGGTGATCAGTCCGGCCGCGAAGGCGAGGGCGTAACCGGCGGTGATCCACTGGATCTGGGCGAGGGACGCGCCCGCCTCCCGCTGGATCGACGGGATGGCGATGTTGACGATCGTGACGTCGACGAGGTCCATGAAGGCCGCCGTCATCACGATGGCCAGCGCGAACCAGCGGCGCCGATCCGGTACGGAGGCGTTCGTACGACCTGAAGGGGTCTCGGTGAAGGTCATGCCCCGAAGTTAGAGCGCCACTAGGACAGATCGCGTCCTATCTCTGCGGCATCCTCGACACCATGACGACGGACACCCCGGCCCGGCTGCTCCAGCTCCTCTCCCTCCTCCAGACCCCGCGCGAATGGCCCGGCGGCGAACTGGCCGGCCGGCTCGGCGTCTCCCGGCGCACGATCCGGCGGGACATCGACCGGCTGCGCGAACTGGGCTACCCCGTACAGGCCACGATGGGCTCCGACGGCGGCTACCGGCTGGTCGCGGGCAAGGCCATGCCGCCGCTCGTCCTCGACGACGAGGAGGCGGTGGCGATCGCGGTCGGCCTGCGGGCCGGCGCCGGGCACGCCGTCGAGGGCGTGGACGAGGCGTCCGTACGGGCGCTGGCCAAGCTGGAGCAGGTGCTGCCGTCCCGCCTGCGCCACCGCGTCGCCACCCTCCAAGCCGCCACCACCCCGCTGACCAGCGGCGACGGGCCGAGCATCGCACCGGAGACGCTGACCGTCATGGCGTCGACGGTGGCCGGCCACGAGCGGCTGCGGTTCGCCTACCGCGACAAGGACGGCACCGCCTCCCGCCGCCAGACCGAGCCGTACCGGCTGGTCTCGACCGGCCGCCGCTGGTACCTCGTCGCCTACGACCTCGACCGCGCCGACTGGCGCACCTTCCGCGTCGACCGGGTCAGCGAACCCTTCGCCACCGGCGCCCGGTTCATCCCGCGCGAACTGCCGACGGGCAGCGCGGCGGAGTATCTGCGCCAGTCGATCCGGCACCGCCAGGAGACCTACGACTTCACGGTCACCTTCGCCGCGCCCGCACCGGTGATCGCGGCACGCCTTCCGGCGGTGGTGGGAACTCCGGAACCGCTCGACGAGACGAGCTGCCGAGTGCGCGGGACCACCGGCGACCCGGTGGAGTGGCTGGCCGTACGACTGGCCATGCTGGGCCATGAGTTCGAGGTCCGCGAGCCCGCCAAACTCGTGGCGTGCGTCAGGGAGCTGGGCGCCCGGATGACCCGCGCGGCAGGCGAGGCACACGGCTGATGCCTGCCGGGCCGACGGATCCGTTGTTCGCCGGCGCGCGAGGCCCCGGCTGCGGGTCGCCGGGCCGACGGATCCGTTGCTCCGCCGACGGGCCAGGCCCGCGACTGAGGCACGCCGAGCCGACGGATCCGTGTTCGGTGGCAAGCGAGGCCCCGGCTGCGGGTCGCCGGGCGGGCGGATCCGTCGCTCCGCCGGCGCGCGAGGCCCGCGACTGAGGCACGCCGAGCCGACGGACCCGTTGTTACGCCGACGGCGAGGCCCCGGCTGCGGGTCGCCGAGCGGGCGGACCCGTTGCTTCGCCCGCGAGCGAGGCCCGCGACTGAGGCACGCCGAGCCGACGGACCCGTTGTTTCGCCGGCGGGCCAAGCGCACGGCTGAGTCCCGGCCGAGCTGACGGATCCGATGTATGGCCGCCGAGCTGACGCCGCGCCGAAGCCCGCCGCGCCGACACCCGCCGGGCTAACGGCCCTCCCACCGGAAGTCCCGCAGCGCCGCCAGATTCCGCAGCGCCAGCGCGGCCGGCCCGTTCGCGCCGGTCGCGGGCGCGCCGCCGATCGCCCAGTTCTCCACGGCCACGCGTACGGCCGCGCTCGCGACGGCGGCGGCGAAGCGCGGGTCGGGCGCGACCTCCGCACCCTCAGCAAGTGCCGTCCCTTCAGCCTGTTCCGCCGCTTCAGCCGGTTCCGCCGCTTCAGCCGGTTCCGACGGCTCCACCGCTTCCTCTGGTTCCTCCGGCTCCCCGGGCTCCGCCACCCGATCCGCCGGCCCTTCCGACCCTTCCGGCTTTTCCGCCCGCGCCTCCGCCCGCTCCCCCAGCCGCTCCTCCAGTACGGCGGCCAGCGTCACCTCAGCCTCCTGGCACACCTCGGCCCACACCTTCCGCAGTGCCGGACTCTCGACGGCCAGACGGATCAGGGTGCGGACCCACTCCCAGGACGCGGCCGACACCCCGCCGCCCGGCGACAGGGTGTGCTGGGCGGCGTGCTCCAGCGCCGCGAGGACGGACAGCTCGGCGGGGGCCTCCCGTACCGCCTCGGCCCAGCGCTGGGCACCGGCGGCGTAGAGCGGGGCGACGGCCTCTTCCTTGCTCGCGAAGTAGCGGTAGAAGGTGCGCGGGGCGATCCCCGCAGCGTGGGCGATGTCCTCGGCGCGGGTGCCGCGCAGCCCGTGGGTCACGAAGAGGCCGGCCGCGGCACGGGCGATCTCCGTCCGGGTGGCCGCCTTGCGGCGCTCGGTCAGCGAGGCGGGCGTTCGCGCGGCCGAGGAGGAAGACGTCGGGTGCTGTGCGGGGGTGGTGCTGCTCACTCCGTCAGGCTATGCCGATGTGGCACAATCTGCCATCCGGCGGGCCACCCCGGGGTTCAGGTACGGGGTGCCCCGCCGGGCCAGCCATGGGCGCGTGCGCCCGGGCGGGTGGCGCGTGCGCCTGGACACGCGGAAGCCGGGCTCCGACGCCCGGGGGAAGGCGCCGAAACCCGGCTGGGAGAGTCCCGGCGCCGGGGGGAGTGCGTCGGGACGTGGCTCTGCCGCGAGGGCTCCGCTTGTGACGGCTCGGCTGTGCGGGCTCAGCCGTGGAGGTTCCGCTGTGGGGCGGTTCGCCTCCGAACTGCTGTACCCGGAAGTCTTGTTCCCGGGCATCCATGGGTTGAAGCGACGTTACATCGCCACATTTGCGCGGGCTTTCGCCACCCGGCGTACGCGGCGACGCCCCGTCGTGCGCCGTCCGACGGGCCGTCACCACCACAACTCAGGCACCGTTACTCACGCCACCGCGCCTCACGCAACCCCGCGAGTCCTGTGCCACCCCGCGGGCCCTATGCCACCTCGCGAGCCCTACGCCACCGCGTCGAACCCGGTGTCCCGCGCCAGCTTCTTCAGCTCCAGCAGCGCGTGCTTCTCTATCTGCCGGATACGCTCACGCGTCAGACCGTGCTCCTTGCCGACCTCGGTCAGGGTGCGCTCGCGGCCGTCCTCGATGCCGTAGCGCATCTTGATGATGGAGGCCGTGCGCTGGTCGAGGCGGCCGATCAGGTCGTCCAGTTCCTCGCTGCGCAGCAGCGTCAGCACCGACTGCTCGGGAGAGACCGCGGAGGTGTCCTCCAGCAGGTCGCCGAACTGGGTCTCGCCCTCGTCGTCCACGGACATGTTCAGCGAGACCGGGTCGCGGGCCCAGTCGAGCACGTCGACCACGCGCTCCGGCGTCGAGCCGAGCTCGGCGGCGATCTCCGCGGGCTCCGGGTCCCGGCCGTGCTCGCGGTTGAACTCGCGCTGCACTCGGCGGATCCGGCCCAGCTCCTCCACCAGGTGGACGGGCAGCCGGATGGTGCGCGACTGGTCGGCTATGGACCGGGTGATGGCCTGACGGATCCACCAGGTCGCGTACGTCGAGAACTTGAAGCCCTTGCGGTAGTCGAACTTCTCCACCGCGCGGACCAGACCCGCGTTGCCCTCCTGGATCAGGTCGAGCAGGGGCAGGCCGCTGCGCGGATACCGCCGGGCGACGGCGACGACCAGACGCAGGTTGGATCGGATGAAGACGTCCTTGGCCCGCTCGCTCTCGGCGACCAGAGCCTCCAGCTCCTCGCGGGTGGCGTCGGCCTTGGACTCCTCGAACCCGTCGAGGACCTGCTGCGCGAACACACCCGCTTCGATGATCTGGGAGAGCTCGACCTCCTTTGCGGCGTCCAGCAGCGGCGTACGCGCGATCTCGTCGAGGTACATACCGACCAGATCGCGGTCCGCGATCTCGCCGCCATGGGCGCGAACACTGCTTGCCGCGCCGACGGTCTCGCCGGCGGCGGACGTACGACGGGCGACGGCACGGGTTGCCATGCGTGCTCCCTTGCGATGTGAGGTCAGCGGGTGGTCCTTCGGACACTCAGCACCGGTCCCGGACCCTTCGATCCTCGTCCGAGTGCCCTGCATCCGATGGAAACAACGACTGGAATCCGGACAGAATTCCCATGCCGACCCTCGATTTTTCTGATCATGCAGTACCCTGTGCCGCCACATGGGGAGGCCAGATGCCGTCGGAGCAGCCAGAGGTGCAGGTCAGGCCGGGAGTCGAAGACGACCTCGCAGCCCTCACCGACCTCTACAACCACTACGTCCGTGAGACGGCCATCACATTCGACACCGAAGCCTTCACTCCGGAAGAGCGCCGCCCTTGGCTGCTCTCCCACCCTGAAGACGGCCCGTACCGCCTGATGGTTGCCACGGACACCGGTTCCCGGCAGATCCTGGGTTACGCCACCTCCAGCCCCTTCCGTGCCAAGCCCGCCTACGCGACCTCCGTGGAGGTCACGGTCTACGTCGCCCCGGACGCCGGCCGCCGCGGGATCGGCTCCCTGCTCTACCGGGCCCTCTTCGAAGCCCTGGCCGGCGAGGACGTGCACCGCGCCTACGCCGGGATCGCCCAGCCGAACGAGGGCTCCACCCGGCTCCACGAGCGCTTCGGCTTCCGCCACGTCGGCACGTACCGCGAGGTGGGCCGCAAATTCGGCCGCTACTGGGACGTGGCCTGGTACGAAAAGGAGCTGTGAGACGCGCCGACCCGGGCCGCCGCCCCTCAGCCGAACTGCACCGAGCGCTTGGCCAGCCCCATCCAGAACCCGTCGATCACCGACTTCTGTTCCCCCAGCTCACCGGTCGCGTCCGCCGCGCCCATGGTCACGAACAGGGGCGCGAAGTGCTCGGTGCGCGGGTGGGCGTAGCGGCCCGCCGGGGCCTTGTGCAGGAAGTCCAGCAGGGCGTCGACGTCCCGCTCGGCGAGGGCCCGCCGCCCCCACTCGTCGAACTCCGCCGACCAGCTCGGCACGCCAGGTCCGGTGTGGCGCAGCGCGGCGAGGTTGTGGGTGAAGAAGCCGGAGCCGACGATCAGCACGCCTTCGTCGCGCAGCGGGGCGAGCGTGCGGCCGATCTCCATCAGCTTGACCGGGTCGAGGGTCGGCAGTGAGATCTGGAGCACGGGAATGTCGGCGGCGGGGAACATCTCGACGAGCGGGACGTAGGCGCCGTGGTCGAGGCCGCGGTCCGGGATGTCCTGGACCGGCATGCCGGGGGCGCGCAGCAGCTTGCGCACGGACGCGGCCAGTTCGGGGGCGCCCGGGGCGTCGTAGCGGACGCGGTAGTAGTGCTCGGGGAAGCCCCAGAAGTCGTGGACGAGCGGGACCGGCTCGGTCGCGGCGAGGGCGAGCGGGGCCTCCTCCCAGTGGGCGGAGACCATGAGGATCGCCTTGGGGCGCGGCAGGGCGGCCGACCAGGCGGCCAGTTCTCCGGGCCAGACCGGGTCGTCCGCGAGGGGCGGGGCGCCGTGGCTGAGGTAGAGGGCGGGCATACGCTCCGGCGCGTCGGTGGCGGCCATGATCAGCGACTCCTCAACTTACTTGAACTCTCAACGTTCCCTTCCTTCACCGTACGCCCCATTTGTTTAAGCTTCAAGGAGAGCGCCCGTACAGTGGAATCCATGAACACGGCACCCGCATCCGACCCCGCGGAGCCCCGCTGGCTCTCCGCCGAGGAACAGCTCGTCTGGCGTTCGTACATCGAGGCCGCCACCTTGCTGGAGGACCACCTCGACCGTCAGCTCCAGCGTGACGCGGGAATGCCGCACGTGTACTACGGCCTGCTGGTCAAGCTCGCCGAGTCCCCGCGCCGCCGGCTGCGGATGACCGAACTCGCCAAGTACGCCAAGATCACCCGCTCCCGGCTCTCGCACGCCGTCGCCCGGCTGGAGAAGAACGGCTGGGTGCGCCGCGAGGACTGCCCGTCCGACAAGCGCGGCCAGTTCGCCGTCCTCACCGACGAGGGCATGGAGGTGCTGAGCCGGTCCGCGCCGGGCCATGTGGCCGCCGTACGGCAGGCGGTCTTCGACCGTCTCAGCCCGGAACAGCAGAAGTCCCTCGGCGAGATCATGAGGATCGTCGCCGAGGGACTTCAGCCCACCGAAGCGGGAGCGGACCTGCCCTGGCTGCGTTAGCGGCGGACCGGCCCTGGCTGCGTCAGCGGCGGACCGGCCCTGGCTGCTTCAGCGGCGGGCCTGCGCTGGCTGCTTCAGCGGCCGGGGGTGGTGGGCCGGCTCGGTGAGGCCGCCACCGGCCGGTGGGTTCACCACCGGCCGTCGGACCGCAACCGTTCACCGGGCCACCGCGGTCAGTGGGACACGGAGGTCAGTGAGCGACCACCGGGACCGGCACCGCGTCCTCGGCCGAGGCGTCGGAGCCGGCGACCGTCGTGCCGCCCGGACGGCCGGCGTTGACGAAGGTCAGCGCGATCACCGCGGCGACCACCAGGATGCCGACGGCGAACCAGATGGCGCTGGTGTAGCCCTCCACCATGGCCTCCAGCTGCACCAGCTGTTGCTGGGAGGGGGAGGTCGCCGAGCCGAGGTGGTCGGCGATGTACGAGGTGGTCGCGGAGGCCGCGATCGTGTTCAGCAGGGCCGTACCGATGGCGCCGCCCACCTGCTGCGAGGTGTTGACCATCGCGGAGGCGACACCGGCGTCCCGCGCCTCGACACCCTGCGTGGACAGGGACATCGCCGGCATGAACGCCGTACCCATGCCGAGACCGAGCAGCAGCATCGCCGGCAGCAGCAGGGCCGCGTACGAGGAACCGATCTCCATCTGGGTGAGCAGCAGCATGCCGAGCGCGGCGACCAGGAAGCCGGGGCCCATCAGCAGCCGCGGCGCGACCCGGGTCATCAGACGGGTGCCGATCTGGGTGGAGCCCGTGATCATGCCCGCGATCATCGGCAGGAAGGCGAAGCCGGTCTTGACCGGCGAGTAGCCCTTCACGATCTGGAGGTAGTACGTCAGGAAGAGGAACAGGCCGAACATCGCGATGATCGCGAGACCCAGCGAGAGGTAGACACCGCCGCGGTTGCGCTCGGTGATCACGCGCAGCGGCAGCAGCGGCGCCTTCACCTTGGCCTCGATCAGCACGAACGCCAGCAGCAGCACGCCGGAGCCGACGAACATGCCGATGGTGACGGTGTCGCTCCAGCCGTCGGACTCGGCGCGGGTGAAGCCGTAGACCAGCGCGACCAGGCCGAGGGTGGAGAGGATCACGCCCGGGATGTCGAGCGGGGAGCGGTTGCGGCCGCCCTCCGGCTCACGGATGACGAACCAGGCACCGGCCGCGGCGGCGATCGCGAACGGGATGTTCACGAAGAAGGTCCAGCGCCAGTCCAGGTACTCGGTGAGGAAACCGCCGAGGATCAGACCGACGGCGCCACCGCCACCGGCGATCGCACCGTAGATGCCGAACGCCTTGGCGCGCTCCTTGGCATCGGTGAACATCACCGCGAGCAGCGAGAGCGCGGCGGGCGCGAGCAGCGCGCCGAACACGCCCTGGAGCGCGCGGGCACCGAACATCATCGCCTCGTTGGTGGCGGCGCCACCGAGCGCGGAGGCCACGGCGAAACCACCCAGACCCACGAGGAAGGCGTTCTTACGGCCCCACAGGTCGGCTATCCGGCCACCGAACAGCAGCAGACCACCGAAGGCGAGCGCATAGGCGGTCACCACCCACTGGCGGTTGCCGTCCGAGATGCCGAGGTCCTGCTGGGCGGAGGGCAGGGCGATGTTCACGATGGTCGCGTCGAGCACGACCATCAGCTGGGCGAGGGCGATGAAGACGAGCGCCTTCCAGCGCCCGGGATCGGGGAGCGGAACGGCGGAGGCGGAGGCCTTGCCGGCGGACTGAGACATAGAGGTACCCACTTCGGGACTTCGGTGGAGCAGTGACGGAGCGTGCGACAGAGCGTGTGGCTGAGCGTGCGACAGAGCGTCGTGCTGCTCGACGGTCGAACTGGAAAATAACCGTCAAACAAGCTGATAACGGGTCAAAAGAAAAAACGAAGAGCAACGACTCGTCGTCATCGACGGTCGTGGCAGTTCAACTGGACGGCGGGACGTGCTGCTCGGTGGTCAGGGCCGACGGAGGTCCTCCATGGTCACGGCCGCCCCGGGCAGCACGGAGCGGGCCGGGGCCCGCAGTCCGTCCAGGTACACCTGGAGATGACGGTGGACGAAGCGGTCCGCACTCACGCATCCGGTGCCGGCCGGGGGCCGGCTGAGCTGGGCCACGGCGACCATCAGGTCACCGACGCCGACGTCGGGGCGGAGCTGACCGGCCCTCTTGGCCCGGTCCATGACCTCCTCGACCAACTCCTCGAAGCGTTCGCGCGCGGCCTCCAGGTCCGGGTGGTTCTGGTCGAAAGCGCTGGTGACCATGGGGCACAGCGCGCTGATCCGCTCGTCGGCGGCGGCGTGCGCGATGCGCTCCAGGGCCGTGAAGGCGTCCCCGGTGTCCGCGAGGGCCCGCTCGGCCGCGAGCGCCGTACGGTCGATGACCGAGCAGACGACCTCGCGGACCAGCGCCTCGCGGTCCGGGAAGTTGCGGTACACCGTGGCATTGCCGACCCCCGCGCGACGGGCGATCTCGTCGAACGGCACATCGGGGCCGAACTCGACGAACATCTCCCGGGCGGCGGTGACGATCCGCTCCCGGTTGCGCAGGGCGTCGGCGCGCGGCCGGGTCACCTTGCGCCGTTCGGGGGTGGCGGTCTGCACGGCGTACTCCTTGGACTGTGGATGACGATCCGGGGAGTGGATCCCCGTTTCGCTCGGACACAGGTCTAAACGGGGAATCGATCCCCGGTTATTTCCCTCCCAGCAACAAATCTCTTGTGACCTGAATCACATACTCGGGCCGAGAAACCCACGATCGGTCTCCTCCAGCGAGCGTCTCTGCCCCTCGCGTCACAGGGTGATCGAAAGGGTGCAGCCGGTGACCGGCGGCTGCCTGGAGCGAGGGGTCCATGCATGCAGCCGCATCCGCCCAGCCGCGGGATACGCCCGGTACGACGTACGGGGGGCGGGGTGGGACGGCTGCGACGGGGGCTGAGGTCGCTGGGGCGGTTGGGGGTGGGGCTGGGGCTGTTGCGGGGTGAGGGGCTCACGGGAGGCGTGGAGCTTCGGCCGGGTGAGGGGTTCCCGGGCGAGGGATCTCCGGGCGAGGGATCTCCGGGCGGCGGTGAACGTGCTCGGCACGACAAGCCGAACCACGAGCCGGAACCGAAGCTCGGGCCGGAACCGAACTCGGAACCTGAGCCGGAGCCGAAGCTCAGGCCGGAACCGAACCCGGAACCTGAGCCGGAGCCGGAGCCCGGGCCGGAACCGAGGCTCAGGCCGGAACCGAACCCGGAACCGGAGCGGAACCCCGTGCCGGGGCCGACTCCACATCTGCGGCGCTGGGCCGCACTCGCCGCGGTCACCGCGCTGACGGCGGCGCTCAGCACCTCCGCCGGTACCGGCCGGCTGCCCGGCGGCCCGGCCACGGCGGGCGCGCGCCCGATCACCGCCGCCGACGCCACCACCCTGGCCCCCTGCATGATCCGCAGCGAGCTGGACATCCAGATGTCCGAAGGCATCCCGACCTCCGACAGCTACTCCCCCTCCACCGGCACGGTCCGCGCCCTCACCCTGATGATCGACTTCTCGGACGCGCCGGGACAGGGCAAGGCCATGGACCGCTACGCGGAGTTCTTCCCGCAGACCCAGAAGTGGTTCCGCACCAGCTCCTACGGCCGCCTGGACTACCGTCCGGAGGCCCCGATCCGCGACTGGCTGCGCATGCCGAAGCCCTTCGAGGCGTACGGCCTGGAACGCGGCGCGCCCTTCGACCCGGGCTACCGCAAGCTGGTCCAGGACATGATCGCCGAGGCCGACCCGAAGGTGGACTTCCGCTCGTACGACCTGCTGAACGTGCTGGTCACCCCGAACGCGGGCCCGTCCGCGCTGGACACCGTGCTCTCGGTGACCTTCGCCGGCAACACCGAGGCCCCGACGGCGGACGGCGTGCCGGTGGCGAACGCGTCCTTCGTCTACTCCCGCCAGGACGACGGCTCCGGCTCCTACGACAGCACCGGCTACCGCGTACTGCCCCACGAGAACGGGCACGTCTTCGGCCTGCCCGACCTGTACACCCAGGAGGGCGGCGGCGCGGTCGGCCACTGGGACATCATGAGCGAGGACTGGGGGGCCAACAACGATCTGCTCGGCTGGCACAAGTGGAAGCTGGGCTGGCTGGACGCCGACCAGGTGGCCTGCGCGTCCGCGCCCGGCACCACCGACCACACCCTCACCCCGCTGGCCCGCGCCGGCGGCCCGAAACTCCTCTTCGTCCCCCTCGACGGCCGCACCGGGTACGCCGTGGAACTGCGCACCCGCGAAGGCAACGACGAGGCGGTGTGCCGCCCCGGCATCCTGATCTACAAGGTCGACGCGGCCGTGGACACCGGCCAGGGCCCGGTGAAGGTCTACGACTCCACCGGCGACAGCGGCGGCTGCACCCGCAGCCCCAACGTCCACGCGGAACTCTCCGACGCGCCGTTCGCCCCCGGCGACACCTTCAAGGACCTGAAGAAGGGCATCCGCATCTCGGTGGCGTCGGCGCACCTGAAGGGCAACCACGTCATCCGGGTGACCCGAAGCTGACGAACTCCCGGGCCCCGCAGGGGAATCGGCAGCCACACTGGCCCCATGCACCCGAGCCCGAGTTCAAGCCCGACCCCGACCCTGACCAAGTACACCCACTCCTGCGTACGGCTGGAGCGCCCCGGCGGCGGCACGCTCGTCATCGACGCCGGCATCTGGAGCGAACCCGCGGCCCTGACCGGCGCGGACGCGGTCCTGGTCACCCACGAGCACGCCGACCACGTGGACCTGCTGCGCCTGAGAGGACTGGGCGTCCCCGTCCACGCCCCCGCAGCCGCCCACCTCCCCGGCCTGGACTTCATCGCCGTCACCCCCGGCGAGGAGTTCACCGCGGCCGGCTTCCACGTGACCGCCCACGGCGGGCAACACGCCCGTATCCACGGCGACCTCCCGGACTGCGCCAACCTCGGCTACCTCGTCGACGACGCCGTCTACCACCCCGGCGACTCCCTCCACCGCCCCGACCGCCCGGTGGACACCCTGCTGGTCCCCCTCCATGCCTCCTGCGCGAAGGGCCTACGGCATCCACGACGCCCAGATCAACGAACGCGGCCTGAGCAGCGTGAACGGCTGGCTGACCCAGGAATGCCCGGACCGCTACCGCTACCTCCCGCCAGGAACGACCGCCTGACGAACCCCGGACACCAACCTCCGCCACCACCCCGCCCCTGATCCACCACCCGCTACACTGGCCGCGGGCCACAGGCACCACCACCTGCCGGCCCACTGCCTTCGTAGCTCAGGGGATAGAGCACCGCTCTCCTAAAGCGGGTGTCGCAGGTTCGAATCCTGCCGGGGGCACAGCAGTAAGGGCCAGCTCAGGAGGGGTTTCCTCCCGAGCTGGCCCTTTACCGTTCCGGGTTCCGTGCCACACGCCCGCCACCACGTCCTCTCGGCACCCGTCGGAGCGGAAGGAAGGCCCGCCACTCAGCGACAGCGGGGGCGGATCACTCACACCGAAGCAGCTCCCGGCCGAAGTCGTTCCGCCGACCTTGCGTGATCGCTATTGTGCAGCCACCAGCACGGGAGGTCCCATGGCTGACTACGCCACCCACGCTCAGAACGCTCGCGAGTTGCTCGAAGTGATTGATGCCAAGTCCGCGGTCAAAAAGCGCCTGTACGACGCCAATGCAGTCATCGCGGCCGCCCAGGTTGAGGCGATCCTGGCGCTTGCCGCCGCTATAGCCGGGCAAGGGACAGGCGCAGACCCCCGCTGATCCGCCGCAACCGTCCGGAGTTCGCATCGAGAGGTTCAGCCCGTGCCACAGCCGTGCCAGAAGGAGCGGGGAATCACGGGCACGGTGGGTGACTGACGACTCCTCAGACCGACACCAGCACGAGCACCGATCCCGCAGGTCAGCCGCCACGCGGCCCAAACTCGCTCCTGAAGCGGGTGTCGCGGGTTGGGATCCTGCCGGAGGCACCGAGGCGAAGGCCCCGGACGGGTTGTCCGGTCCGGGGCCTTGCCCGTGTTGGTCAGCGTTCAGTGCAGGCGGCGTCCGGTACCCCGTCGGTGGCGTTGTGCCCGCTGTGGAGGATCTCCCGCTGCCAGCGGTGTCGTGGTTGGGTGTGCAGCCGCCAGTAGTGGTCGGCGATGACATCCGGGTCGAAGGCCGTTCCGGGCTCCACCGGCCCGTCGATGGTGACGGTGGCCACGTGCACACCGGACGCCCCGTACTGGTCGTCCAGCAAGGTCACCAAGGTCCGCACGCCGGCCTTGCCCAGCGAGAGGCTGACGTATTGCGGTTTCGGCTCGGGCATCCCACCGGTGATCAGGAACGACCCGCTGCCACGTTCGGCCATCGCCGGCATCACATGGGATGCCGTGGTGATCGCTCCGACCACGTTGACCGCCCACGTATCCAGCTGCGCGCGTACCGACAGCTCACCGAGCGAGTCCGGCCGGACGGCCGCCGCGTTGTACACCACGACGTCCGGCAGGCCGAACTCACCGATCGCGGTATCCAGCGCGGAGCGCAGGGAGGAAGCGTCGGTACTGTCGGCCGCCACGGCGTGGACCGGTGATCCGACGGAGGCGACGGCGGCGGCCACCGTCTCCAGCGTTCTCTCGGACCGCGCCACCAGCGCGACCGGCAGGCCCTCACGCGCGAAGCGACGGGCGACCGACTGACCGACGCCCGGCCCCGCTCCGATGACTACCGCTCCGGGCATGGTGTTCCCCTCTGTCGTCAGGACTTCCGGCGGAGGAAGGCTAAGGTCTCTCATCGGTGTGAAGGTCAACCACGGACGGGGAGTTCACGTGCGGATCGGTGCCTTGGCCCAGGCGACCGGGGTGAGTGCCCGGTTGCTGCGGTACTACGAGGAACAGGGATTGCTCCGGCCGGTCCGACGCCCCAACGGCTACCGCGAGTACGCCGCAACCGACATCGCCGCGGTGGGACGCATCCGCACCCTGCTCGGGGCCGGCCTGCCGACCGCGGTCATCGCTCGGATCCTGGCCTGCGTCCCCGACGACAGCGCGCAGCCCGTTCCCTCCGGATGTCCGGATGCGATCGCCCACCTGCGACGAGAACACGCGCGAATCGACGACTTGATGACACAGCTGCGCACCTCTCAGCAGGCGCTCGGCGCGCTGCTCGACGCAGCCCTGCAGCACCCCCACAGCGAGATCACCGAGGAGCCGGAGGTCCCATGAAACGGTGAGAGCGACTCGTCCCATGGAAGCCGCCGTATGCCCCCGGAGCGGCCCCCGATCGGACGGCAGGTGATCGCAGCTTTCCAAGCCGAGCGCTCCGGGGAGACGCCGTGGTCGGGGAGGCTCGTGAGCAGCCCGGCCCATGATCGCGGTGGCCGCTGGGGCGGGGTACCGTCCTGTGTACTGACGCGGGAGGACAGGTGGCTGGTGATGTTCGGTTCAGCTGGGAACTGAGCGGCAGCGGGTGGGCGACGTATCGGATCGCGGACGGCACGTCCGAGCGGGAGGACGTCGTCAGTTACTGCACGGATGCCCTCCTCGACGTGTTGAGCGCATTCGCGGGGCTCTACGGAGAAGGGGGCGACCAGCGGGTCTCCTTCGATCTCGAGCCGGCCGAGGTGAGGTGGAGGCTTCGGCGTCGAGGGTCGGACGTGGAGATCGACATCTACCGGTTCCCGGACTTCCACGAGAGCTGGAACGCGCCCGATGACGACGGCACCCGCTGCTGGAACTCCACACAGCCGCGCGGCGTGCTGAGCCATGCGGTGATGGAGGCCGCCGAGAAGGTGTTGCGGCTGCACGGCGAAGTCGGCTACCGGAAGAAGTGGGTACAGCACGACTTCCCCACCGCCGCACTGGAGGATCTCCGACAGCTGCACCAGCGCAACGACGACTGCCACGCCGAGCAAGGCCGCGTCCATCCTGATGCGTAACGCTGAGGCCCATGTCAACGAGCCCAGGCATGGGCCAGTGCTTGGACCGCTAGCGCCAGTCTCCGCGGGCCCGTCGGCGGTCGTCGCGGATTCGTTCCTGGCGGTCTCGGCGGCGTACGAAGTCGCTCGGTTCCAGGTCGCCTTCCGTGAGCCGGCCGATCACGAGTCCGACGACGCCCAGCCCCAGTACGAGGAGGAACGCCCAGAAGTTGCCGAAATAGGCGGCGAAACCCAGCGCCATTCCGGCCATCAAGCCCACCACGGCCCTGCTCATCACGCGCTCCTTCACGCTTCGTGCCGGCTACCTGAGCCGCTGACCCTCTTTCTCCTCGTCCTCCTCCTCGTCAGGGAGCTTCACGTCGCTGACCAGGATGTTGACTTCGACGACTTCCCGGTCGGCCATCCGCTCCACCGCGGCGATCACGTTCTCCCGTACCTCACCGGCCACGTCCGTGATCGAGAAGCCGTACTCAACGACGATCTCCAGCTCGACGGCCGCCTGCTGCTCTCCGACCTCGACCTCGACCCCGCGGGTGACGGACTTGCCGCTACCGGCGCCGGGCATCCGCTCCCGCATCGATCCCATCGAGCGGGCGAATCCGCTGCCCAGGGCGTGGACGCCGGGCACGTCCCGCGCCGCCATTCCGGCGATCTTCTCGACCACCACGTCGGCGACGGTCGTCCGGCCGCGTGAAGCGGGTGCGCCGACATGCCTTGCGCCGGTGTTCTCAGTCATCGGGATGTTCCTCCCTCGCGAGGCCCACCTCGCACTTATTGTCCAATTATATTCGGTTTGGCATTTCTCACCCACTTCTGGACCGCTGCGCGGTGTGCGACGCTCTCGACAGGGGACTCGCTTGCGTGTGCGACATCGCGTGTCCCAGCGGCTGCCGGAAGGCTCCTGGGGGCGCAGCACCCGTCGGCCCCCTTCGGAGAGAGCTTCGCCATCATGAGTAGTGACACCTTGGTCCGCCCCCCGCCTCCAGAGGCGTCCGGCAGTGACTTCGCCCGATTGTCGAGAAAGATCGCCGCTGCCGGGCTGCTGGGGCGCCGCCCCGGCTACTACGCGCTGCGGATCACGGTCGTGAGCGGGCTCTACCTCGGCGGGTGGGCCGCCGTCGCGATCGTCGGTGACAGCTGGTGGACACTGGCCGTCGCCGCCTTCCTGGCATTCATGTTCGGCCAGGTCGCGCTGCTCGCCCACGACGCGGCCCACCGCCAGGTGTTCCGCCGGCGCCGGGCCAGCGAGGTGTCCGGACGGATCGCCGGTGCGGGGATCGGGATGGGCTACGGATGGTGGCAGGACAAGCACACCCGCCACCACGCCAACCCCAACCATGAGGAACTGGACCCCGACCTCGACCCCGACCTGCTGGTCTGGTCACAGGACCAGGCCCGGGCCGCCAAGGGGCCGGCCCGGCTGATCGGCCGCTGGCAGGCGTTCCTGTTCTTCCCGCTGCTGACGCTGGAGGGCTTCAACCTGCATGTGTCGAGCGTGAGGGCGCTGGCCAACCGCTCGCTCAAGCACCGCACGCTCGACGGTGTTCTGCTGTTCGCGCACTTCGCGGTCTACCTGACCGTGCTGCTGTTGCTGCTGCCGCCCGGCATGGCGATCGCCTTCCTCGCCGTCCACCAGTGCCTGTTCGGCGTCTACCTCGGTTCCGTCTTCGCGCCGAACCACAAGGGCATGCCGATCCTCAAGGGCGACGACCGGCCGGACTTCCTGCGCCGGCAGGTGCTCACCTCACGCAATGTGCGCGGCGGGATGTTCACCGACATCGTACTGGGCGGGCTGAACCACCAGATCGAGCACCACCTGTTCCCCAGCATGCCCAGCCCCAACCTGCGCAAGGCCCGGGCCATCGTGCGGAGCCACTGCCAGGTACTGGGTCTGGAGTACGTGGAGACCGGGCTGATCGCCTCCTACCGGCTGGCCCTCGCCAGTCTCCACCGGGCCGGGGCACCGCTCCGGCACGCCCGCGGTCCTGTCTGAGAGAACCGGCGCGGGCCGTCAGCCCGTCAGAGCGACGTACCGCGTCCGCTCCCGCTTCCGGTGTCGATCAGGATCTGTTCCGCCTGGCTGACGTTGTCCGCCCGGACCGCCTGCGCCATCGCCACGCGGGCGGCGTCCGGTGCCGTGTCCGGCGGGACCACCAGCAGCGAGAAGATGTCCTGGTCTCCCCGGGTGATCAGGACGGTGCCGTCGCCGACCGGGAAGCTGTCGATGTGCACCACCTGGTCGTCCACGACGAGACGCGTCGGGAGATCCTCCCAGGCCGCGGTGTCCAGTCCCACGCGGGTCACCGGGCCGATGTGCGGGATGAGGGCGCTCAGCAGCGCGGGCAGCTCCGCCGCGATGTCGCGCGAGCGCGGCCACCACGCGCCGTCGAGGACGCCTTCGCGTGAGGCGATCGTCTCCAGCCGGAGAAGCGCACACCCCGGCCGCACGGCCTCGTGGACGCCGCTGGGCAGACGCCGGGCAACAGGTGGTGTGTCCGAGCTGGTCATTGCGTACCACCCGTCTGAGGACCGGTGCGACAACGGAACCGCCTCGCACTTGCCACGCTACTCCTGGTGCCGTATATGGCAGGGATGCGCCTGTCCGGGTCACTTCCGCACAGTCCCCGAGCGAGCGACGCGCCGTGCGGGTAGGTCGTTCCTCGCAAGGTGACCCCCGGCCCATGAGGAGATCAGCCATGTACGCGGTAATCCGGCGGTACGAAGGGGTGACCGACCCTGTCGAGGCGGGACGGCGGGTGGACGAGGGCTTCGTGCCTCTGCTGCGCCAGGTCTCCGGGTTCGTGGCCTACTACTGGGTCGATGCCGGGGACGGGGTGATGGTGTCCACCAGCGTCTTCGAGGACCAGGCCGGGGCCGAGGAGTCGATCCGGAGGGCGGCCGACTTCGTACGGGACAACCTCGCGTCGCTGCTCCCCAACGGCCCGCAGGTCACCGCCGGCCAGGTGGTGGCCGCGGGGTAGCGGCTGCGGCGCCGTCGAGTCGAGTCGCGCCGGTCTCGGGGATCGCCGGTGGGTCGTCAGGGCGTCCGAGCCGCGGCGGTGCTCGGGGGTGCTTCCGTCTCCGTCGTGTCCTCCGCTTCCCATCTCAGCAGGTCGCCCGGCTGGCAGGCCAGTACCTCGCAGAGTGCGGCCAGGGTGGTGAAGCGGACCGCCTTGGCGCGGCCGTTCTTCAGGACCGCGAGGTTGGCGGGGGTGATGCCGACCCGGTCCGCCAGTTCGCCCACGGACATCTTGCGCCTGGCGAGCATCACGTCGATGTCGACGACGATCGGCATCAGATCACCTCGGCGAGTTCGGCCTGCAGCTGGGAGGCTTCGGCGTCACGGGCGACGGCCTGGGCGAGCAGCATGCGCAGGACGAGGACGACGAGCGCCACGCCCAGGATCGCGAGGCCTACGCCGCCCAGCAGGAGGACGATCCCCGGCGCCACCGCCTCGCCCGGGGCCAGGAACACGCCCAGGGTGAAGACCAGGAGCGCGGCGGTCACGACCGCGCCGATGACGATGTGGACGTAGCGGAAGGCGGCGTGCGAGAAGACCGTCCCTCGGCGCACCATGGTCACCAGCCGCCATACGCAGACCAGGACCACCTGGACCGTCACGACACCCAAGAGCACGATCACGATGACCGCCGGTCGCAGGTCGAAGTCCCTGAGGTCGGCCGCCAGCAGCGGCACCATCACCCCCTGCACGAACAGCGAACCGGCGAGCAGCCCCACGAGCACCGCCCGCAGCGCCAGCACCGTCAGTCTCCCCATCGCCTTTCCCTCCCTCTCTCTATGGAGTACCGAAACACGATGGAAATCTATCGAGAAACGATAGGTGTGGCAAGAGGATGCCCGCCGCAGCTGCTCCCAGGACACAGCGGCGCCGCCCACAGGGGCTCGGCTTGTGCATGCCGTCTGTCACAGCACCCGAGGCAGCGGCGACGAGCGGGCGGTAGGGCCTCAGGGTGTGGGAAAGGGCCGCGCCGGGGTGGTGGTCCCGGGGCGGCCCTTTCTGGTGGGTCAGAGGGTGGAGCGGGCGCTGGTCAGGGCCGTGCCGAAGGCGATGTCCGTGTAGCGGAGGGTCAGGCCGGTGGACTTGCCGGAGAGGGTGGTGGAGCCGGTGGGGGCCGGGCCCGTGGTGGTGCCGCGGGCCGTCCAGACGAGGCCGTCGGTGTTCTCGCCGGGCGCGCCGACGACCGCCTCCGCCTTGCCGTCCTTGTTCAGGTCGGCCAGGTGGGTGGCCGCTCCGAAGGCGTCGCCGCGTTCGGCGGAGCCGGGGACGCCGGTGGTGTCCTGGCTGTAGGTGACGGACTTCGAGGCCGTCAGGCCCGTCGCCGAGCCCTTGAGGAGGGTGGCCGAGCCGGCGTAGTAGAGGGAGCCGACGGCTTCCTGCGGGGCGCCGACCAGGACGTCCGCGTACTTGTCGCCGTTGGTGTCGCCGACGCTCAGGGTCGCGCCGAACAGGTCGCCGTCCTCGCCGGCGCCCGGGACGCCCGCGGTGTCCTGGTGGAGGATCTGCGGCTTCTGGTCCACGCCGATGCCCTGCGGGCCGCCGTACAGGACCTGGATCTCGCCGCCCCTGTGCGCGGGGGTCTGCCCGGACATCAGGGAGCCGTCGTACGGGTTGCCGGTGACCAGGTCGCCGTAGCCGTCGCCGTCGACGTCGCCGATCTGGCCCAGGAGGCCGTCGGCGAGTGGGAGTTCGGTGTAGGTGCCGTCGCCGTCGTCCAGGTGGACGGGGCCGCTGACGTCGCCGTCGGTGGGGCCGGGCAGCCAGAAGCGCTCGGCCTTGCCGTCGCCGTCGACGTCTCCCATCACGACGCCCCGGTTGGTGCCGAGGGCGTTGACGAAGGTGCGGGCGGCCGGGCGGCCGGTGCGGGTGAAGGGGCCGGTGTAGGTGGTGCCGCCGCACTGGCCGGTCACGCCGAGGTCGGGCGCGCCGTCCCCGTTCACGTCGCCGGCCGCGATGCCCGCGGCGAACTGGCAGCCCTCGTCCAGTCCGGTCGGGGTGGCGATCGCGGCGCCGCCCTTGAGGCCGCCGGAGCCGCCCCAGACGACGGTGAGCGAGCCGATGCCCGCCATGGTGCCGGCGGCTTCACCCGGCGTGCCGACGAGCAGGTCGGCGTAGCCGTCGCGGTCGAGGTCGGCGGAGGTGACGGCCGTGCCGAAGCCGTCCCACTCCTCCGGGGCGCCGGGGACGCCGGTGGTGGCCTGGGTGATGACGGTGCGGCGGGTGGCCGTCACGCCGTTCGCCGAGCCGTAGAGGACGACGACCGCGCCCGCCGCGTCGACCGATCCGTTGGCGGCGCCGGGCGCGCCGACGGCCAGGTCGCGGTAGCCGTCGCCGTTGAAGTCGTCCTGCACGGCGGCGGTGTTGGCGCCCTTGTACGGGCTGGCGGCCGAGGCGGCCGGGGCGGGCAGGGCGACGGCCAGCGCGGCGGCGGCCACGGCCACCGCCGCGGCCAGGGTCGTACGGGAGGTGGTCATCGCGTCTCCGGGGAAGAGGGGTCGGGTCGCCGGGCCGTGACCGCGGCCGGTCGGGGCGTGTGCGCGCGCCGGCGTCATCGCGCCGTCACCGCCTCCCCGAGCCGCGCCGCCCCGGCCGAGCCGAGGCCGGTGGCCGCCGGGCTCAGGGTCTTCGCGCCGGTCGCGGTGAGCGAGCCGGCCGAGCCGCGCAGGAACCACAGGTTGCCGGTGCCGCCGTTCTCGCCGGGAGCGCCGATCAGCAGGTCGGCGTACCCGTCCTTGTTGGTGTCGGTGAGGCGTACGGCCGTGCCGAACGCGTCGCCGGTCTCGGAACCGCCGGGCACGCCGGGGCTGTTCTGGGTCCAGACGCGGGCGTGGGCGGCGTCCAGCTCGGCGGTGGTGCCGCGGACGACGGTGACGGCGCCGCTCCTGCCGTCCTCGCCGGGGGCGCCGATCACCAGGTCGGCCTTGCCGTCCTTGTCGGTGTCGCCGATGGTGACGGACGCGCCGAAGCGGTCGCCCGCCTCGCCGGCGCCGGGCACGCCCGCGGTGTCCTGGGTGATCGTCTGGATCCGGCTCGGGGAGCCGTAGGCGGCGTCGAACCAGATGGTGACCTGGCCGCCGAGCGCGTTGCCGGGACTCTGCGCGGGGTCCTCGGGGTTGCCGACGACGATGTCGGGGGCGCCGTTGCCGTTGAGGTCGCCGACGGCGGAGACGGTGCCCGCGGGCAGGGTGTGGTGGTCGAAGCCGCCGGGTTCGTAGAGCGTGGTGTGCGGGTCGTCGCCGTGGCCGTCGTAGCCCCAGCCGCCGTCCGAGACGCCGCGGCCGTGCGCGAGGAGTCGGTCGGCGTCGGTGCCCGGGAGGTCGACCGGGGTGAGCGCGAGGATGCCGTACGCCGGGTTGAAGTCGTGGCCGTTGCCGCTGGTGCCGGTCTGCGCGGACAGGTCGGCCGGTACGTAGGTGACGTCGGCGTCGTTGGCGCCGACGGCGATGGACAGCTTGCCGTCGTTGACCGGGTTGACGGCGTTGTAGGTGCCGACGGCGAGGGTGCGGCCCCAGGCGTCGTGCGAGGAGGGCCACGGGTCGGTGACGCCCTTGGCCTTGACCGGGCCGGAGGCGGTGCCCCAGACGACGGTCACCGAGCCGCCGCCGGCGTCCCCGGAGACGTCCTCGCCGGGCGCGCCGACGACGAGGTCGCTGTAGCCGTCGGCGTTCAGGTCGTGCACGACGACCGAGGCGCCGAACCGGTCACCTGCCTCGGCGGTGCCGGGGATGCCGGTGGAGTTCTGGCTGAGGACGGTGCGCCTGGCGGCGTCGACGCCCTGTGCGCCGCCGTAGAGGATGACGACGGCGCCGGCCTTGGCGCGGCCCGCCACGGTGGCGTCCGGCGCCGAGACGACGACGTCGCGGTAGCCGTCCTTGTTGATGTCACCCGGCGTGCCGGTGGCGGCCTGGGCGCCGGCCGCGAGCAGCGGGGTCAGGCCCGAGGCCAGCAGGGTGGCGGACATCAGCAGGGTGCGTTTGCGCACGGGCTCCTCCAGAAGGGCATCCGGGACGAATGGCGGTGCACCGACGCCCGTTTCCCCGGGGGCTCGCGCGCGGGCGCGGCTGGTCGGCGCACAGGAGACGTCCGGTGGGGCCGGAGGGTTGTACGGGGCGGGAGAGTTTTTTCGAACCGGCGTCCAACCGGTGTCCAACCGGTGCCCGCGCCGTGCCTGTTGGGCGCCCGGTCGGCGCCCGCTCGGCGTCTACTCGGCGCCTTCTCGGCGTCTACTCGGCTCCCGGCAACCGCACCGGCGCGGTGTTGCTCACCTGCTGGAAGATCACCGAGGTGCGGAATCCGGTGACCTCGGGGCGCTTGCTGAGGTGGTCGGTGAGGAAGGCGTGCAGGTGGTCGAGGTCCTGGACGGCCGCGTGGAGGAGGAAGTCGTCGCCGCCCGACAGGACGAAGACGTGGAGGACCTCGGGCAGGCCCGCGGCGAAGGTCTTGAAGCCGTCGATGACCGCGCGGCTGAGGGGCCGCACCTGGACGGATACGAGGGCCTGGACACCGCGGTTGAGGGCGGCGGGGTCGATGTCGGCGTGGTAGCCGCGGATGACGCCCCGGCGGTGCAGGGACCGGACCCGCTCCAGACAGGTCGAGGGGGCGATGCCGAGTCTGCGGGCGAGTTCGCGGTTGGACTGCCGCGCATCCGTCTGGAGCAGCCGGACGATCGCCGAATCAAGTTCGTCCATAGGCGGTCACCGTACCCCAACTTCAGCCATACGTTCGGTGGTTGACCCACATCGCCGTTCGGTCGCGCAGCATGGGAGCCGTCGTATCGGACGAATGAAGGGACGGCAGGCGCATGCTCGACCATGAGCGGGTCGTGATCCACACCGGGCGGCGTTCCCGGCTGCCGGTGATCGTGGCCGTGCACTCCACCGCGCTCGGCCCGGCGGCCGGCGGTCTGCGGCTGTGGCACTACCCCGACTGGCGGGACGGGCTGACCGACGCGCTGCGGCTGTCGGCGGCGATGACCTCGAAGTTCGCCGTGGCGGGGCTGCCCAGCGGTGGCGGGAAGGCGGTCGTCGTGCTGCCGGAGGGCGCCCGGCTGGACGCCGGCCGCCGCCTCGACGTGCTGCGGGACGCGGCGGACGTCGTCGACTCGCTGGGCGGGTCGTACGCCACCGGCCCGGACGTCGGCACCGGCCCCGACGACATGGCGGTCGTCGCCGAGAGCACACCCCATGTCTTCTGCCGGCCGGAGCACCTGGGCGGCAGCGGCGACTCCTCCCCGCACACCGCGGTCGGCACGCTCGCCGCGCTGCGGGCCGTCGTCCGGCGGCTGCACGGCAGCGCCGACCTCGACGGCCGTACGGTCGCCGTCGTCGGTCTGGGCCGGGTCGGGGCCCATCTGGCGCGGCTGCTCGCGGCCGAGGGCGCGCGGCTGACGGTCGCCGACATCGACCCCGGCAAGCGGGCCCTGTGCGACGAGCTGGGCGCCGTATGGCGGTCGCCCGAGGAGGCGCTCGGCGCGGACGTCGACATCGTCGTCCCGGCCGCGCTCGGGTCCGTGCTCAGTGATCGGACCGTGGCCGGGCTGCGCTGCCGTGCGGTGGTCGGGCCGGCGAACAACCAGCTCGCGGCCCCCGAGGTCGCCGATCTGCTGCACGGGCGCGGCATCCTCTGGGTGCCCGACTACGTGGCGAGCGCCGGCGGTGTCGTCAACGCGGTCAGTGTGGAGGTGCACCGGCTCGGTCCGCTGGAGGCCCGCGCCCGGGTGGAGGCGATCGAGGGCACGGTCGAGGATCTGCTGGACGGCGCCGAGCGCTCCGGTCACACCCCGGCCCGCGTCGCGGCCGAGCTGGCCCGCCGCCGACTGGCGGGTCACGCCACGGCACAGGGCTGAGCAGACGCCGCACGCCGGTCCAGCGCGCGGCGGTCAGCACCTCGTACCGCCCCCGTCCGCCCCGCCCAGGACGCGTGCCCCGTGCCCCCCGTCCGCCCCACCCAGGATGCGTGCCCCATGCCCCCCGCCGAGCATGGGATCCGGTCGGATCTGGAGGGTGCCCATGAGTGGGGACGAGGTCGGGGGCGGTTCCGCGGCCTGGCGGAACCTGGTGGTGGCCACGGTCGGCTTCACCCTCACCTTCTGGGCGTGGAACCTGGTCGCGCCGCTGGCCGGTGATCTCGACGAGCGGCTGCACATGACCTCGTTCGCGCAGTCGGTGCTGGTGGCCGTGCCGGTGCTGGTGGGGTCGCTGGGCCGGGTGCCGGTGGGGGCGCTCACCGACCGGTACGGGGCGAAGCTGATGTTCCCGCTGGTGAGCGCGTTGACCATCGTGCCGGTGCTGCTGTTGATCCCGGCCCGGTCGAACTATCTGGCGCTGATCCTGGTGGGTTTCGTGCTGGGCCTGGGCGGGACGACGTTCGCGATCGGCGTGCCGCTGGTGAACTCGTGGTTCCCGCCCGGCCGCCGGGGTGCGGCGCTCGGCGTGTTCGGCATGGGCATGGGCGGTGTGGCGCTGTCGGGGTACTTCACGCCCCGGATGTACCGGCACGGCGAGAACCTCCCGTTCCTGGTGCTGGCCCTCGCTCTCGCGGTGTACGCCGTGCTCGCCGCCGTGCTGATCAGCGACCGGCCGGACCGCCCGGTGCCGTCCACGCCGCTCACCGCGCGGCTCGCGCGGGCCGGGCGGCTGCGGGTGACCTGGGAGCTGTCGGCGCTGTACGCGGTCGGCTTCGGCGGCATCGTGGCGTTCGGCGTCTACCTGCCGACGTATCTGAAGACCTGGTACGAGCTGGACGGGACCGACGCGGGCACCAGGGCCGCCGGATTCGCGCTGGTCACCGTGGTCTTCCGGCCGATCGGCGGATGGCTGTCGGACCGGGTCCATCCGGCCGTGGTCACCTCCTGGGCGCTCGGTCTGGTGGCGCTGTTCGCCGTGGTGCAGTCCTTCGATCCGGAGCTGGTCCCGGCCGGCACGGTCTGTCTGCTGGCGATGGCCGCCGGCCTCGGCACCGCCAGCGGTTCGGTGTTCGCGCTGGTCGCCCGGGTCACGCCGCAGGCGCAGGTGGGCAGTGTCACCGGCATCGTGGGCGCGATGGGCGGCCTCGGTGGTTTCGTGCCGCCGCTGGTGATGGGCGCCGTGTACAGCGCGCGGGGCTCCTACGCGATCGGTTTCATGCTCCTGTCCGATCTGGCGCTGGCCGGCTGCGTCTACGCGTACGGCCGGATGCGCACCACCAGCGTCTCCGCCGCCGAGACGCGTCCGGAGGCCGAGGCGCGGAAGGTCCCGGCCGACTGACGCCCCCGCGGCGCGCCCTCGGTACCCTGACGGAATGGGCGAAACCGTGGCCGCAGGTGAGCAGATGGGCGTCGTGACCGCGCTGGTGCGGTCGGCGTTCCTGGTGAACGCGGTGTACGCCGAGTCGGGCCGGGCCTTCGGGCTGACCCCGCAGCAGGGGCAGTTGCTGTGCGTGCTGATGCCCCAACCGTACGGGATGAGCGAGCTGGGTTCGATGCTGGGGCTGGCGAAGTCGAGCCTGACCGGTCTGGTGGACCGGACCGTGCAGCGCGGGCTGGTCCGGCGGGAGCCGGACCCGCGCGACGGCCGTGCGGTGCGGGTGGCGCTGACCGAGGAGGGCGCGACGCTCGCCGCGGAGTTCTACGCCGCCACCTGCCGCCGGATCGACGAGCTGCCGCGCACTCTGGCACCCGGCGAGCGGGAGCGGCTGGCCGCACTCCTCGCCCGGGTCGTCGTCGACAACGAGGTGCCGCAGGTGTTCAGCGAGCCGGAGCCGCGGCCGTAGCGGAGGCCTCGGGAGCGGCGTCCGGGGCGGCGGCGTCCAGGGAAGCGGCGGTCGGCGCGGGAGCCGTGCCGAACAGTTCCCGGAACCGTCCGACGAACAGGTCCGCCCCCTTGTACCGCGCGACCACCTCGGCGGGCAGGACCGCCGGCTCGTCCGGCCTCTCCTCCGACGGCATCTGCCCGACGCCGCGCTCCGGTCCGAGCGGCAGCAGCACGGACGGCACCGGCGAGGGCCGGTAGACGGCGCCGGGCCGCTCCCCGCGCACCTGGGCGCGCACGTTGGCGGCGACGACCTCCGCGTGCCGCATCGCGTAGCCGGCCATCTTGGCCTCGGGCAGGTCGGTGAGGTCGCCGAGGGCGTAGACGTGGTCGTAGCCCTCGACGGTGAGCCGTTCGGTGACGTGGACCCGCCCGGCGGCGGTACGGCGGGTCAGCCGTCCGTCGGCCAGGTAGTCGCCGTTGGTCCGGCCGCCGTGGGCGCGGAACCACAGGTCGGCCGAGATCTCGTCCCCGGTGGTCGTGCGGACGGTGAACGGCTCGGTGTGTCCGGGCTCGCCCGGAGGCTCTTCGGCGAGCGCGGTGCCCAGCCGTACCTCCACGCCCAGTTCGCCGAGCTGCCGGAGCAGGTCGGCGCGCAGTCGTGGTGCGAAGCCGGGCAGCAGTTCGGGCGCGGGGTCGACGAGCACGACGTCCTTGCCGGGCCACACGGACTTGATCTCACCGGCCAGTTCCAGTCCGACGGGTCCGGCGCCGGCGACCAGGACCCGTCCGGCCGCGGCGAGTTCGCCGTGCGCGGCGCGCAGCCGGGCCAGCGCCTCGGCGGTGTCGTCGGTGCCGGCCTTGGCGGGGAAGGGGTAGGCGGAGCCGGTGGCGAGGATCAGGTAGTCGGCCTCGATCCGGCGTCCGCCGGCCAGCCGTACGCCGCCGGGGTCGGCGGAGACCACGCGGTCGCGGACGACGGTGCCGCGCTCGAGCAGCCCGTCGTAGCGGAAGAACATGTTCTGCGCCCAGTCCGGACGGACCAGGGCGCGCAGCGATCCGGCGGCGTGCTCGAAGGCGTCCTTGGGTTCCACCAGGACGACCTCGGCGTCGGCGTCCAGCGCCTTGGCGACGGCGGCACCGCCGTATCCCCCGCCCACGACGACGACCTTGTTCATGGCACTCGGCTCCCCCTCGGCGGCATGCGGACATTGCATGCACAGGCATCAGTTCGTGTTACGAACCATATTAGTTCGTTGCACGAACTTCAATGCCTTCCGTCCTCCGCGCCCCGAGCAGCCCCCGCGCCAGCACGCCGGTCACCGCGATCGACGCCCCCGCCGTCACCGTCATCGCCGTCGCCGGGGAGGCGAGCTGGGCCACCGCGCCCGCCAGCGCCGCGCTCACGCCCTGCATCGTGAGCATCCCGGCGGAGTGCAACCCGAGGGCGTGGCCGGACAGTTCGTCCGGGGTGAGCGCGAGCAGCCGCTCCTGCTGCACCAGGCCCGCCCCGAACCCGGCGGACGCCACCAGCACCAGCGCCCCCGCCACCAACACCGACGGCCGCAGGAAGAACAGCAGGTAGGGCCCGGCGAGCAACAGCAGCAACGGCACCCCGAGCCGCGCCCGCCGCTCCGGCGGCAGCAGCCGGCCGACCGTCACGTCCCCGGCGAACATGCCGAGCGCCGCGCAGGCGAACAACGGCCCGGCCGCCGTGGGCGCGTAGGAGACGTACAGCGACTCGCAGCCGACGATCAGCCCGTTGGGCACCCACAGCGCGAGATACAGACGGCGGCGCGAAGGCGAGGACCACAGCGTGGAGTTGGCCCGCCAGGTCGCCCGGACCGAGGGGCGGCCGGTGGCGCGCGGTGGACGGGCGGTCAGGCCGAGCCGCAGGGTGAGCCCCGCCGCGGCGTACAGCAGCGCCGCCAGCAGCAGCGCCACCCGTGGCGTCAGCACGGCGACCAGGACGCCGCCCGCCGCGTACCCGCCGATCTGGGCCAGTCCGCTCATCATGTTGAAGACCGAACGCCCCAGCAGATAGCGCTCCTTGGACAGGATCTCGGTCAGCAGCCCCCACCGCACTCCGCCGCCCAGCGAGGCCACCAGCCCCTGTGCGAAGACCACGGCGAGCACCGCCGCCACCGGCAGCCCCGGCACCGCGAGCACCGCCGTACCGGCCGCGAAGGCGAGCGCCACCGCGGTGAGCGTGGCCCGCGGCGGCAGCCGGTCCGCGCCCGACAGCAGGAAGGTCGCCCCGGCCACCTGGGCCAGCGACGGGCCGAACATGCTCACCGCCGCCAGCAGCGGCGACCCGGTCGCCCGGAACACCAGCGTGCCGAGCGCGAGACCGCCGAGCGTCTGGGCTGCGGTCTGGGCGGCGGCGGAGACGAAGAGCGGAGTGAACTCCGGCGTACGGAAGAGGCCTGCATAGCCCGGTGAACTGCGCATGCCCGGAGTCTCCGGCGCCCGCGACCGGCCGGTTATTGTTTCGCGCACACGCGAAACCACGGGGCGGGGGCGGTCATGGGCTGGTGGCGGGTGGACGCCGACACCCTCGCCCGCGGCCGTTTCCTGCTCTCCCCGTACGCCGAGACCTTCGCGAGCCTGAAGCTGCTGCACGCCGGCACCGGCGCGCACCCGGGCGAGCGGGACTGGCTCCGCGCCCACCTGCCCGGCTACCGGGCCCGCCTGGCCGCCGACCCGGTGACCGCGCTGCTGGTACGGGCCGGACTCGGCCGGGACTGGATCGCCGACTTCCTCACCCCCACCCCGCTGGACGGCGAGGACTTCCCCCAGGCCGTCGCCCGGGTCCGCGCGGCCCGCCCCGGCACCGCCCGCGCCGACCTGTGCCGCTCCCTCGCCGGACCGCTCCCCGACCGGCTGGACCGCGACGACCTGCCGGAGCGGGCGGGGGCGCTCCTGGAGTACGTCTGGGCCGAGACCGTACGGCCGACCTGGGCCCGGCGGCGCCGCGTCCTGGAGGCCGACGTGGTCGCCCGGACCGCGCGGATGAGCCGGGGCGGCTGGGCGGCCGTCCTGGACACGCTGCGGCCCGGGACGCGCTGGCTGGGCACCAGCCGGTTCCAGGTCAATGCGCACGCGTACCCGCCGCGCGACATCTCCGGCGCCGAGCTGGTCCTCGTCCCGGTGACGCCGCGCGCCGGCTGGGTGTCCTGGGAGGAGCCGGAGCGGAACCGGTACGCCCTGGTGTACCCCTGCTCGGGCCCGCTCGCCGGCGACCGCGCCCGGCAGGTGCCCGCGAGCCTCGGCGCCCTGCTCGGCGGCGCCCGGGCGGCCGTCCTCGACCTCCTCGACTCCCCGCTGAGCACCACCCAGCTGACCGCCGTCACCGGGCAGGGCCTCGGCTCGGTCGGACGGCATCTGCGGGTGCTGCGGGAGGCGGGACTGGTGGAGCGGCGGCGCGCCGGACGGTCGGTGCTGTACGCCCGCACGACCGCCGGGGACGTGCTGGTCGAGGCGTCCGTCACCGGGCGGGGCTAGCATCCGCCCATGACGACCAACGCATCCTCTTCCTCCTCCGGGCCCTCCGTTCTCGACGTCGACATCGACGCTCTCCAGGGCGGGCCCGCCGACCTCAAGCAGTACGCCGGCCAGGTCGTGCTCGTCGTGAACGTGGCCTCCAAGTGCGGGCTGACCCCGCAGTACGCCGGTCTGGAGCGGCTCCAGGAGCGCTACGCCGACCGGGGCTTCACCGTGCTCGGCGTGCCCTGCAACCAGTTCCTCGGCCAGGAGCCGGGCAGTGCCTCGGAGATCGCCGAGTTCTGCTCGGCGACGTACGGCGTGACCTTCCCGATGACCGAGAAGGTCGAGGTGAACGGCGAGGAGCGGCACCCGCTGTACGAGCGGCTGACCGGCTTCGCCGACGCCGAGGGGCACAGCGGTGACATCCGCTGGAACTTCGAGAAGTTCCTGATCGGCCGTGACGGCACCGTCGTCGCCCGGTTCTCGCCGCAGACCGAGCCGGAGGCGGCGGCGGTCGTCGAGGCGATCGAGGCGCGGCTCGGCTGAGTCGACCTTTCCCCTGGGGCAGGCCGGAGCCTCCTGAACGCCGGGCGCACCAGGCCGCCCGGTGACGGAGGATGCACAGGTGGACGAGGAACTGCTCACCATCGGGGCGTTCGCCGCACGGGCCCGCCTCTCGGCGAAGGCCCTGCGGCTGTACGACCGGCTCGGCCTGCTCGCCCCGGCGCATGTCGACGCGGCCAGCGGCTACCGCTACTACCGGGCGGACCAGGCCGAGCGGGCCCGGCTGGTGGCGCTGCTGCGGCAGCTGGACATGCCGCTCGCCCGGATCGCCGAGGTGGTCCGCGCGGACGGCGCCGAGGCGGCCGGGCTGCTCGCCGCCTACTGGGCGGACGTCGAGGCCCGGCTGGCCGGTCAGCGGACGCTCGCCGCGTACCTCCGTGGACGGCTGTCGGGGAGGAGCTCCGAGATGTACGAGACGTTCACGATCGAAACGGCCGAGGTACCGGCGCAGGTGGTGATCACCGAGACCCGGCACACCCTCGCCGACGAGCTGCCCGCGTGGATCGGGGCGTCACTGGGGCGGCTGGAACGCGCGGCCCGGGAGTGCGGCGGCGTGACCGGCGCGCCGTACGTCGTCTACCACTCCGAGGTCTCCATGGAGAGCGACGGGCCCGCCGAGGCCTGTGTCCCGGTCGCCGACGAGGCGGCGGCGCGGGCCTGGGCCGAGGCCCGGGGCCGGGCCTGGCAGACGCGGGTCCGGGTGGAACCGGCCCGGCGTCTGGCCTACACCAGGATCGCCAAGGCGCAGGTGGCGCACCCGCAGATCCTGGCCGCCTTCGAGGCGGTGGAGCAGTGGCTGCGGGAGCGGGGGCTGGAGGCGGCCGGGCCGTGCCGTGAGGTCTACTTCGCGGACTGGGACGCGGCGGGCGCCGAGGATCCGGTGTGCGATGTGGCGTTCCCGATGACGGGCTGACACAAGCCGAGCCCCCTCGGCAAGGACGGCGGGCTCGTCGAGAGGGCTCTTCTTGGTGCTGCTTGTGCGGTTGTCGGCCGGTCGTCGCGGGCCGTGGCCCGATCGGCGTCCGATCGGCCTCCGATCGGCGGGGGGAGGATCAGTCAGATCCTCTCCCTACGCCTTCACCGATGCCACGAACGCGTTCCACGCGCCGGCGGGGAAGGCCAGGACCGGTCCCTGCTCGACCTTGGAGTCCCGGACGGCCATCGCCGCGCGGGCCGGGGACTTGATCTCCACGCAGGCGCCGTTGCCCTGGGAGTAGGAGGACTTGACCCACTGGTCCTGAGCGCCCTGCTTGATCGCCATTTTCACTCCGATGAGACAGTTGCTGAGTTGCTGTGATTGCGCCAACGTTCTTGCGTCATTGGCGTGATCGACGCTACTCGCCAACTTCGGAGGGCGGAGAGACTATTCACTCGACCGGATGGCATATTCCAGTGGGGTCTTCCATCCCGCCCGGGCGACGGTGTACCTTGCGGCGCCTTACCGGCGACCGGCGTAGTCCTTGACCACCTCGCCGATGAATTCCCGGGTTTGCTCCACATTCAGCGCCTGCGCCCGTAGATGCTCGTACATCACGCTGTATTTCTGGACATCCTGTGCCTTTTCCAGATAAAGGTCGCTGGTGACGCCCTCGATGTAGACGACGCTCGAATCGGCGGCGTCCGGGAACTCCAGAATCGCGTACTGCCCGCTCACGCCGGGATGCGCGCCCATCGAGAACGGGATCAACTGCACCGTGACGTGCGGCAGCTGTGACATCTCCAGCAGGTACTCCAGCTGCTCGATCATCACCTGTTTACTGCCGACCTCGCGGCGCACCGCCGCCTCGTCCAGCACCGCCCACAGCCGCAGCGGGTTCTCGTCGGCGGCAATACGTTCCTGCCGACGCAGCCGGACCTGCACCCGTTTGTCGATGTCGGTCGGGGTCGCCTCCGGTAGCGCGCCCACGATCAGCGCCTCGGCGTACTGCCGGGTCTGCAACAGGCCCGGCACCACCTGCGGGTCGTACACGCGCAGGCTCGCGGCGTCCGTCTCCAGGCCGATGTAGACGCTGTAGGGGATGTCGCCGAAGGAGTGCCACCAGCCCTGCTGGCGGGAGTCCTTGGCCATCTGCATCAGCGAGTCGACGATCCGGTGGTCCTCCACCTCGTACACCCCGCACAGATCGCGGACGTCGCGCTGGCTGATGCTGCGGCGGCCGTTCTCCAGGCGGCTGATCTTCGACTGCGACACCAGCAGCCGCTCCGCCACCTCCTCGGCCGTCATGCCCTTGAGCTCGCGGAGCCGGCGCAGCTCCTGGCCCAGCCGGCGCCGCCTGACGGTGGGATTGACATTGGACGCCACGGGACGCGCACCTCCGGCTGCTGCCTCAAACTTGCAACTTTGCGTATCTGCTGCTCAGCAGACTGCCACCAAGGTGCTTCCGACCGCTGGGAAACAGCGGATATACGGCGGGTACACGCCAGATCCACACATGTGGACATGCGTCCGCGCGGGGCGGCGGAAGCGTCCGTCGTCCGAACGACGCTTTCCACCACCCCGCGCGGCTCGCGGCTCCCGAACGGGTCTGTGCTGCGGTGCGGCTCAGTGAGCCACGGCACGGGCCATGCTGCCGTGGCGCGGCTGCGCCGGTACACCGCGTGCGGGTTCCGGGGCCTGACGGCCTGTCGGTCCCGCGGCACGACGCGGCTGTGCCACCGCGCCGTTCTGGACGTCCATCACGGCGTGCGCCACGAGGCCGCCCATGGGGTCGTGCCTGATCAGGTCCCGCAGCCGGGAGCGGGACGAGCGTCCCTCGTTCCCCGGATACAGGTGCTTGCCGAGACCGACCGCGTGCGCCAGTGCGGCGAGCGCCGCGGTCCGCGGGTCCGGCGGTACGCCGGTGCGGATCGCGTTGTCCAGCCGGGCCTTGATCTCCCGGCTGATGTCGGTGTCCGTCGCCTGGTAGCGAGTCGTCGGCAGCACTCCGCACATCTGGCCCTCCACGGCATGCACCATGCCGCAGCGTTCCAGATGCGAGAGGTACGTCTGGCGTAGCCCGAGACGCGGCCCGCCGATCCAGTGGACGGCACGCACCGGAGCGCCACGCCTTCGCAGCAACTCCAACGCGCAGTCCAGTGTCGGATCTCCTGTCGGCCGTGGTGCCACCACGGCGATACGATCCCCGTCTGGGGCTATCCGTCCGGCCAGCGCCAGCTCCACTAGCTGTGCTCCGGCCAGACCCAGGTCGAGCGACTGCGGCTGTGCAGTGGTACCCGTGGCCGGGTCCAGTGCCAGCAGCAGAAGCTCCTCCGGAAGTGTTCTGCGGCTCCTGCCCATCCATGCCTCCCCGCGTGGATGAAAGACAGGGTGACCCCTCTCACATTGGTCTGTCGAGGGTGCGTGACCGGTTCGTAGTGGAACCAGTAGCTATGTCGTTCTCGTCTACCGCTTGGGTTTAGCCCGCACACAGGACACTGGTACATGGTTCGGACAGTGGTTGGCCGAGGTGTCCGGGCAGCGTTCGGTTCGGTAACGCACGGGAGCGTGCGGCATGGAGGAGGCATCGGTGGCGGGCGAGTCCCCCGACAGGTCGAAGCAGCGCGAGTCGTCGGAAGAACCGACGTCGGGGAGCGCGGGTCCGGTTCCCGAGGCCAGGAGTGAAGTGAGCGATCCGCGCCTCGCCGTGGCGCGCGCCGCCGTCGACACCGCGACGCGGGTCCTCTCCGCGAAGGAACTCGCCGAAGCCCGCGGCACGGACGGCTCCGGCGACGAGAAGCTCCGCGCGGCGGTCGCCGCGTGGGTCCGCTCCGGTCCCGCGGAGGGCGCGACGGACGCCGACGAGGCCGATGGGACCGACGGGACCGACGCGGACGCGGCGGACGGGGAGGACGGCTCCACGGCGGGCGTGGAGGACTCTGCGGCGGACGCGGACGGCTCTGCGGCGGACGTGGAGACCGAGGGCGCGGGCGACGGCGGGGACGAGGCGGAGGGCGCCGCGGACGCTGCGAGCCGCCAGGCCGAGGCCGACGCCGACGCCGCGAAGGGCGCTGCGCGCGGCGGGGACGAAGCTGACGCCGAGGGCGCCGGGGGCGTGTCGGCCGACGAGGACACGGCTGACGCCACGAGCGAGGCCGAGGCCGAGGTCGACGAGACCGAGGCCGACGAAGCCGACGAAGCCGAAGCCGAAGCCGACGAAGCCGAGGACTCCCCGCGCGCCGAGAAGGCCGCCGCCACGGCGAACGCCTCGGCCGCAACGGCCGCGGACGCGGCGGACGCGGCGGACGCGGCCGAGGACGGGCAGGAGCCGGGCGGTGCCGAGTCCGAGGGCGCCGCGGACGAGGACGAGGGCACCGAGGCCGTGGCCGAGGGCGGCTCCGACGACGAGTCGGATGCCGCCGACGGCGAGCGCGGCGCGGGTGAGGACGCGGAGGACGAAGGCGAAGCCGAGGCCTCCGCGGTGGACCAGCCCACCGCCGTCTTCAAGGCCGTACGGCCCGCGGAGCCGGCCGTGGACCAGCCGACCACCATGCTGAAGATCGGCGGCGCCGCCAAGAAGCCCGAGGGCGAGGCGGAGGGCAAGGCGGAGCCCGAGGCCGAGAAGAAGCCCGCGGCCGAGGCGGAGCGCACGAGCAAGTTCGTCGCGCTGAAGCCCCTGGACGCCCCGGAGAGCCGCAAGCCGCGCGCCGAAGCTCCCCCCGCCGCTCCCGCTCCCGCTCCCGCCGACGCCACCGCCGCCGTCCCCCAGGTGGGCCCGGAGCGGACCACGCAGCAGCCGCTGCCGCCGAGGCCGCCGCTGGACCTGCTGGCCGAGCTGACGAACACGCCGCCGCCTCCGCAGACGCCGCTGCGCACCGCCGTGCGCCGGGTGAAGATCTGGACGCCGCTGGTGCTGCTGCTGGTGGTCGTGTTCGCGGTCGTCCAGTCGATGCGGGAGCTGCCGGCGCCGACCCTCCGGCTGACCGCCGAGGAGAGCTTCATCTTCGACGGTTCGAAGGTGGACATCCCGTGGCCGCAGGACGGTCAGGCCGCCCTGGACGTCCAGGGCATCGGCTCGTTCGGCTCGTCCGGCGAGCAGAAGCCCGTGCCGATCGCGAGCGTCGCCAAGGTCATGACGGCGTACGTCATCCTCCGGGACCACCCGCTGAAGAGCGGCGAGGAGGGCCCGAAGATCAAGATCGACCAGGCGGCGGAGGACCAGTCGCAGGCCGGTCAGGAGTCGACGGTCAACGTCTTCGCGGGTGACGAGATCTCCGAGCGGGAGGCGCTGGAGAGCATTCTCATCGCATCCGCGAACAATGTCGCGCGTCTGCTGGCCCGCTGGGACGCGGGCTCCGAGAAGGACTTCGTGGCGAAGATGAACGCCACCGCGGAGGACCTCGGCATGACGAACAGCACGTACACCGACCCGTCGGGGCTGAACGACTCGACGGTGAGCACGGCCGTGGACCAGGTGAAGCTCGCGAAGGCCGCGATGACGCAGCCCGCGTTCCGCGAGGTCGCCGCGATGATGTCGTACGACGACTACAAGGGTGTCAACCACTCCAACTGGAACCAGCTGGTCGGCAAGAACGGCGTGGTCGGCATCAAGACCGGCACGACCACCTCGGCCCTGGGCAACCTGGTGTTCGCCGCGAAGAAGGACATCGACGGCGAGACCCGCACGATCGTGGGCGCCGTGGTGCGCCAGCCTCCGGGCGGCGTGGACAACACGATCCTCGCGGGCGCCCTGTCCGCGGGCGATCAGCTGATCCGGGCCGCGCAGGACGCTATGGAGCCGGCCACGATCATCAAGAAGGGCGCTGTCGTCGGCTATGTGGACGACGGTCTCGGCGGCCGTACCCCGGTCGTCGCCACGGAGGACGTGACGGCGGTCGGCTGGGCGGGCCTGGAGGTCAAGCTGTCGTTCGCGGCGGACGAGCTGCCGCACACGGCGAAGGCCGGTGCCAAGGTCGGCACGCTGACCGTCGGCGACGGGGCCACCGCGGGCGCGGTGAAGGTGCCGGTCGCGCTCCAGCGGGACCTGGTCGAGCCGAGCTTCACGGACAAGCTGACCCGCATCGGCTGACCGGACCGGCCGACCCGCATCGGCTGACCCGGACCGGCCGACCGGATCCGCCGGCCTCCGCCGCCGTACCCCGCGCACCCCGCCGGGGCGCCCCCCACCAGGGCGCCCGTCGGCGGGGTGCGTGCTAGCGTCACGAAACGGGACAGGCCGCCCGTGTGCGTGGACGCGGACGGAAACCCGGGGTGATCCGGACGGAAACGGCCGGGAACCCGTGGGGGAACAGAAGAACGGGACACGGGGAGTGCCTTCAGGTGGCGACTGCGGAGCCGACACGCACCGATGACACCGGTCCGGGCCCGGGAGACGGCCCGCGAATACGCGTACCCGCGGACCCGCCGGAGCGGCCCGGGGACGGCGGCGAGGTCTCGGGGCTCGCCACCGTACGGGAGTGGACGGCACGGCATCCGGTGCTCTTCGTCACCGCCGTGGCCGGCGTGCTGCACATCGTCTGGTTCTTCACGTTCGCGAACAGTGGCGGCGATCTCGCGGCGCAGGACGCCTGGGCGGAGTTCGTCGGCCGGCACCCGGACTCGGCGTACAACCTCGCGTGGTACGGCGGTATGCACCCGGTGTCGTACAGCGTGGTCTCGCCGTATCTGATGTCGGTCCTCGGGGTGCGGACCACGATGATGATCGCGGGGACGCTGTCGGCGGCCCTGCTGACGTTGATCCTCATCCGCAGCCGGGTGGTGCGCGATCCGCTGTGGCCCGCGCTGGCGGGTGTGTTCGGGCTGCTGGGCAACGCGGCCTCGGGCCGGGTCACCTTCGGGCTGGGCAACCTGTTCGCGCTGGCCGCGGTCGCGGCGGTGTTCTGCTGGCCGTACCGCTGGCGCTACAAGCGCTGGGCGAAGGCGCTGTGCGCGGCTCCGCTGGCGGCGCTGGCCACCATGTCGTCGCCGGTGGCGGGCCTGTTCGTGGGTCTGGTCGCGGTGGCGCTGTTCCTCCAGAAGCGGCGGCCGGGCGCCTGGGCGCTGGGCCTCGGGCCGTCCGCGGTGGTGGCGGTCTCCGCGTGGGCGTTCCCGTTCTCCGGCACCCAGCCGATGTCGTTCGGCTCGGCCTCGCTGCCGTTGCTGTACGCGGCGCTGGTCCTGCTGCTCGTGCCGCGCGAGTGGGTCACCGTGCGGATCACGTCCGGGGTGTACTTCCTCGCGGTGCTGCTGGTCTGGCTGATCAGTTCGCAGATCGGCTCGAACATCACTCGGCTGGCGATGCTGTTCGCCGGGGCGGCGCTGGTCGCGGCGGTGCCGTTCGCGGTGCCGCGGTCGCGCAAGTGGTACGCGCTGGTGGTGGCGTGTGCCGGTTTCGTGGGCTGGATCGGCTTCAAGTCGGTCGACGACGTCGTGCACACCACTCCGCGCGCCTCCTGGGCCCGTGAGCTGGCCCCGCTGGTCAACGAGCTCCAGGAGGTGGGCGCCGCGAAGGGCCGGGTCGAGGTGGTCCCGGCCCGCTCGCACCGCGAGGCGTCCGCGCTCGCGCCGTACGTCAACCTGGCCCGCGGCTGGAACCGCCAGGCCGACATGGAGCGCAACCCGCTCTTCTACGACGACACCCTCAACTCGGCCAACTACCACCTGTGGCTCAAGCGCTGGGCGGTGCACTTCGTGGTGCTGCCCAAGGACGAGCCGGACGGTGACGGCGGGCAGCGCGAGCGGGAGCTGGTGCAGCGCGGTCTGCCGTATCTGGAGCAGATCTGGGGCGACGCCAACTGGCAGTTGTTCCGGGTGACCGATCCGGCGCCGCTGGCCGATCCGCCGGCCACGGTGGAGCGTGCCGAGCAGGGCGAGATGACGCTCCGGGTGAGCGAGCCCGGCCGGGTGCTGATCCGGGTGCCGTACTCCCCCTGGCTGAAGCTGGTCGACGCCGAGGGCAAGGGCGTCGAGGGGCCGCGGGAGTCGGAGGAGTCCGAGAACCGTCCCGAAGGGGAGCCGAAGGTGTTCGAGAACCCCAACGGCTGCCTGATGGAGACGGAGGAGGACGAGAACAAGGACAGGTGGACGGTCCTGCTCGCTCCTCGCGCGGGCACCTACCGCCTCGCCTCGCCGTACGACCTGCCGCGCGGGACGCCGTGCCCGGAGGAACTGCGCCGGCCCTGACCCGTTGAGGGCCGTGCCCCCTTAAAGGCCCTGAAGCGCTGGAAGGCGCGCTTCCGATGGTTCAGATAGGTGAACGGGAGTCATCAGGCGAAACTTTTTTACCTGCTCTTGACCTTCCGGTTCCTTGTCGCGCCCATGTGACCGCACTCACGATGAGCGGGCCGTTCACAAGGCGGATCTGGGCGGACCCTGGGAGGGTGGCGCATGAACAGTCTCGACTGGGCCGTGCTCATCGGCTACTTCGGTGTGATGGTGGCCATCGGCGTCTGGTCGCACAAACGCGTGGACAACGTGAGCGACTTCTTCACCGCCGGCGGCAAGATGCCGTGGTGGCTCTCCGGCATCTCGCACCACATGTCGGGCTACAGCGCGGTGATGTTCACGGGGTACGCGGGCATCGCCTACACCTACGGCGTCACGTCGTTCGTCACCTGGTCGTTCCCGATCGCCCTGGGCATCGCCATCGGCTCGAAGCTGTTCGCCCCGCGGATCAACCGGCTGCGCTCCCGGCTGCACGTGGCCTCGCCGCTGGAGTACCTGAAGAACCGCTACGACCTGAAGACCCAGCAGGCGCTGGCCTGGTCGGGCATGCTGCTGAAGATCGTGGACGTCGGCGCGAAGTGGGCCGCGATCGCGACCCTGCTGTCGGTGTTCACCGGCATCTCACTGAACCAGGGCATCCTCATCACCGGCTGCATCACGGCCGTCTACTGCACGATCGGCGGCCTGTGGGCGGACGCGCTGACCGAGCTGGGCCAGTTCGTCATCCAGCTCCTCGCCGGTGTGGCCATGTTCGTCGCGGTGGTGATGGAACTCGGCGACAAGGGCATCGGGTTCTTCGACGCGTGGGACCAGCCGGCCCTCCAGGGCCATGAGAAGCCGCTGGTCGCCGACTACGGCGCGGTGTTCCTGCTGGCGTTCCTCTTCATCAAGCTCTTCGAGTACAACGGCGGCATGCTCAACCAGGCCCAGCGCTACATGGCCACCTCCAGCCCCAAGGAGGCCGCCCGCTCGGCCCGGCTGTCGGCGGTGCTGTGGCTGGTCTGGCCGCTCGTCCTCTTCTACCCGATGTGGATGTCGCCGCTGCTGGTGGACGCCCAGAAGCCGGACGGCTCCGACTCCTACGGCCTGATGACCGAACAGCTCCTGCCGCACGGTCTGCTGGGCCTGGTCATCGTCGGCTTCTTCTCGCACACCATGGCCATGTGCTCCTCCGACGCCAACGCCATCGCGGCCGTCTTCACCCGTGACTGCGCGCCGGTGATCTCGGCGAAGGCGCGGGCCTGGAGCCAGCGGACCGGGCTGATCGCGGCCCGCGTGGCGACGGTGGTCTTCCTCGGCCTGTCCATGGCGGCGGCGACGCAGGTCAACTCCCCGACCTTCAAGGACATCATCACCGTCGTCATCAAGTGGGTCGCGGGGCTGATGGGCCCGATGGCCATCCCGATGATGCTCGGTCTGCTCCGCCCCTTCCGCCGCTCCGGCCCGACCGCCGCGATCACCAGCTGGGCCCTGGGCCTGTTCACCTTCTGGCTGGTCAACTACCCGATCAACTGGAACGTCGAGGGCGGCGTCCCGCTCCAGTACCAGGTGTCGATCCCGCTGGCGGTCTCCCTGATCCTCTACGTGCTGATCGGCTTCCTCAAGCCGGAGGACACCCCGGAGCGGCTGGCCATCATCGAGCGCATCAACACGGACGACGACGATGACGCCGCCGGTGCGGCGGCGCCGATCCCGGCGCAGCAGGGCGGGGCGCCCGGGGTGGCGGTCAAGGACTGACCGGCTTCCCGGCCCCTGGGGACCGTGCGGACACAGCCACCACGAGGGCTGCGACCGCACGGTCCTTTCCCGTCCAGCGCGGTGCCCCTCACCCCTCGATGTCGACCGCCGTCCCGTACAGCCGCTCCACCCTGAGCCGGATGACCACGCGGCGCTCGTCGACCTGCTGCTTCAGGAACGCGTCCGCGTCCTCGGGCCGCGCGATCTCCGGCAGCGCCGCCAGCAGCTCCCGGCCGACCGCGTCACCGGGGACGGTCGTCACCTCGGACACCTCGGCCTCGCCCTCCGCCACGGCGAAGGACCACACGTCAGCACCCGGCACGTGCAGCGCCGCGCGGGGCTCCCGCCGCAGGTGCTTGACCTTGATCCGGTCCGCGGTGGTGGAGAACCGCACGATGCGTGACTCGGGGTCCCAGCTGTAGACCATGGTGGTCAGATGCGGATGGCCGCTGCGCTTCACGGTGGCGAGCGTGCCGAACTGCCGGCTGCCGAGCAGATCGGAGAGATCGCCGTCGGACAGGACGCGTGGTGCGGGGCCTTTGGTCATGCCGGGTCAACTCCCGGCCCCGCAAAGGCATTCCCGCATCAGCCCCGTGGATACCTCGCCAGCCACGCCGGGGACGCCGCCGATGGGGTGTGGAGGGCTGGGCCCTGGGTCATTTCCATGGCGAAGTCGTCGGCGAGTTCCAGGAGGGTGGGGCGGCCTTCGAGTTCGGCGAGCCAGGACGGGGGCAGGGCCGTCTCGCCGTGCAGGGCGCCGAGGAGGCCGCCGGCGAGGGTTGCCGTGGCGGCGGAGGGGCCGCCGTGGTTGACGGCGAGGCGCAGGCCGTGGCGTACGTCCTCGCCGACGAGGGCGCAGTAGAGGGCGGCGGAGAGGACGTGTTCGGCGGTGCCCTCGGCCGCCAGTTCCTCCACCCGTCCCGGCGTCGGTATCCCCTGCCGTACGGCGCCCAGTGCCTGCTGCAACGCGCCCGAGACCGGTTCGTGGCCCGGCCGGGCGGCCAGCATCGCCAGCGCGTGCTGCACCGCGCCGTCCAGGCTCTCGCCGCGGGCCAGGCCGTGCACGACGACGGCGTACGTGCCCGCGGCCAGGTAGGCGGTCGGGTGTCCGTGGCTCTGTGCCGCGCACTCCACGGCCAGCTGTGCGACGAGCTGCGGCTCCCAGCCGACGAGCAGCCCGAAGGGCGCGGAGCGGGCCGCCGCCTCCGGTCCGGCCTCGCCGGGGTTCTTCGGCGCCTCCAAGGTGCCCATGGTGTCGTCACCGAACCCGATGAGCAGCGGGCGGGCGGGGTCCCGGCGGGCGTACAGCCACTCCTCGCGGGCCAGCCAGCCGTCGTCCTTGCGCCGCTCGTCCGGCCCCCAGTCCCGCTGGGTCGCCGCCCAGCGCAGGTACGCCCGGTGCACGTCGGTCGGCGGATGCCAGGCGCCGGTGTCGCGGCGGACCTGGGCGCGTATCAGGCCGTCCACGCTGAACAGGGTGAGCTGGGTGAGGTGGGTGACGGCGCCGCGCCGCCCGTACGCGGGAGCCAGGTCGACGACGCCCTCGGGCCCGTACGTCTCGCGGATCTCCTCGATGCCCAGCCCGTCGACCGGCGCGCCGAGCGCGTCCCCGACGGCCGCGCCCAGCAGTGTGCCGCGCACCCTGCTCCGGAAGTCCTGCTGCTCGACCCGCCCCCAGACAGGCCCGGCTGTCGGACTCACCTAGACCTCCCAGAGCACCGTCCGCCCGTACGTACGACGCGAGCACTGTAATCGAACGGGAACGGTCGGCTCAGGGGATGTATCGGTCGCTTTCAGCCGTACCAGGTGACATTGCAGACGTAGACGCAGGCGTGCCGGGGCACGGGCAGGAAGCTGACGAAGCCGCGTCCGCCGAGGATGTCGAACTCCCGCAGTCCGCCCTCTCGGTCGACAGGCCTCCCGATCGTGACGGAGTCACGTCCGAGCGCCGCCAGTTCGGCGGCGACCAGTCGGTCACGACCCGGCCTCCGCCTCGGCGTGCTCGCGGATCGTACGGATCTCGCGCGGTCCCGGCAGTCACGGCAGCGGCCCGGTGCCGGGGCCCGGAAGGCTCTGTCGCAGCCGTCGCAGGTCTGGAGGGGGTCCAGGCGGGGGGCCGAGGGGGGTGGTGGGGTGACCGGGAGGGGTGGGGGCAGGAGGGTGGTGAGGCGGCCGGCCAGGAAGGCGGCCGGGTGGCGGATCGGGTCCTCGGGGAGGCCCGTCGTCAGGGTGCGCTGTACGACCGCCGCGGGCACCCCGCGGTCCAGCCAGGCCGCGACCGCCGGGGCCAGCCGGTGTACGTCCCGTTCGCTCAGGACGAGCCGGGCGTCGTGGGCGCGCAGACCGGCGAGGACGTCGGCGGCGTCGGACGGCGGCGACGGCGGCGACGGCGGCGACGGCGGCGCGGGCGCGGGTTCCGCTGTCGGCTCGAGCTTCGGCGCCGCCGCCGTCACGGCGAGTCGGGGCTTGTTGTACGAGACGGTCCGGGTGACGACTCGGCCCGATCGAAGACGCTCATTGGGACGCGCGAGGTATCCGTGCTCCTCCAGTTCGCGCAGCGCCGCCGCGATCCGGATCTCGCCCTCGGGGAACTTCGCGGCCAGCGTCTTGATGCCGACCGGCGTGCCCTCCGGCAGCGACTGGATGTGGGTCGCCAGGCCGATCGCCGTCAGCGACAGCTCACGGTGCTGGGCCAGGTGGTTGCCGACCACGGTGAAGTGGCTCTCGTGGCGTTCGGTCACGTGCCGTACTCCGGAGGAGTAACGGCCGGACGCCGGGCGCGCGGGCGCGTTAGGGTGCTGCTCAGTCATCGGGAAGCGCCTACTTCCTAGGTGATCAGGCCCTCGCATTGGGATGGCAGTCCCGGCGAGGGCCGAAGCATGTCTGCGGTTGTCCGGGCTGACGCTGCACCACAACTGACCTGCCGCGCCAGCCGAGTTCGGCATATTCACTCCGGCGAGTGATCGCCGGGGGCGGCGGGGGTGGGTTCGGTTCTTCCCCCGGTACTCAGTCTTTGACGTCGGGCCCGGCCGGGTCACGCGCCGCCGCGACCCGGTGCGAGTTCCGCCCATACGGTCTTGGCGGCGGCCGGTGCCTCCACCACGCCCCAGCACCGCGCGAACGCCGTCACGACGCGCAGCCCCCGGCCCGACTCCGCGTCGTCCACCACCGGGTCCGGGAGACACGGGACCCGGTCGCCCCGGGCGTCGGCCAGCTCGATGCGGAGGGTGCGGTCGGGGCGGAGCCTCAGGGTGAGGCGGAAGTCCCGGCCCGCGACCCGGCCGTGCGTCACCGCGTTGGCGGCCAGCTCGGCGACCACCTGCGCGGCGTTCTCGTACGGCTCCCCCCAGTCGTCGAGCTGGCGTTCCGTGAGCAGGCGGGCGAGGCGGGCGCCTCTTCTGGTGGCCGAGAGCTGTACGGCGAATTCGTGGTTCACGTCACCCAGCGTGGCCAAGCTTCCCTACCCTGAACAGCGATGACGCCGGTACAGAGCGTGACTGTACGGGCGCATGGCGTCGTCGTACGGCTCGTACGTCAGGAGGGGCACGAGTGGAGGACGAGGAAGCCGAGGCCGTACTCAAGGCGGTCGGGCGGCAGATCAAGGTGTGGCGCGAACAGGCGGGCCTCAAGCAGTCGGAGCTGGCGTCCGCCATCGGTTACGGCGAGGAGATGGTCTCCTCGGTGGAACGAGGGCGGCGCGTCCCCAAGCCGGAGTTCCTGGACAAGGCGGACGAGGTGCTGGGGGCCGGCGGGAAGCTGGCGTCCATGAAGGCGGACGTGGAGCGGGCGCGGTATCCGAAGAAGGCCAGGGATCTTGCCAACCTTGAGGGTGAAGCGGTTGACCTGGGGGCCTACGCCAGTCACCTCATCCATGGCCTTCTCCAGACCACGGAGTACGCGGAGGCGCTGTTCGCGATGCGGCGACCGCCTTATTCGGAGGACGACATCGAACGTCACGTGGCCGCGCGGATGGCTCGAAAGGTCGTCTTCGAGCGCTCGCCGCGCCCGCACATCACCTTTGTCCAGGAAGAGGTGACGCTGCGGCGCCCCATCGGAGGCAAACTGGTGCTGCGACGTCAGCTCGAACACCTGCTGGAAATCGCGAGGTTGCGGCACGCAGTGATCCAGGTGATGCCAACCGATCGCGAGGATCACGCGGGCATGGGCGGCTCGCTCCAGTTGCTGAAGCTCCGGGACGGGAAGACCTTGGGACACCTGGAGGTCCAGTTCCTCAGCCGACTGATCAGTGACCCACGTGAGGTTCAGACCCTGGAAATGAACTATGGAATGATCCGGGCGCAAGCGCTCACGCCCCGGGACTCACTGGCGTTCATTGAGAAGGTTCTAGGAGAAGAGACATGACGCCCACGCTGAAGTGGTTCAAGAGCAGCTACAGCAGCAACGAAGGCCCTGAATGCGTCGAAGTCGCCATAGCCCCCGCCGACTCCACCGTCCACGTCCGCGACTCCAAGAACCCCCTCGGCCCCCGACTCACTCTCACCCCCGACGCCTGGAGCACCTTCCTATGGACGTTCACTCGGCGCTGGGACGAGACATGACCGCCCCGCTGGAGTGGTTCAAGAGCAGCTACAGCAGCAACGACGGCCCCGACTGCGTCGAAGTCGCCATAGCCCCCACCGACTCCACCGTCCACGTCCGCGACTCCAAGAACACCCCCGGCGGACACCTCACCCTCTCCCCCGACGCCTGGGGCGCCTTCCTGGGAACGTTCGTTCGGCGTTGACAGCGGGTTCATCGGAGGTTCGCGCTCCGCTTCTCGGGTCGCCGAACGATCTGCGGCATGACCTTCAAGACTCATGTCGGTGTCGCCGCGCTGGTCGTCGGGCTCACCGCTCCCGTCGCCACGGCCGCGCCCGCGCACTCGGCCCAGCACATTCCGTTCACCGCCGCCGAGGTGACCGCGCAGGACGACGGGTCCTACGCGATCACCTGGAAGGCGCCGGGGGTGCGGAAGGTCGTGGTGCGGGCGAACGGGCGGGTCGTCGCCTCCGGTGCGGCGAGCGGCAGTGTCGTCGTGCGGGGGCTGCCCGGTGCCGACCGGCAGTGGTTCGATCTCGTGCCCGAGCACGGCGGCAGTCTGCGGCTCGCGGACCGGCTGGTGCGGCTGGACGGGACGGTCAATCTGCGGGACGCGGGCGGGTACCGGACGAAGGACGGCCGGTGGGTGCGGATGGGCGTCGTCTACCGGTCGGACTCGCTCGGCAAGCTCACCGACGCTGATGTGGCGAAGCTGAAGCGGCTCGGGCTGGCGGCCGACTTCGATCTGCGGACCACGCAGGAGCGGACCGCCGATCCGGACCGGGTGCCCGAGGGGGTGAAGTACGTCGTCGCCGATGTGATCGGTGACGGCTCGCCGGTCTTCACCATGCCGGAGACCGCGGACGAGGCCGCCCGGATGATGATCGACGGCGAGAAGGCGATGGTCAGCGGCGCGGGCGCCAAGGCCGCGTACTCGTCCGTCTTCGCCGACCTCTCCGACGGGGACGCGGACGGCGTCCTGTACCACTGCACCGCCGGCAAGGACCGCACCGGCTGGGCCAGTGCCGCGCTGCTGACCGCGCTGGGTGTGCCGCGCGAGACGGTCATGGCGGACTACCTCGCCTCCAACGACTATCGCGCCGAGGCCAACGCAGCGATGCTGGCCGCCCTGCCGCCGGCCCAGGCCGCCGTGTACAAGCCGCTGCTCGACGTCCGTCCCGAGTATCTGAACTCCGGGTTCGCGGAGGTACGGGAGGAGTTCGGGTCGTTCGCCGCGTACGAGCGGGAAGGCCTCGGTCTGAACGCGGCCGAACTCATGCGACTGCGCGCCGAGTTGCTCGTGGGGTGATCTTCTGGCTCATTCCGCACCGGCGGCGGGGCCGGATGGGGAGGATGTGTGTCATGACCACAACCTCTCGGACCCTCCCCCTCGCCGCCACGCTCCTCACGGCCACCGTGGCGCTCTACATGGCGCTGGTCGCCTTCGGGAACATCACGGACTTCGGGACCAACCAGCAGTTCGTGCAGCATGTCCTCGCCATGGACACCACGTTCAAGGACGACGACCTGATGTGGCGGGCGATCACCAGCAAGGGGCTCCAGGACGCCGCGTACGTCGCCATCATCGTGTGGGAGACGGCCGCCGCGCTGGTGCTGATCGCCGGTACCTGGTTCTGGGCCCGGCGGGACCACGTACGCGGGCAGCGCTTCGCCACGTACGGGCTGCTGATGGTCATGCTGCTGTTCGGGGTCGGGTTCATCGGGATCGGCGGCGAGTGGTTCGCCATGTGGCAGTCCGGTGACTGGAACGGACTGGACGCCGCCACCCGGATCTTCCTGTTCAGCGGTGTCGTGCTGGTCGTGAACCACCTGCCGGGCGTCCGGCAGCCGGCGCCCGACGCCCGCTAGGCGTCCTCCCGGTCAGGCCCGGTGCCACATGTCCGACAGGCGTACGCCGTGCCGCAGGCGCAGCCGCCGCAGCTGCCAGCGGGCCAGGAGGACCAGAGTCACCGGGCCGGTGAGGCCCAGCGCCAGGCGCAGGGGCATCGAGACCTTGTCGTACATCGGGTCGCCGAGCGTGGGCAGGCTCAGGCAGAACATGAGGACCGTCGGCAGGAGGACCGGCAGGCAGTCGTTGACGTCGGCGGTGCGCCCGCCGTTGAGGACGAGCAGCGCCAGGCCGTACAGGCTGAAGCCGGCCAGCCACAGGCCGCAGGCGGTGGACACGGGCGAGTCCCGGTCCGGCGGCCAGTCGAAAAGACCGGTCGCGCCGGCGACGACCCAGGACGTGTAGGTGAGGACGAAGGCGAGGAACGGGCCGCGCCACAGCTTGGTCGCGGCCCACTTCCGGCCCTTGGGCGTCATCGCGACCGCCACGCCGTAGATGTTGAAGATCAGCAGCAGACTGCCGACGGCCCAGCCGAAGCTCTCCCAGAACCGGCCGGGGATCTCACGCGCGGGCACGAGGCCGAGGACCAGCCAGGCGGCCACGGTCATGGCGAGGCCGAGCGCGCCGCGCCAGAGCTGCGCCCGGTCCATCGCGCGGTCCCTGACCCGGTCGGGCCGGGTCGGCGAGCACAGGCGGTGTGCGGCGACCACCGGCACCAGCCAGCCGAGCCACCACAGGACGCCGCGCCGCGCCCGCGGGACGGTGCGGACGAGCGGCGCCGGTGCCAGGCGGGGCGGTGTCCCCGGTGGCGGCGGTGGTGTGCTCGGGCGTCTCGTACTCGGCTGTGCCACTGCTGCCCCCCGGTACCGGTGTGGGCAACCACCGTAGGCGGCGACGGAGTTGGCGTCACCAGTGCGCGACGGCGCCGGGCGGGACGCCGCCTACTCGACGACCCGAACCGTCGTCCCTGTCGTCGCGAACGCCCACAGTGCCGTGCCGTCGGGCTTCTTCATGCGGATGCCGCCGGTCTGCGCGCCGGCGGCGGCCGGGGGCGGGGACGAGCCGTCGACGGCGTGCGAGAAGGCGATGTTCACGCCGGACTTCGCGGCGAAGTAGACGATGTGCTCGATGCGGACGCCGTCGGAGCCGGTGGTGACGGGCTCGGAGCGGGTGCCGACCGGATAGCCGCCCGGCTCCGGGTCGACCGTGCCCGGCCAGACCGCGAAGGTGCGGCGCGGGGTGTCACTGGCGTCGATCAGCCAGACCCGGTCCTCGGAGAGGGAGTAGACGATACGGCGGCCGGTGCCGGAGGCGTCCGGTACGGCCGCCGGGGACGACGCGGTGGGCTTGGGCTTCGCCGTCGCGGTCGCCGACGGGGTCGGTTCCGTCACCGTGGCGACCGGACGGGTGCCCTGGGTGGCCTGGACCGCCAGTACGGCGACCGCCGCTATCGCGCCGGCGGTCAGGCCGGACACCCAGGCCCAGGAGGGAAGCCGGCGGGCAGGCACGGGCACGCATCTCCTCAGTCTCCGGCCCCCGGTACCGGACCGTACCGAGGGGTCGGATCATCGTACTGTGCGTACTGTGCGGCGCCTGAGGGCCGTCCGTCAGTCCAGGACCGGCAGCAGCTCCGGCAGGTGGCCGTCGGACGCCTCCGCCGCCCGCCGGCGCTCCTCGGGGACCTCGCCGTACAAGGTGGTGCGCGGCTTCGCCGGGCGGCCCGCCGCGTCCGCCACCGCGATCAGGTCCTTGACCGACTTGTACGAGCCGTAGGAGGAGCCCGCCATGCGGGAGATCGTCTCCTCCATCAGCGTGCCGCCCAGGTCGTTGGCGCCCGAGCGCAGCATCTCCGCCGCGCCCTCCGTGCCCAGCTTCACCCAGCTGGTCTGGATGTTCGGGATGTACGGGTGGAGCAGCAGCCGGGCCATCGCGGTGACCGCGCGGTTGTCGCGCATCGTCGGGCCCGGCCGGGCGATGCCGGCCAGGTAGACGGGCGCGTTGGTGTGGATGAACGGGAGGGTGACGAACTCGGTGAAACCGCCGGTGCGCTGCTGGATGCCGGCCAGCGTGCGCAGATGGCCGAGCCAGTGGCGGGGCTGGTCGACATGGCCGTACATCATCGTCGAGGAGGAGCGGATGCCCAGTTCGTGGGCGGTCTCGACGACCTCGATCCAGGTCGCCGTGGGCAGCTTGCCCTTGGTCAGGATCCAGCGGACCTCGTCGTCGAGGATCTCCGCCGCCGTGCCCGGGATCGAGTCCAGTCCGGCCTCCTTCGCGGCCGTCAGCCACTCACGGATCGACAGACCGGTGCGGGTGGCGCCGTTCACCACCTCCATCGGCGAGAAGGCGTGGACGTGCATACCGGGCACGCGTTCCTTGACCGCCTTGGCGATGTCGAAGTACGCCGTGCCGGGCAGGTCCGGGTGGATGCCGCCCTGCATGCAGACCTCGACCGCGCCGACGTCCCAGGCCTGCTGGGCGCGGTCGGCGACCTGGTCCAGGGAGAGGGTGTAGGCGTCGGCGTCGGTGCGGCGCTGCGCGAAGGCGCAGAAGCGGCAGCCGGTGTAGCAGACGTTGGTGAAGTTGATGTTCCGGGTGACGATGTACGTCACGTCGTCGCCGACCGCCGACCGGCGGACGTCGTCGGCGACCCGGGCGAGCGCGTCCAGCGCCGGGCCGTCCGCGTGCAGCAGCGCCAGCGCCTCGGCGTCGGTCAGCTTCGTCGGGTCGTCGGCCGCGGTGCGCAGGGCCTGCCGCACGTCGGTCTCGATGCGCTCGGGCACCATGCCGGGAGCGGCGGCCTCGCGCAGTTCGTTCCAGTCGCCGTAGACCTCGTCGAAGTCGTCGCGGCGGTCGGAGGTGCGGCCCTCGCTGTCGATCGCCGTGTGCAGGTCGGTGCGGCCGGTCGCGGTGAAGACCTCCTCCGGCTCCTGCCAGGGCCGGCCCTGGACCACCGCGTCCGGCAGCGCCAGACCGGTCGCCGGGTCGGCGAGAGCGCGGACGTGCGGCAGCAGCCGCGGGTCGAGCCAGGGCTCGCCGCGCTTGACGAACTCCGGGTAGACGCAGAGCCGTTCGCGCAGCTCGAAGCCGGCCGCGGCGGACCGGGCCGCCAGTTCCTCGATCTGCGGCCAGGGCCGCTCCGGGTTGACGTGGTCGATGGTCAGCGGCGAGACCCCGCCCCAGTCGTCGATGCCGGCGCCGATCAGCCGCTCGTACTCGGAGTCCACGAGGTTCGGCGGGGCCTGGAGGCAGGCGGACGGGCCCATGATGTGCCGGGCGACGGCCACCGTGGCGACGAGCTCGTCGAGTTCCGCGTCCGGCATGCCGCGCATCGCGGTGTCCGGCTTGGCGCGGAAGTTCTGGATGATCAGTTCCTGTATGCCGTGGTAGGCGCGTGAGACCTTGCGCAGCGCGAACAGGGACTCCGCGCGCTCCTCGTAGGTCTCGCCGATGCCGATGAGGAGGCCGGAGGTGAAGGGGACCGAGGAGCGGCCCGCGTCCTCCAGGACCCGCAGCCGTACGGCGGGTTCCTTGTCCGGCGAGCCGTGGTGCGGGCCGCCCGGCTCGGACCACAGCCGGGTCGCGGTGGTCTCCAGCATCATGCCCATGGACGGCGCGACCGGCTTCAGGCGCTGGAAGTCCGTCCACGTCATCACACCTGGGTTCAGGTGCGGGAGCAGTCCGGTCTCCTCCAGGATGCGGATGGAGATCGCGCGGACATAGGCGATGGTGTCGTCGTAGCCGTGCGCGTCGAGCCACTCGCGCGCCTCCGGCCAGCGGTCCTCGGGCTTGTCGCCGAGGGTGATGAGGGCTTCCTTGCAGCCGAGGGCGGCGCCCTTGCGGGCGACGTCCAGGACCTCGTCCGGAGACATGAACATCCCGTGGCCGGCGCGGCGCAGCTTGCCGGGGACGGTGACGAAGGTGCAGTAGTGGCACTTGTCCCGGCACAGCCGGGTGAGCGGGATGAAGACGCTCTTCGAGTAGGTGATGACGCCGGACCGGCCCGCCGCTTCGAGGCCCGCGTCGCGCACCCGGGCGGCGGAGGCCGCCAGGTCCGTCAGGTGCTCGCCGCGGGCCTGGAGCAGGACCGCCGCCTCGGTGACGTCGAGCGCGACGCCTTCCCGGGCGCGTTTGAGGGCGCGACGCATGGAGTTCTCGGTGGGGCCGGTTCCGGAGGTCGCGGAAGTCGTCATCCTTCGAATATACGATCGCGAAGATCAGGGCCGGTCCGCGCCGGCGAGACTCACACCGGCCGTCATACCGCCGTCATGCCGCCGTCACGCCGCCGCCCCGGAGAGATATGGCTGGAAAGCGTCCAGGGCCCGCAGCACCTCGCTCTCGCCGGCCGGTGGCAGCTGGGCCACGACCTCCTCGATGCCGAGGCCGGCGAAGTGCGCGAGCTTGCCCGGCGACGGACGGACGGCGTACGGGACGACCTGGAGGGCGGCCGGGTCGCGGCCGGCGTCGGCCCAGGCGGTGCGCAGCAGCGGCAGGTTCTCGGTGAGCCCGCGGCCGCCGATGGGCAGCCAGCCGTCGGCGTACTCGCAGATGTGCGCGAACAGCTTCGGCCCGGCGGCGCCGCCGACCAGGGTGCGCGGGCCGGTCACCGGGCCGCGCGGCTTCTGCACCGGCTTCGGATACGCGAGGCTCGCGCGCACGGAGGCGAACTCGCCGTCGTGACCGGTCGGCCGCTCCGACCACAGAGCGCGCATCAGCGCCATCCGGTCCCGGACGAGTTCGCGGCGGGTGCGCCACTGGACGCCGTGGTCGGCGGCCTCCTCCACGTTCCAGCCGAAGCCGAGGCCGAGGGTGAGCCGGCCGCCGGAGAGGTGGTCGACGGTGGCGATCTGCTTGGCCAGGTCGATGGGGTCGTGCTGGGCGACCAGGGTGATGCCGGTGCCGAGGCCTAGGCGTTCGGTGACGGCCGCGGCCTGGCCGAGCGCGACGAACGGGTCGAGGGTGCGGCCGTACTCGCGCGGCAGTTCGCCGCCCGCGGGGTACGGCGTGGTCCGCTCGACGGGAATGTGGGTGTGCTCGGGCAGGTACAGCCCGGCGAAGCCCCGCTGCTCCAGCTCGCGTGCGAGCCGGGTCGGGGCGATCGTCTCGTCGGTCAGGAAGATGGTGACGGCGATGCGCATGACCCATCTCTACCGGGACGGACCCCCGGTGTCCATACCGACTGGTCGGTCACCGGCCGCCACCGGCTCGGTCACGTGAGTGCCGCCTCCTTGGCCTCCGGCCGCTCCGGTGTCTCGTCCGGCGACCGGGAGCCGCGGCGCACCGCGCCCAGGCTGGCGACGATCACACAGGCCGTGCCCACCCACTGCAGGACGTCACCGGACTGGGACAGCAGCACCAGGCCGATGAGGGCCGCGATGGCCGGCTCGAAGCTCATCAGCGTGCCGAACGCGGCCGTGGACAGCCGCCGCAGCGCGACGAGTTCGAGGACGTACGGCAGCACCGGCAGCAGCAGCGCGGCACCCGCCGAACCCAGCAGCACCCACGGGTCGAGCAGATGGCCCGCCGCCTGCGGCAGACCGAAGGGCGCCGCGCACAGGGCGGCCACGGTGAGCGAGATGGCCAGTCCGTCGACGCCGGAGAAGCGGTCGCCGACCTTCTGCGTGAAGACGACATAGCCGCCCAGGCAGGCGCCGGCCAGGCAGCCGAAGAGCAGACCGAGAAGTTCCGCGTCGCCCTCCCACGGGCGGGTCAGCGCCAGCACGCCGACCGCCGCCAGCCCCGGCCACAGCAGATCGACACCCCGGCCCCGCAGACCCCAGACGGCCACCGCGAGCGGGCCCAGGAACTCCAGGGCGCTGGCGACACCCAGCGGAATGCGGTCGATGGCGAGGAAGTAGAACATCGTCATCGCGGCGCTCATAAGGCCGAGCGCACCGGCGACCAGCAGATCCTGCCGGGAGCGGCCGCGCAGCCGGGGCCGGGCCCACGCCCACAGGAACACCGCCGCCCAGGCCAGCCGCAGAAAGGCGGTGCCCACCGGCCCGGACTCGTCGAACATCCAGGTGGAGACGCCCGCCCCCAATTGGACGCTGGTCATGGCCAGTACGGCGAGCGCGGCGGGTCCGGCGGTTCCCGACCGAATTCTGGTGCGCTGCATTTTGCTGGCTTCTCCCGTCCCGGTCGTTCACATCGCTGCTCGATAGGAACAGCTTCCCGAGCAGCTTCACCGAGCGGCACGAAGGTGTCAGCTCATTTACGCGGCCGAAAGCGGCAATGGCCCGGACCGGACGATCACCGGGGCACGGGTCGGCCATAATGCGGCCGGGATCGGCCACTTCCGCTTCCTGACAGCGCCGAAGCGGCGAGCACCTCCCGGCCGCCGAGCAGGATGGGCGCATGGCAGGAGTGATGAGTACGGACGCGGCGACGAGCGACGCGCTGCGTTTCCACGTCTGCCTGCTGTGGGCCGACGGACGGCCGCCGGTGCTCGACGAGCGCGAACTGGCCGACACCGTCCAGCTGATCCTCATCGACCAGCTGGAGGCCTGGGCCAACCGGCTGCTGGGCAGCCTGGCGCCCGGTCCGGTGGCCGACACCACCGTGGTCCCGCCGCCCACGGACGGGCCCGGCGGGGTCGCCGGGCGGCTGCTGTGGACGGCCGTGCCGGAGCTCGGGCGCCGGCTCTCGTCCCCGGGGTTCCGGCCCGATCTCGCCGCCTCCGTGCTCGCCGAGACCGCCACGACCGCGCGGCGCGACCTGCGCCGGCTGCACGCGGCACCGCTGCTGCGGCCCGCCGTGCGCGGCGGCTGGCTCACCGCCCATCTCGACCTGCTGGCGGCGCTGTCGGTGGCGGCACGGCCGATGATGCCGGGCTGGTCGTCGTTCGTGGCCCGGCACCTCGGCGTCCGGGAGGACGCGCAGTGGCCGCCGCGGCCCGGCACCGGGGGGCGGCTGCTCACTCCGGGCCACCGGCTGCCGGCCGGGCTGCCGGTGTACTTCCGGGTGCCGCACGGGTATTGAGCGCCGCTCCATATTCTTGAATTCTGCATTTTCCAGGGCCGTGTCCTCATCAGGACACGGCCCTTTGTCCGCATGCGGACAGCGCACACGCGGCAGCCCGCGTCCTAACCCTGCCAATGACATTTGCGGACGCCGGAATCCCTTTCTCCGCACCTTGCCGATCGGCAAGATCTTCTCCAGCGAGCGGATCCCGCCCGCCGGTTCACGGAAATTTAATCCCCACTCCCTTGAGAGAAGGAATCGCCATGCGCTTCGTCCGTCGTTCGGTCTTCACCCTGGTGACCACCCTGGCCGTCGTCGCGCTGGGCGCTGGTGCCGCCTCCGCCGCGGAGAACGGCGGCGGGACCGGTGGGTCGGTGCTGATCACCGAGTGGTGACCCGAGAGGTGACCCGCTCCCTCCGGTCGCCCACCCGCACCCGATCGAGGAGACCATGACCACGCAATGGGCCGTCGCGGAGGGCCGTTACAAGCCCTACCGCTTCAGCCGCGAGATACAAGAGCGAGCCCGGGAACTCAACCGGCTCGACAACTGGCACGGAATCCTCGGATTCCTGTCCGACGCCTTCTGGATCACGGCCGCCGTCTGGCTGAGCCTCGGCGTCTCCTACTGGTTCTACCCGCTGACCCTGGTCGTGGTGGGCTCCCGTATGCGGGCCCTGGCGACCCTGCTGCACGAGAGCGCGCACGGCATCCTCGCCGCGAACCGGGCTCTCAATCTGGTGCTGGGCACCGCGCTGTCGGCGTACCCCATCTTCCAGACGCACTACTCGTACAAGAAGTCCCACGTGGCCACCCACCACCCCAAGCTGGGCCGGCCGGACGTGGACCCCGATCTGGTCTTCTTCATCGAGCAGGGCGTCTACGAGGAGGGTCTGACCACCCGTCAGCGCTGGATGCGGCTGGTGGTGCTGCCGGCGCTCGGCTCGCGCACGCTGTCCGTGCTGAAGTACCTGGTCGTCAACCGGCTCGGCGGCGGTGCCAAGGACGCGACCGCGGAGGAGTCGCGTGCCGACCACCGGATCAAGGCGCGGCGCGACAACATCGCCTTCGCCGCGTTCTGGGCGGTGGCGCTCTCCTTGCTGGCCTACAACGGCCTGCTCGTGGAGTTCGCGCTGTTCTGGCTGGTGCCGTACCTGACCACGTTCCAGATCATCAGCTGGTACATCGAGCTGGCGGAGCACACCCCGCTGGTACGGGACAACAGCGTCAACCTCTACATGACGCGCAACCGCAAGAGCCGTGGCCTGGAGCGGTTCCTCACGGCGATGCACCGGGAGAACTTCCACCTGGACCACCACCTCGACACCCGTACGCCGTACTGGAACATCCGCAAGGTGCATCAACTGCGCCTTGAGGACCCGGAGTACGCGGCGTGGGACGCGCGGATGGGCGGGCTCTTCACCAAGGGGCCCGAGGGGCAGGAGTCCGCGATCCGGCAGATCGTCCGGGATCTCGGCGAGCGGCCGGCCGTCGCCGCCGGCGCGCCCGCCTCCGCGACCGCTACGGCGACCGCCTCACCGTCGGCCTCGCCGACGGCCGACGGTGAGGATCTGCTGCGGGCCGCCTGACGGCGGGCCGGGGATTCAGGGGAATTCCACAGGAACGTTGCCGATGTGTCAGGGGCGCCCGATTACCGGGCGCCCCTGATCCACTACCTGAGACGTCCTTGCATGTCTATGCCAACCTGCGAATATAGTGCTCCCCCGGCCACACGTCATGATCATCTTTACTCGGGGGGACATGTGCTGGGGCTTGGCGAGCTTGAAGAATCGGTTTACCGGAGCATTCTCCGTACGGCCGGCGGAAGGATCGACGAACTCGTCGGTGAGCTCGACTCCGACGAGACGGCCATCCGGGACGCGATCTCCCGTCTCACCGACCTGTCGCTGATCCGGCGTTCCTGGGAGAACGCCGATCTGCTGCTGCCCATCAGTCCCGAAGTGGCCGTGGGAGCGCTCCTCGCCGACCAGGAGGAGCGGCTGCTGCGGCAGCGGCAGGAACTGGAGCGCAGCCGTGCCTCACTGGCCCGGCTCGTCTCGGAGTACACCACCGTGGGCTACGTCCCCGGCGACAACGGTGTGCAGCGCCTTGAGGGCATCGACGCGATCCGCACCCGGATCGAGGAACTCGTCTGCCGCAGCTCGCTGGAGATCATCTCCTTCAACGCGGGCTCCTACGAGGCCGAGGCCCTGGAGGCCGGGCGCGCCACCGACCGGGCGGCGCTCGACCGGGGCGTCGTGATGCGCGGGCTCTACCTGGAGAGCATCCGCAATCATCCGCCGACCCGCGACCACGTGCGCTGGCTCACCGACAACGGCGCGGAGATCCGCACCACCCCGGTGCTGCCCCTCACCCTGCTCATCTTCGACCGGGAGACCGCGCTGCTGCCGGTCGATCCCGAGGAGCGGGGCGCCGGGGCGCTGGTGGTGACCGGCACCGGCATGCTGTCCGCGCTGCTGGCCCTCTTCGAGCAGTACTGGGACTCCGGCCACCCCTTCGGCGGACGTCCCCAGGAGCTGGAGGAGGACGAACTCACGTCGGCCGAGACCGAGTTGCTGCGCCTCCTCGCCAAGGGCCTCACCGACGAGGCCGCCGGCCGCCAGCTCGGCGTCTCCCAGCGCACCGTACGCCGCAGGATCGCCGAACTGACCGACCGCCTGGGCGCGGGAAGCCGCTTCCAGGCGGGCGTCATGGCCAGCCGCCGCGGCTGGATCTGACGCCGCCGACCCACCGTGGCCGGCCGGCCGACCGGCCGGCCACGGTGACCCGACGACTCCCGTGACACCACCGGGCGGACACCGCGAGGCCGGCGCGGCGGAGCCGCGTAGCGGGGCAGGCACGGCGTGACGTGGGTGCCGCTCGGTGGGGTGGGCGCGGGTGTGTCAGAGGGCTAGCGCGGGGCCGTTCCCGTGATGTGGAAGTCCGGGATGCGCAGGGTCGGCATCGCGGTGCGGGGGAAGTGGGTGCCGAACTCGCGGGCCAGGGTGCGTTCCGTGCGGCCGGTCTCGGTGGCGCGGGACAGGAGGGAGAGCGGGGACTCCGCGAACCGCACGTCGTCGACCTCCGCGGTGATCTCGCCGTTCTCGACGAGGTGAACGCCGTCGCGGGTGAGGCCGGTCAGGGTGAGGGTGGCCGCGTCGGTCGGGCGCATGTACCACAGGCAGGTCAGCAGCAGGCCGCGGCGGGTGTCGCGGACCATCTCCGGCAGCGTCCGCGCGTCGGGGCCGCCTTCGAGGACCAGGTTGCCGACGGCCGGACGCACCGGCAGTCCCAGGGCCGCCGCCTCGCGACGGCTGGTGAGCAGCGAGGTCAGGACGCCGTCGCGGATCCAGTCGACCGGGCCGAGCGGCAGGCCGTTGTCGGCGGCGCTGCTGCCGGCGCCCGCGGCGCCGCCGAACACGTCGGAGACCTCGCCGCGCGAGAGCACGAACGGGCAGGACTCCAGGCCGGGTTCGGCCGGGTCGGCGCGCAGGGTCAGGGGCTGCGGGGTGAGCCGCTCGCCGAGCCGGGTGCCGCCGCCGGGGCGGCCGAAGACCGTACGGCCCTGGACCGCGTCCGCCGCGCCCAGCGCCCGGTACGCCGTGATCATCAGGTCGGCCACCGCGGCCGGCGGCAGCAGCACCTCGTAGCGGCCGGGCGGCAGGGCGCGGCGGGGCAGGGTGCGGGCCAGCGGGCCGGCGGTCGCCGCCTCCAGCGCGGCCGGGTCCAGGTCCGCGAAGTCCCCGGCCGCGTACGCCGCCCAGGCCGAGCGGACGCCGTCCCGGGCGCACAGCTCCAGCGTGGCGGTGGGCTGGAGGTGGTGGCGGCGCAGGCCGGTGGAGGTGGCGAGGAGGGTGGCGGTGCGGTGGTGGCGGGTGTAGCCGGAGAGGGCGGGGCCGCGCAGGGCGGCGAGGGCGGCCACGGGGAGGTCCGGGGGCGCGTCCTCGGCGGGGTGCGGGCCGGCGTGGGCGGGTGCGGGACCGGGTGCTCCGGTGTCCGCCGGGGTGAGCGGGGCGGGGGCTTCGGGGTCCGGCTCCGCCCGCTCGGCCATCGCCTCCGCCGTGCGCACCGCCTCCGTCACCTCGGCCGGTGTCCCGGCCGGTGCCGTGTACGTGCCGACGGCCGTGCCCCCGGCCCGCTCCACGGCCGCCACCACCGTCACCCGGCGGCCGGTGCTGCTGCCGTTCGCCGTGAGGTCGTCGCCGGACCAGCGCAGCCAGGCGGCTGCGGTGTCGTCGACGACGACCGTGCAGTGGGCGGCGCGGGAGCGGGCGAGGGCGAGGTCGGCGAGGTCGTCGGGGGTCATGGGCGGTGGGTTCCTCACGTACGGGCGGAGAGCACGGGCACCCGGCGGAACAGGGCGGACGGGCAGCTGTGGCCGGCCGGGGCGACCTGGACGGGCTGGCCCTTGCCGCAGTGGAAGGCGCCGCAGAGCAGCTGGGTCCGCGGGCCGCCGAGCGCGGCGAGAGAGCGCCAGAAGCCGGTGGTCGTGGACTGGTAGGCGGCGCCGCGGACCTGTCCGGTGAGCCGGCCGGAGCGGATGCGGTGCACGCGCTGGGCGGTGAACTGGAAGTTCAGCCGCCGGGTGTCGATCGACCAGGAGTCGTCGCCGACGACGTACAGGCCGTCCTCGACCTGGGCGATCAGCCCCGCCGTGTCGGGGCCGTCGGGCGCCGGGGACAGGGACACGTTCGGCATGCGCTGGAGCGGGATCTGGTCGTACGCCCCGGCGAAGGCGCAGCCGCCGGAGCGGGGCAGGCCGGCGCGGGCCGCAGTGGTGCGGTCCGTCTGGTAGCCGGTGAGGACGCCGGCGCGGATCAGATCCCAGCGCTGGGCGGCGACGCCCTCGTCGTCGTGGGCGACCGTCGCCAGGCCGTGCGGGGTGGTGCGGTCGGCGGTGACGTGCATCAGCGGGGAGCCGTAGTGCAGCGTGCCGAGCAGGTCGGGGGTGGCGAAGGAGGTGCCCGCGAAGGACGCCTCGTGGCCGAGGGCGCGGTCGAGTTCGGTGGCGTGGCCGACAGTCTCGTGCAGGGTGAGCCACAGGTTGGTGGGGTCGACGACGAGGTCGTACACGTCCGGCACGACCTCGGGCGAGCGGGCCTTCTCGGCCAGCAGGCCGGGCAGTTCGGCCAGTTCGGTGCCCCAGTCCCAGCCGGTGCCGGTGAGGTACTCCCAGCCGCGGCCGGTGGACGGGGCGGTGGTGCGCAGGGAGACCAGCTCGCCGGTGGCCGGGTCCGGCGCGTGCGCGGTGAACTCCGGCAGGACGCGCACGCGTTGCTGGGTGACGCGGGTGCCCGAGGTGTCGGCGTAGAACTTGCTCTCCCGCACGGCCTGGAGGGCGGCGTCGGCGTGCCGGACGCCGGGGGCGGCGAGCAGCCGGCCGCTGCGCTCGGCGAGGACGGCGGTGGTCTCGTGCGCCGGGACGTCGAAGGGGTCCGTGCCGTACGGGGCGATCCAGGTCAGCTCGCCGTGCGACGGTTCCGGGGCGGGGGTGACGCGCGCGGGGGTCAGGGCGGCGGCCCGCTCGGCCGCGGCCACGGCACGGCGTACGGCGGTCGCGACCGCGTCGACGGTGGTGTCGGAGGCGGCGGCGAAGCCGTGCACCCCCCGGTGCAGGACGCGGACGGCGCAGCCGGCGGTCACCGTGTCCGAGGCGCCCGCCGGGCGGGCGTCCCGCAGCCGCCAGGAGGCGTCGCGGACCCGCTCGTACCGGAAGTCGGCGTGGCTCACGCCGAGTTCGGCGGCGCGGGTCAGGGCCGCGTCGGCGAGGCGGTGGTAGGGGACGCGGGTGAAGTCCGGGGCGAGGCCGCGTGTGCCGGCGGCGCCGCTCACGGTGTGGCCGCCAGCGGCTGCGGGCGGGTCAGCGCCCGGCCCGAGCCCGCCATCAGGGCGGCGATGGCCAGCGCGCACACCGTGAACAGCACCCACAGGCCGTTCGGCGACCGGTCCAGCGTCACCGTCACCAGCAGCGGGGTCAGGGCGTTCGCCAGGCCGACGAACATCTGGTTGAAGGCGAGGTACGCGCCGCGCCGCTGCTCCGGCGCGAGATCGGTGAGCAGCGTCAGCACCGCCTGGGAGGCGAGCAGCTCCCCCAGCGTGTACACGGCCATGGCCGCGACCAGCACCGCGACCGCCGCTCCCGCCGGCAGCGCGGTGGCGCCGATCAGCGCGAGCGGCAGCGGGAGGTGCAGCACCGCGCCGACGGCGGCCAGCGCGGCCGGGCGCAGATGCTCGACGCGGGCGGCCACCGGCACCTGGAACACCGCGAGCAGCACGGTGTTCATCGCGAACAGCGCGCTGACCGTCCACGCCGGGGTCGCCGCCTGGCGGACCAGGTGCACGGGCAGGGCCGTCTCCAGCCCGACCGCGATGATCCACAGCCCGGCCCCGGCGGCCACCACCAGCCCGAACGGCCGGTTCCGCCACGGCTTTTCGGCGCGTACGCCGGACCGGTCGGGGCGTGCGGCCCGGCCGCCCGGCAGCGCGAGGTAGAGAGCGGCGGCGGCCGCGACGCACACCGCGTTGGCGGTGCCGACCCGGATCAGCGTGTCCTGGTCCGCCGTCACCACCAGCCCGGCCGCGACCGCGCCCAGCCCGAAACCGGCGTTGAACATGGCGCGGGACAGCGCCAACCAGCGGCCCTGCGGTCCGCCGTCGGCGAGGACGGTGGCGAGCACCGGTGTCGCGGCCTGCTCGGTGCGCATGGCGAGCGCGACCGGCACGCTCAGCGCGACGAACGCGGCCAGCGAGTCGACCAGCGGGTACGCGGCGAACACGGCCGCCCGCACCGCCGTACTGGCGCACAGCACCCGCTTGGGGCCCCACCGGTCGATGAGCCGGCCGATCACCGGCATCAGCGGCAGCGCGATCAGCGCCGACACCGTCAGTGCGGTGCCGATCGCGGTGAGGGAGGCGTCCAGGACGGAGTCGAAGAACAGCAGCGAGAAGGGGTAGTAGACGCCCATCCCGACCGCGTTGGCGAAGGTCGCGGCGGCGAACCAGGAGGCGCCCCGGCCGGTCGGCAGGGACGCCCGCAGGCCGCTCAGCACGGCAGGTCCACGTCGGCGGTGAGCATGAGGGTGGCGGTGTCCGCCCAGCGGGCCGCCTCGGCGGGGGTGTCCGCGCGGACCACGAGGTGGCCGAGGACGTCGGCGTTGCTGCGGGCGCGGCGGACCTCGGCGCCGGGACGGGCGTACAGGTCGACGGTGACCACGCCGGGCAGGCGGTCCACCAGGTCGCGGCCGGAGAAGCCGCGCAGGGTCCCGTCGTCGGCGGCGGTGAGGTAGCGGGAGGCGGCGGCGCCGGAGCGCGGGGCGGTGAGGTCGGGGCGGCGGCCGGCGTGCGCCTTGATGACCTCGCCCAGCAGGTCGAGGCCGGTGGCCTCGTGGATGACCCGGCCGATCTGGGCGCCGCCCATGCGGGCGTTGATCTCGACCAGTCGGGGGCCGTCCGCCGTCATCTTGATCTCGACGTGCGCGGCGCCGAAGTCGTGCCCGATCGCCTTCAGCGCGTCCAGCGCGCACCGCTCGGCCTCGTCGCGCACGGCGGCGGGCAGCTGCGTCGGGAACGTCTCGCCGGTCTCGACGAAGTACGGGTGCGCGGCGAGGGACTTGTCGGTGACGCCGACGACCTGCGGGCCCGCCTCGGTGGTGAACGTCTCGACGCTGACCTCGAACCCGGTCAGGTACTCCTCGACGAGGACCCCGCCCGGCTTGCGCATGCCGCGCATGTCGGTTTCGGTGGCGGTGAGTTCGGCGTAGTGCGCCACCACCTCGTCCGCGGTCCGGCACAGCCGTACGCCGATGCTGGCGGCCTCGGTGAGCGGCTTGACCACGCAGGGCAGACCGACGGTGGCGGCCGCCGCCGCGGCCTGGTCGCGAGAGGCGGCGCGGACGAACCTCGGCGCGGGAACGCCGGCCTCGGCGCAGATCTCGCGGGTGCGCAGCTTGTTGCGGGCGGCGCGGGCCGCCTCCGGGTCCAGGCCGGGCAGGCCCAGGGCGTGCGCGGCCTCGGCGACGACCGGCACGTAGTAGTCGATGACGGCGAGGACGCCGCACAGTTCGCCGCTGTCGCGCAGCGGGCGCAGCGCCTCGGCGACCGAGGCGCCGTCGCGGGTGTCGGCGGGCAGGATCGCGTGGACCGTGCGCTCGATGAGGGCGCGGGACTCCTCGGACACGGCGTAGCGGCTGAGGTCGTCGGTGACCAGCACCGGGCGCAGGCCCAGCTCGCGGGCGCGCAGCAGCGGCTGGAGGCCGTACTCGCCGCGGCCGGTCTCGACGACGGCGATGACAGATCCGGCAGACATGGTGGAGGTCCTTGAAAGGGTCAGGGGGCGAGGGGCAGCAGGTGCGCGTGGTGCGTCTCGGCGGTGCAGCCGCGGGACGCCTTGGCCTCCTCGCTGCCCAGGCCGTAGTGGACGGCCTCGATGCCGAGCCGGGCGGCGGCCTCGACCGGGAAGTAGTAGACGGTCTCGAAGTACAGGGCCAGGTTGTGCCGCTGCTGGTAGTCGTAGTCGAAGCCGGTCTGGCGGGCGTACCAGTGGCCCCGGAAGTGCAGCAGGGTGGCGAAGCCGCGGATGCCGCCCTCCGCCTCGGCCAGCACCACCCGGGCGTCGCTGCCGTACTCGGCCAGCATCTCCCGCAGCACCTGCTCGGTCTGGGCGGCCGTCCAGGTCACGCCGTACTTGCCCATCAGCTGCTCCTCCAGCTCGCCGAGCCGGGGGATCAGTTCGGCGGACAGCGGGGCGAGGCGCAGTTCGACGCCCGCGGCGGCGATCCGGCGGCGCTCGGCGAGCACGCGGCGGCGGCGCTTGGCCGACGACAGGCGCTCCAGGTAGCCGTCGAAGCCGCGCGCGTCGACGGTCAGGGAGCTGTAGCGGCCCGCCTCGTGCACCAGGTAGCCGCGCTCGCGCAGCACCTGCCGCAGCACGGTGTCGCCGTCCTCCACGAACGGGAACGCCACGGAGCGGGCGCCCTGTTCGGCGGCCAGCTCCTCGGCCCGCGCGACCAGCGCCTCGACCTCGGCGCGGCCGGTGTCCGGGCGGCGCGGCACCCGGCTGCGGCCCATGTGCCGGCCGCCGCACACCAGGGTGGGCAGCAGGCTGTCCGCGGCCGGGCCGGGCAGCGCCGCCAGCACCTCGGCGGCGCCCTCCCGGCCGTCCGCGGCGGCGGCCTCCAGCATGGTGTCCGGCCGGCCCAGCACCCAGGGCGCGGTGTCGTCGGCCAGCGCGGTGGCCAGCCCGGCGACGGTCTCCCCGGCCCGGTCCAGGAGGAGGTAGCGCATGGGGCAGCCGGCGGTGCGCTCGGCGACCTCCAGCCAGCGGTCGCCGAGGAACAGGTCCTCGGGCCGCAGCAGGCCCGCCCACGCCTCGCGGGGCAGGTCCGCCGCGCGGGAGAACACGCGGAGGGTGGTCGGCTGGGTGCTCGTGCTGCTCATGGCTGAGATCCTTCCGGGGCCCGCGGCGGGGGGCCAGGGCGATCGGTGACCGGGTGGGGACACGTCCGCAACAGGCCGCGGGCGCGCTACGACGGGTGGGTGAAGGCGCATCCCGTGCGGACCCGTGGGTTGGCCCCGTAGTTGATGACCGTGCTGTGGCCGGCCGGGGCGGCGCGGACGTCCGTGCCCGCGTAGCCGTCCGGGGTGAAGAACACGCCCCACACGGCGTGCCAGTCACGCCGCTCACCGGTGTCCGGGTCGGCGACCGGCTCCGCGCACGGCACGACCCTGCGCTGGACGACGTAGTGCTGCCGCACGCTCTCGGCGAGCACCGCGCGCCACTCCCGGTCGTCGAGCTTCCAGCCGGCCACGATGCCCCGGCCGCCGAAGTCCCGCAGCGGCTTCAGGATCAGCTCGGCGCGCTCGGCCCGGCAGCGGTCGACGGTGTCCGGCGTCAGCAGGAACGTCTCCGGCAGCACCCGGTCGACGGTGGCCGCCTCCTCGGGGGTGAGGGCGTGCCGGAAGGCCGGGTCGGAGAGCAGCGCGAGGGCGCCCTTGTTGGAGAACAGGGAGCCGTTGATCGGCGACCAGAGGAACAGCCGGCCCTCCTCGTGCGCGCGGAACAGGATGTCGGCGCGGGCGGCGGTCGCGGAGTCCCAGCACACGTCGTCGACGTTGAAGAAGCGCAGGACCACGTCGATGTCCTGGCCGTCCAGGAGGACCCGGCCGCCGCGTTCGGTGATCTGGTCGAGTTCGCCGAGGCGGAAGTCCATGCCGAGGCGGGACATCATCTCGGTGAAGCCGCGCAGCAGATGGCCGTACTTGGCCAGGCCCTCGCGGCCGCAGACGACGGCGTGGCGGCGGGCGTCGGCGCGGGAGCGGGCGAGCAGGGTCGATCTGATCCGCTCGCCGGTGTGGACGTAGCCGAGGCCGTGCTCGTCGGCGAAGGCCCGGAACGCCGGCACCTCCAGCAGGGCGCGCTGCATCTCCGAGCGGTCGGTGCCGCCGAGGTTGCTGGCCATGTTGATCTCCAGCAGCCGGAAGCCGGTGCCGTCGTGGTAGGCGTCGGCGCGGCCGTAGCGGACCAGGGAGCCGACGTGGAAGCGGCGCAGGACGGCGGCGCGGGCCGGGTCGATGCCGACGAAGTCGCAGTAGCGGCCGAGGTCGCCGTCGAAGAGGCGGTCCGGGACGGACTCCAGGATGCCGATGAACGCGCTCAGGTCCTCGGCGAAGCCGTGCAGTTCGGACTCCGGCGCGAACAGCGGCCGGTCCAGCATCCGCGAGCCCCAGCAGTCCCGGAAGACGGGCGGGTAGGGGGCCGTGCGGACGGCGTCGCGCAGGGCGTCCGCGCGCAGGTAGGCGTCGGTGACGAGGTCGGTGCGGGCGGCGGGCGCGGCCGTGGCGGTCACAGCTGCACCGCCTTCGCCGCCGTCGCCCACGGCTCGGCCTCCAGATGGGTCAGGTCGGGGCTGGCGCCGAGCCGGGCCGCGGCGGCGGACACCAGCCGGTGGAACGGCAGCACGGTCACCAGCGGCCTGGCCAGCTCCGGTACGTCGGCGAAGGGCAGGTCGGCGTCCGGCGTGGAGTCGCTGACCAGCACCGGGGCGCCCAGGGCGCGCAGATAGCCGGCCAGGGCGTCGGTGCGGCCGCCGTCGGGGCCGGCCGGGCGGACGAGGTACGCGGTGGTGGTGGCGGCGAACACCGCGGGCGTGCCGTGCAGCGCGAACTCGGTGTGCAGGCCCTCCGTCCAGCGGTAAGTGCCCTCCTTGATCTTGAGGGCGGCCTCGTCGGCGGTGACGGCGTCCAGCCCGGTGCCGGCGATCAGCACCGGGTGCGGGGCCGACTCCACCAGCCGGTCCACCGCGGCCGGCGCGAGCTCCAGGCCGAGGGTGCGGCGCATCGCCTCGGGGGCCGCGCGCAGCGCCTCGTCCAGCTCCTTCGCCGCGTCGCCGAGCAGGGCGCCGACGAGCTTGCCGAGGACGGTGAGGGACGCCGTGTAGGAGACGCTGTGGGTACTGGCCCGCTCCTGACGGCTGGTGCGCAGCACCACGTCGGCGTCGGGTTCGACGGCGCCCTGGCCGGTGACGCAGACGGTGAGCGCGCCCGCCTCCCGGGCCTGCCGCAGCACCTCGTTGGGGTAGCGCTTGGTGCCCCGGTGGCTGACCACCACCACCTGGTCGCGGGCCGTCACGGACTCGCTGAGGGCGAGATCGTGGGCGTCCAGCGCGACCGGGCGCACCCGGCCGCCGCTCAGCCGCCGCACCCAGGTCGCGGCGATCCGGCAGGCGTGCAGCGAGGTGCCGATGCCCGCCAGGACGAGCGGCCGCTCGGGGTCGAGGCGGGGCAGTGCGGCCGGGTCGAGGTCCAGAAGTCCCTCGACGACGGCCGGCTGCTCGGCCACGTGCTGGTCGAACTCGGTGCTGCTCAACTCTGGTGCTCCATCCTGACGTCGCTGGTCCCCGGCATCCCGATCCTCCGTGCGGCCCAAACCCCCTGTCCACGCCCCCGGCTGACCGCATACGGCCCTGACCGCACACTGCCGCGCACCGGGACCGGCCCGCCCGCGGCCGAACAGCCGCCCGGCCCGGGGCCGGGCGGGGTCACGCGGCGGCCGGTGCCCGCTCGGTGGCCACGGCGGCGGCGAGCGACGCCGCGACCGTGTCGGCGTCGCGGGTGAAGTCGCTCCACTCGGCGCCCGCGCGGCCGCTGCCGACCTGGGTGAACCAGCGGGGGCCCTCCAGGGGGATGCCGGTGACGTGCAGGTCGGTGACGGGGCGGCCGTGGGTGTCGAGGGGGTGGAAGGGGGCGGCGGTGACGGCCACTCCGCCGGTGTCGAAGGTGCCGTTGGCGTAGCTGGTGAGCGTGCCGTGGGCGTAGAGGTCCCGGACGAGCGGGGAGGCGTCGCGGCGGACGTCGGGGGCCGGGACGCGGGCGTCGATCAGGCCGGCCAGCCGGAGCGGCGCCTCGTCGACCTGCGGTGACCAGGCGGTGAAGCGGCCGGCGTCCGGGTCGGTGCCGAACCGGGTGCCGGGGCCGGGGACGCGCAGGATCCCCGCCTCCAGCAGCGCCAGCACCTGGCGGAGGCGGAACACCGGCGGGCCGCTGGAGAGCTGCGCGCAGACCGGGGCGAACACGCCGAGGAAGTCCTTCTCGTGGGAGCGCGGGGTGAGGCCGGAGCCGTCCACGGCGGCCCGCAGCACCCCGCGCACCACCCGCAGCAGCTCCACCGCCGCCTTCACCGGGTCGTCGACGTTGCCGCGCACCGACCGTCGCAGGTCCTCCTCCAGGTGGGCGGCGAGCGCCCGCCGGTAGGCGTCCCGGCCGGGGAAGCGGGCGCCGGCGAAGGGCCGGGCCCAGGCGGTCAGGTCGACGGGGGCGGCGTCGGCGAGGCCGTGCCGCACGGCCTCCCGCGCGACCGCGAGGTCGGGTGCCGCGGGCTCGGCCAGGGCCGCCCGCACGGCCGCCTCGGTGAACCGCCCCGCGTCGCCGCGGCGGGCCCGCAGCGCGGTGGCGTGGTGGACGAGACCGAGTTCGGCCCGCAGCCACGGCATCAGGTCCCGGTCGAAGTCGATCCGGCCCCGCGCCCGCAGCGCGGTCACCCGGTCGAAGGTGAACAGGCGCGGCCGGTACACGTAGTCCGGCCGTTTCTGGTGCACTCCGCGGGCCGGCATGGGCACTCCGCTGCGCGACCCGGCGACCAGCACCGGTTCCGCGCCGCTGGGCCGGTAGCGCAGTCCGTCCCCCTCGGGCACGAACCGTCCGCCGCGCCCCTCGGTGAGCAGCGCCATCACGTCGTAGAAGGCCATGCCGAGCCCGATCACACCGACCGGCGCGCCCGCCGGGACGCCGTCCAGCGCCATGTCGGCGGCGGAGTCGGCGGGCACGTACGCCAGTCCGTGCGCGGCGGCGAAGGCGGAGTGCTCGCGGGCGGTGCGGTCGGGGCGGGGGCGGCTGTGGCCGGTGCTGAGCAGCACCCGGTCGGCGCCGATCCGCCCGCCGTCGGCGAGGTGCAGCGTCCAGCCGCCGCCGGGGGCCCGCCGCAGCCGGTCCACGCGGGCGCGGACGGTGTGCAGGGTGACGCCGGCCGGCAGCGCCTGCCGTACCGCGTCGAGGACGAACTCCAGGTAGCGGCCGTACAGGGCCCGCGGCGCGTACGCCTCGGGCCCGCCGACGCCCGGTTCCTCGGCGCTCCACCACTCGGCGAGGGTGGGCCCGGCGCCGGGGCGGGCGGGGCCGCCGTCCGCGGGGCCGGAGAACAGGGTGACGTCGCCCGCCGGGGTGTTCATCAGCAGCAGCGGCGACTGGTCGGGCCGCCAGATCCGGCCGGGGCCGGGGCGGTGGTCGTCGACGGCGTGGATCTCCACGGGGCGGTGTCCGGCGGGCCGTGCGGCGAGCCGGGCCGCGAGGCGTTCGAGGACGGCGAGGCCGCGCGGGCCGGTGCCGACGACGGCGATGCGGTAGGTCATGGCGTGTCTCATCCCAGCGTCTGCATGAACGGCGCGACCATGCGCGTGCCGTCGGTCGGCAGGTCCCGGCCGCGCACCAGCACCGTGCTGCGGTCCACCTCGGCCAGTCCTCGCTCCGCCGCCCAGGCGCGCAGCGCGGGGCCGGCGTCGAGCGCGCACTCCAGGCGGACCGGGAGCCCGGCGCCGGCGGCGAGGTCGGTGATCAGGACCCGCGCGGTGGGCGGGTCGGGGGCGACGACCGGGCCCACGGCGAGCCGGCCGGCGTTGTGCCAGGCGGCGGCGTAGGCGGTGACGTGGCCGTGCTCGGGGTGCCGGACGACCCTGATCCGCTCGGCGAACCGCGGCAGGGCCTTGAGGAGCCGGGCGCGGTCGAAGCCGAGGACGTCCGTGTCCAGGGCGTGCAGTTCGCCCTCGGCGCCCGGCGGCAGCGGCACGGTCACGACCTCGGCCGGCGTCGCGTCCGGGACGAACGCGCCGATGTGGTTGGCGACTTCGCGCACCTTCCGGAAGCCCAGCCGTTCGTACAGCGGCCGTCCGGCCGGGGTGGCGTACAGGAACACGCTGTCCAGCGGCTCCGCCGCGCGCAGCACCTGCTCCATCAGCCGGCGGCCGAGGCCGCGCCGCTCGTGCGCGGACGCCACCAGCATCATGCCGACGGCACCGACCCGGCCGTGCCGGGTGAGGACGACCGACGCGATCAGCGAGCCGTCGGCGGCGGTGACGCCCCAGCCCTCGCCGATGTCCAGCAGCAGCGCCCAGCGGCGCGGTTCGGCGGGCCAGCCGCGGTCGACGGCGAGGGCGACACAGTCCGGTATGTCGTTTGGTGTCAGGCGGCGGATCGGGTCACTCATGGGTCCCCTTTCGAGCTGGGTGACGGACCGCCCTCACCATGCCAGCCCGTTTTTCCGCGGCGCGGCGCCCGAGCTGTCCGCCAGGGGTCACGGCAGCATTTGGCCGCCCTGTTCGCCTTCTCCGCGGGCCGGTCGGCCGGTCATGCTCGTCGGGTGATTACGCGACGGTTCGACCGGGACCTGATGAACTGGTCCTACGAGATGCACATCCAGTCCCTGCTGAGCGGCGAAGACATTCCCGGACTTCCTTTCGGTTCGGTCTTCGGCAGTGTTCCGGCCCACAGCACCTCCAAGCGCCATTCCCACCAGGACGGGGAAATCTTCTTCGTGCTGGGCGGCGAGGCCGTGGTGGTGCTCGGCGAGGAGGAGCGCACGCTGAGAAAAGGCGACGCCGTCCATCTGACGCCGTTCACCTTCCACGAGATCCGGAACGCGTCCGACGAGCCCTTCGATCTGGTCTCCGTCTACTGGGACAACCCGCAGGCCGCCGCGCGGGCGCTGGAGGAGCTTCCGGCGCGCGGTCAGCTGCCGCGGGCGGCCCGTGTGTTCTGCCCGCCGCCCACCCCCAACGGCGGTCTGCACCTCGGTCATCTGGCCGGACCGTACGTCCGCGCGGACGTCTTCGCCCGCGCCCTGCGCTCGCTGGGCCGCCCGGCCCGCTATGTCACCGGCACCGACGACCACCAGTCGTACGTCGCCGCCGCCGCCCGCCTCACCGGCACCACGCCGTCCGCGGTCGCCGGCGAGCAGGGCGACCGGATCGTGCGCACCCTGCGGGCGGCGGGTGTCGAGCTGGACCGGACCACCCGCCCGGACACCGACCCGGGGCACGCCGAGCGGATGCGGGACTGGTTCGGCCGGCTCGCCGCCTCCCCGGCCGTCTCGGTGCGCACCGAGGCCACCGCCTACTGCGCCGACTGCGACCTCAGCCTCTTCCAGGCGTTCGCCCGCGGCACCTGCCCGAGCTGCCGGGAGAGCAGCGACGGTGAGATCTGCGAGGCCTGCGCCCGCCCCAACCAGGCGCGCGAGCTGCTCGACGCGCACTGCCGGATCTGCGGCGCCGCCGCCTCGGAGCGGGCGGAGACCGGCCTGTGGCTGGACCTGGCCGCCTTCACCGGCCGGCTGCGCGAGCGGCTGGCCCGCACCGCCCTCTCGCCCGATCTGCGGGACGTGGTGGAGCGGCTGCTGGACGAGCCGGGCGGCCTGTCGCCGTACCGCCTGACCCGCACCACCGACTGGGGTGTGCCGGTCGGTGACGACCCGGCGCAGCGGCTGGACCCGTGGGCGGACCTGGCGCTGACGTTCCTGGACGCCAGCCGCGCGGAGAGCGAGGAGCACGGCCTCGCGGACACCGCGCTCTTCCTCGGCCTGGACAACGGCTTCTACTACGCGGTGCTGCTGCCGGCGCTGGCGTTCGCCACCGGCACCGAGGCGTACCTGCCGACGTCGTACGTCACCAACCGCTTCCTCCAGCTGGACGGCGCCAAGTTCTCCACCAGCCGCGGCCACGCGGTGTGGGCGGACGACGCGCTCGCCGGCGCCGACCCGGACGCGGTGCGCCTCGCGCTGCTGCGGGCCGCGCCCGAGGGCCGGGAGACCAGCGTGGACCGGGCGACCGCGGAGGCCTGCGCCGACGACCCGCTGTACCGGGCGGCCCGCGGCTGGCTGGGCGGCTTCGCCGGCCTCGCCAAGCGGCACGGGCAGCAGGTGCCGGGCACCGGGGCGTGGACGGACGCGCAGCGCGAGTTCTACCGCTACCTCCAGTCGGTGACCGAGGAGCTGGACGGGCTGCTGCTGCCGGCCGCGTTCTCCGCGCGCGGCTACATCCGGCTGCTGGACGGGCTGGTGGAGCGCGCCGAGGAGTTCCGGGCCACCGAGGAGCCGCTGCGCGGCATCCGCTCGCAGGCCGAGGAGATCCGCACCAGCCTCGCCCTGGAGTACCTGGCGGCGAAGGTGTTCGCCGCGCTCGCCTGGCCGGTGCTGCCGGGCCTCGCCGAGGACGTGCAGAGCTGGCTGGGCCTGCCCGCCGTCCCGGTGCGCGAGGCGGCCTGGACCTTCCTGCCGTCCGGCACCACCCCCGAATTCCCCTCCCCCGCTTTCCGCGCCCGCACCGAGGATGAGATATGAGCAGCCCGATCAGCCACCTCCACGACGTCATCGGCATCGGTTTCGGCCCCGCGAATCTGGCGCTCGCCATCGCGCTGGAGGAGGAGGGCGCGGAGGTCGACGCGCTGTTCCTGGAATCCGCCGCGGCGCACACTCCGTGGCAGAGCGGAATGATGCTGCCGGGTTCCGACATCCAGAATCATCCGGTGCGGGATCTGGTGTCGCTGCGCAATCCGCGCAGCCGGTTCAGTTTCATCAACTTCCTTTTCGAGCACGGCCGCCTTCTCGACCATCTGAACCTGCCGTCGGAATTCCCGCTGCGCAAGGAATACGCCCAGTACATCGACTGGGTCGCCGGGCATTTCGCCGACCGGGTGGAATACGGCACGACGGTCACCGACGTCGCGGTGGTGCCCGGCGAGGACGGCCCGGTCTACCGGGTCACCGACGCGGGCGGACGGGAGCGGTTCGCGCGGACCCTGGTGGTCGGCACCGGCCGCGCCCCGTACGTGCCGGCCCCGTTCGACGCGCTGGACGACCCGCGCGTCTGCCATCTGACGCGCTTCCTGCCGACGCTGGCCGCCCTGCCCGAGGCGCCGCGGAACATCGCGATCGTCGGCGGCAGCCAGAGCGCGGTCGAGCTGACCCTGGACCTGTCGCACCGCTTCCCGGACGCCCGGATCACCGTGTGGTCGCGCTCGCACTCGCTGCGCGAGAAGGACACCAGCCCGTTCAGCGAGGAGGGCTACTTCCCGCGCTTCACCGAGTACTACTACCAGGCCTCCCGGCAGGCCAAGCGCACCCTCGACGCCTACATGCGCCCCACGAACTACTCGGCGGCCGACGGCGACGTGCTGCGCGAGCTCTACGTGAAGATGTACGAGCAGCGCCTGGACGGCGACCCCCGCATCCGCGTCCTCGGCAACCGGCACCTCACCGAGGCGCTGCCCGGCCCCGACGGGGTCCGCCTGGTGGCGCGCGAGACGGTGACCGGACAGACCGAGCAGGACACCGCCGACCTGGTGGTCCTCGCCACCGGCTTCCGCGACCTGGGCCCCGGCGAGCGGCAGGACCGCTTCCCGAGGGCGGTGGCCGGCCTCGCCGACCGGTTCGCCTACGACGCCGACGGCTATCTGCGCGTCTCCGCCGAGTACCTGGCCGAGCCGGCCGCCGCCGGCGCCACGCCGCCGCTCTTCCTCAACGGCCTGTGCGAGTCCTCGCACGGCATCGGCGACGCGGGCTCGTTCAGCCTGCTGTCGCTGCGCGCCGGGATCCTCACCGGCGCCCTGCGCAAGCTGCCCTCCGCGACCGTCACGGACACCCCGCTCCCGCTCGCGGCCTGAACCGACGTCACCCTCTAGGAGACACCCCATGCACCCGGACGTCGCGCCGGAATCGGAAGTACGCAGCTACAGCCGTGACTGGCCCACGCTGTTCACCCACGCCCGCGGCTCCCGCGTCCAGGACGCGCGCGGACGCTCGTACCTGGACTTCTTCGCCGGGGCGGGCACCCTCAACTACGGCCACAATCCGGCGCCGTTGAAGCGGGCCCTGCTGTCGTACCTGGAGGACGACGGCATCACCCACAGCCTGGACCTGTTCACCGCAGCCCGCACCGACTTCCTGCGCGCCCTCCAGCAGCACGTCCTCGCCCCGCGCGGCCTGGACTACCGGGTGCAGTTCCCCGGCCCGACCGGCACCAACACCGTCGAGGCCGCGCTGAAGCTGGCCCGCAAGGTCACCGGCCGGCAGACCGTGGTGGCGTTCACCGGCGCCTTCCACGGCATGTCGCTGGGTTCCCTCGCGGTCACCGGCAACGAGGCCAAGCGCGCCGGCGCCGGAGTGGGCCTGGGCCATGTCCACCGCATCCCGTACGACGGGTTCGCGGGCGGCGCGGTCGACGGTCCCGCGCTCCTGGACGCCATGCTGTCCAGCGGCAACAGCGGCCTGGACCGGCCGGCCGCGGTGATCGTGGAGACCGTCCAGGGCGAGGGCGGCGTCCATGTGGCGTCCGCCGAGTGGCTGCGCGAGCTGTCCCTGGTGTGCCGCCGGCACGACATGCTGCTGATCGTCGACGACGTCCAGATGGGCTGCGGGCGCACCGGCGGGTTCTTCAGCTTCGAGGCCTCCGGTGTGGTGCCGGACATCGTCTGCCTGTCCAAGGCGCTCAGCGGCTACGGCCTGCCCCTCGCCCTCACCCTGTTCCGTCCCGAGCTGGACGTGTGGGCGCCGGGCGAGCACAACGGCACGTTCCGCGGCCACAACCTGGCGTTCGTCACCGCGGCCGCGGCGCTGCGCGAGTTCTGGCAGGACCGCGCCCTGGAGCGGCGCACCCTGCTGCGCGCCGAGCAGGTCGGGGCCCGGCTGCGCGAGCTGCCCGGCGCCCGGGTGCGGGGGCGGGGCCTGGTGTGGGGCGTCGAGTTCGACGATCCGACGCTCGCCGGGCGGGTCAGCCAGGCGGCCTTCGAGCGGGGCCTGCTGGTGGAGACCTCCGGTGCCCGCGGCGAGGTGGTCAAGCTGCTGCCGCCGCTGACCGTGTCGGACGCGGAGCTGGAGGAGGGCCTGACGCTGCTGGAGGAGTCGGTGGCGGCGGTGACGTCCGCGTCCGCCCGGGTGCCGCTGGCCGCATGAGCGGCGCGGTCCGCCCCGGCCGCACCGGCACCGCCCGTGACCTTCCCGCCTGGCTCTGGCCACCGGAGCCGCCCGTCCCTCAGGAGCCCCCCGTCATGACCACCGCGCCCAGCACCCTGGCCGCCCCCTTCTCCGTCCCCGTCGAGGACGTGGACCTCGTCCCCGATTCCGGCGGCTTCCCCGGCGAAGTCCTCGAAGGCGACCCCCGGATGAGCACCGCCGTGCTGTGGGCCGCCGCCGACCGGGCCGTCGTACGCGGCGTCTGGGAGTGCGAGCCGGGCCGCTTCACCTGGAACTTCCCGCGCAACGAGACCCTCGTCGTGCTGCGCGGCCACGCCCGCGTGCGTGTCGAGGGCGGACCCGAGCTGGTCCTCTCCCCCGGTGCCGTCGCCGCCTTCCGGTCCGGCGACCGCACGGAGTGGGAGGTCACCGAGACCGTGCGCAAGGTGTTCGTCGTCGACTCGGCGCACTGACCGCCCCATCGACCCAGCGCCCCAGCGCCCCAGCGCCCCAGCACCCCACCGCCCCACCGATCCATCACTTCCCGTCCGTTCAGGAGCCCCTCATGCCCAGCACCACCCCGACCGCCGTGGTCACCGGCGCCGGCAGCGGTATCGGTGCCGCCACCGCGCGGCGACTGGCCGCCGAAGGCCACCGTGTGGTCCTCACCGGCCGTCGCGCCGACCGTCTGGAGACCGTCGCCAAGGAGATCGAGGCGGCCGGCGGCCAGGCCGCCGTGCACCCGCTCGACATCACCGACCGGGACGCCGTCCAGGCCTTCGCCGCGACCCTGGACCGGGTCGACGTCCTGGTGAACAACGCGGGCGGAGCCCTCGGCGCCGAGTCCGTCGCCGAGGCCGACCCGGCCGACTGGCGGCACATGTTCGAGGTGAACGTGCTCGGCACGCTGCACGTCACCCAGGCGCTGCTGCCCGCGCTGACCGCGGCCGAGGGCACGGTCGTGGTGCTCTCCTCCACCGCCGCCTTCACGGCCTACGAGGGCGGCGGCGGCTATGTCGCCGCCAAGCACGGCGCCCACGCGCTGGCCGGCACCCTGCGGCTGGAGCTGTGCGGGACGCCGGTGCGGGTGGTGGAGATCGCGCCGGGCATGGTCCGCACCGACGAGTTCGCGGTGAACCGCTTCCGCGGGGACCCGGAGAAGGCGGCCGCCGTCTACGCGGGCGTCACCGAGCCGCTGACCGCCGAGGACGTCGCCGACACGATCGGCTGGGCGGTGACCCGGCCCGCGCACGTCAACGTCGACCTCCTCGTGGTCCGCCCGCTCGCCCAGGCCGCCCAGCACAAGGTGCACCGCAGACCCTGAGGCCGCGGCCTCGCGGCCCCCTCCCGACCAGAAGGAACGACCATGGAAATCGGGCTGCTCTCCCTCGCGGCCTTCATCGCGGGATTCATCGACAGCATCGCCGGCGGCGGCGCGCTGATCCTCGTCCCCGCGGTGCTGTTCGCCGGCTATTCGCCGCAACTGGCCCTCGGCACCGAGAAGTACGTGAGCACGGTGGGCACGCTGGCCGCGCTGTGGAACTTCGCCCGCAGCAAGAAGGTGGTGTGGCGGCTGGTCGGCGCGGGCGTGGTGTTCGCGCTGGCCGGTGCCTTCGTCGGCGCCAAGGTGATCCTCGCCTTCGACGCCCAGACCATCGGGAAGATCGTCACCTTCCTGATCCCGTTCGGTCTGCTGCTGACGCTGCTGCCCAAGCGCAACCGCCGCGCCGAGACCATGACCGAGCTGCACGGCGCCACCCTGTGGCTGTGGACGCCCCTGCTCTGCTTCGGCATCGGCTTCTACGACGGCTTCTTCGGGCCCGGTACCGGATCGATGCTGATCCTCGGCTTCCATCTGGTGCTGCGGATGGGCCTGCTGGAGTCCTCGGCCACGTCGAAGGTGTTCAACCTGGCGTCCAACGTGGGCGCGCTGATCGCCTTCGTGATCTCCGGCCACATCCTGTGGCTGGTCGGCATCCCGATGCTGCTGATGAACATCGCCGGCAACTGGATCGGCAGCAAGGTCGCCGTGAAGGGCGGCGCGAAGATCGTCCGCGCGACGCTCGTCGCCTCGCTGTCGGTGCTGTTCGTCTCGCTGACCCTGCGCTACGTCGTCTGACGCCCGCCGGGCAGCCGTCGGACCGCCGTCCGACAACCGCCGGGCAGCCGTCCGGCGGAACGAATCACTAGGGGGAAACACCCGCATGTCTTCTGGCATGAGCATGACCGCCTTGCGGCCGGTCGTCGAACTGGAGCTCACCGACGCCGAGTCGGCCCGGGTCGGCGAACGGATCGCCGCCGCGCTGCCGCCGGACGGTCTGGACCCGGACCGCGAACCAGGCATCCTCGCCCGGATCGGCGCCGAGGCGCTGGCCTCCTCGGCACCCGGCGAGCTGATCGACGAGATCCGCCGCTTCCCGCGCTCCGGCGCCTCCGTCGTCGTCGTCCGCAACCTGCCCCGCCAGCCCTCCTGGCCCGCCTCACCCACCGCCGGCTGGTGCGCCGAACGGGAGCTGTCCGCGCTCAACGCCCTGCACATGGGCATCGTCCAGCTGATGGGCCTCGCGCCGTTCGCCGTCGAGTACGAGAACGCCGGCCATCTGATGCGCAACGTCGTGCCCAATCCCGCGGCGGCCGGCACCACCAGCTCGTGGGGTGCCGACACCGAGTTCTTCTGGCACACCGACAACCCGCACCTGGAGTTCGGCGAGCCCGGCACCGACCCGCGCCGCTACGTGCCGCGCTACCTGACCTTCACCGGCATCCGCAACGAGGAGGCCGTCCCCACCGACGTCATGCCGCTGCCCTACCTGGAACGCGTCCTCGACGCCGGCCTGCGGTCCGCGCTCGCCGAACCGCTCTACGACGTCACCGCCCCGGACTCCAACCGCTCCGGCGAGACCCTGGCCTCGGTGCCGCTGCTGGACGCGGCCGGCCGGGTCCGCTTCGACCGCGGCCACACCACCGCCGCCGGTGCCGCCGGAGTGGCCCCGCTGGCCCGCTTCACCGAACTCCTCGCCGACGCGCCCCACGAGAGCCTGGTGCTCGGCGCCGGGGACTTCCTCGCCTTCGACAACTACCGCACCCTGCACCGCAGGGTCGGCTTCACCCCCGCACCGCCCGGCCACGCCCGCTGGCTGCGCCGCCTCTACGCCGGCTGAGCCGCCGTCAGGCGGCACCGCGCCGAAGCCTCTTCGCACCGTCGTTTCCGTCACGACGGTGCGAAGAGGCCGTGGAGGCCCGGTGTACCGCCTTGTGATCGCCCTCTCGCCCGGCTGACGCATCCGCCATGAACAAGGCAAACTGACAGGGTTGCTCAGGATGTCTAGGGGGACGGCGATGGACGGGGTACCGCGAGTGCCGGCGCAGCGGCGTCCGGGCTCGATGGAACCGGCGGCGCTGCGCTTCGGCGTACTCGGGCCGGTGCGCGCCTGGCGCGGCGACGAACCGCTGAACACCGGCTCGCCCCAGCAACGCGCCCTGCTGGCCGCCCTGCTGCTGCGCGAGGGCCGCACGGCGACGGCCGCCGAGCTGATCGACGCGCTGTGGGGCGACGAACCGCCGTCGCAGGCGCTGGCCGCGGTCCGCACCTACGCCTCCCGGCTGCGCAAGGCGCTCGACGCCACCGTGCTGGTCAGCGAGTCCGGCGGCTACGCCATCCGCGGCCTCGGCGACGGCGCGCTGGACCTCGCCGCCGCCCAGGAACTCGCCGCGCAGGCGGACCGGGCGAAGGCCGCCGGGGACCTGTGCCACGCCCGGGAGGTGCTGAACCGGGCGCTCGCCCGGTGGGACGGCGAGACCCTGGCCGGGGTGCCCGGCCCGTACGCCGAGGCGCAGCGCGTCCGCCTGGAGGAGTGGCGCCTGCGACTCCTCGAGACCCGGCTCGACATGGACCTGGAACAGGGCTGCCACGCCGAGGCCGTCTCCGAACTGACCGCGCTCACCGCCGCGCACCCCCTGCGGGAGCGCCTGCGCGAGCTGCTGATGCTCGCGCTGTACCGCAGCGGCCGCCAGGCCGAGGCGCTGGCCGTGTACGCCGACACCCGCCGCCTGCTCGCCGACGAGCTGGGCGTCGACCCCCGCCCCGGTCTGCGCGAACTCCAGCAGCGCATCCTGCGCGCCGACCCCGGCCTCGCCGAGCCGTCGGCCCCGGCCGCCGAACCGGCCGTGGTCGCCGTCCGCCCGGCCCAGCTGCCCGCCACCGTCCCCGACTTCACCGGCCGCTCCTCCCTGGTGTCCGAGCTGAGCGAGGTACTGACCTCCGCCGAGGGCCGGGTGATGGCGGTGTCGGCGCTGGCGGGCATCGGCGGCGTCGGCAAGACCACCCTGGCGGTGCACGTCGCGCACCAGGCGCGGCAGGCGTTCCCGGACGGCCAGCTGTACGTGGACCTCCAGGGCGCGGGCCCGAGAGCGGCGGAGCCCGAGACGGTCCTCGGCTCGTTCCTGCGCGCCCTGGGCACCCCGGACCCGTCGATCCCGGACTCCCTGGAGGAGCGTTCGGCGCTGTACCGCTCGGTCCTCGACGGGCGCCGGGTGCTGGTGCTGCTGGACAACGCCAAGGACGCCGCGCAGATCCGCCCGCTGCTGCCCGGCACCGACGGCTGCGCCGCTCTGGTCACCTCCCGCGTCCGCATGGTCGGGCTGGCGGGAGCGCACCTGGTCGACCTGGACGTGATGTCGCCCGACGAGGCACTGGCCCTCTTCACCAGGATCGTCGGCGCGGAACGGGTGGCGTCCGAACGCGAGGCGGCCCTCGACGTCGTGGCGGCCTGCGGATTCCTGCCGCTGGCGATCCGTATCGCCGCCTCCCGGCTGGCGGCCCGCCGCACCTGGACGGTCTCGGTGCTGGCGGCGAAGCTCGCCGACGAACGCCGCAGACTGGACGAACTCCAGGCCGGCGACCTCGCCGTCAAGGCCACCTTCGAACTCGGCTACGGCCAGCTCGAACCCGCCCAGGCCCGCGCCTTCCGCCTGCTCGGCCTCGCCGACGGCCCCGACATCTCCCTCACCGCCGCCGCGGCGGTCCTGAACCTTCCCGCGGACGAGACCGAGGACCTCCTCGAATCCCTCGTCGACACCTCCCTCCTGGAGTCCGCGGCCCCCGGCCGCTACCGCTTCCACGACCTGGTCCGCCTCTACGCGCGTGCCTGCGCCGAACGCGACGAGGAACCCCCGAGCGAACGCGAGGCGGCCCTCTCCCGCCTCCTGGACTTCTACCTGGCCACGGCGGCGGGGGTGTACGCGATCGAACGGCCGGGCGACCGGCTGGTGGACCACCTCGCCGAGACCCACACCCTCGGGCTCACGTTCCCCGACCGCCACACGGCGCGGGACTGGCTCTACTCCGAGGCCGCACCCGTCCTGGCCTGTGTACGCCAGTCGACCGGCGGCGACTCGCTCCGGCGCGCCGTCGACCTGCTGTGGGCCGCGGTCGACCTCGCCGAGTCGGGGGCGAACCCGAAGGAGTACGAGGCCGTGGCCGAGGCCCTGCGCGACGCCGCGCGGGACGCGTCCGACGGCCGGTCCGAGGGCCGGGCGCTCCTCATCCTCGCCAACGCCCGGCACTGGTCGGGCCAGTTCGACCAGGCCGCCATGGAGGCCCGCCAGGCGCTCAGGCTCGCGGAGGCCGCCTCGGACCCGATGCCGTGCTGCTGGGCGGCGAACCTCCTCGGCGTCTTCGCCTTCTACCAGAGCCGGTACGACGAGGCCGAGGAACACCTGGAGCGAGCGGTCGCGGAGTTCCGTTCGTGCGGCGATCTGTCGGGCGCGGCGGCCGCCCTGTGCAACCTCTCCCGCCTGCACCTGGAGACCGGGCGCGCCGAGAGCGCCGTCCACCTCGCCCGGCAGGGCACCGAGACGTACGAAGGACTCGGCCATCTGCTGAAGGCGGCCAACGGTCACTACGCGCTCGGGATGGCCCTCAGCAAGAGCGGCCGGCCGGCCGACGCGACCGCACATCTGCGGCAGGCGCTCCCGGTCTTCCGGGCCAGTCGCCAGCGGCTGTGGGAGGGCATGACGCTCTTCCGTCTCGCCGAGGTGGACCTGCTGGCGCAGCGCCCCGCCCAGGCGGCGGCCAACGCCGAGATGGCGCTGGGCCCGCTCAAGGAGATCGGCGGCGAGTGGCGCCGGGGCAACGTCCTCACCGTCCTCGGCAAGGCGCTGACCGGGATCGGGCAGTCGGGCCGGGCCCGGGTCTGCTGGAGCGAGGCACTCGGCATCTACGAGCGGCTGAACTCCCCCGAGGCGGCGGAGGTACGGACGCTGCTGGCACCGGCCGACGTGGCCGGGTCCGCGCGGTGAGGCGTTCATCGTTCGTTTATCACGGCCCGCCACTCTCGTTGTTGCGGGGCCGTCGCGTCGGGGGGCAGGCGGACCGCTCGTGAGGTCGCCCCGCTCGCGATCTAGAGTGAGGCGGTTTCGAGAGGCCCGTCCGGTCACGCTCGGGGGAGTGACCGGACGGGCCCTCCACAGCTCGAAGGCACCACGTATCAAGGGAGACACCGCATGAGCGACGCCAGCAAGGACGAGCCGGTCATCAAGCCGCTCAACACCCACATCACCGACGCCCCGGCCGGCACCGAGGTCAAGCCGCTCAACACGCACATCACCGACGCCGACGCCGGCACGGGTGACAGCGGGGAGACCAAGCCGGACAACACCCACATCACGTCCGAGCCGAGCTAGTCAGCCGGTCGGCACCGGGGGAATCGGCCGCGGCGGCCCGGAGGGGAGACCGCCGCGGCCGAGGTGTGTCCGGGCGCGGACCGCGCCGCGCCCCGCCGGCTCAGACCTGCGGCTCCGCGTACTCGTCGACCGCGCAGTGCGTCGCCTCGCGGGCGCGGGACGTGTTGTTCATCCGGATGTCGGCGGTGAGCGTGTCCGCGCCGCGTACTTCGAGGTACCAGGTCTCCTGCTTGACCGCACCGCCGGAGCGGTTCTCGAAGGTGACGTCGACGGCGAACTGCGCGGTGCTCGCGTTGGGGTTGGTGATCTCGACCCGGGCGTACGGGGCCTTCCCGGTGACGCAGTCGACCAGTTTCACCGTGGCGTCCTCGAGTCCCGCGGCCTCGCCGCCGGTTCCGCTGCCGGAGGTCTCGTCGGGCGTGACGCCGGAGCCGTAGTCGTATCCGGAGCCGGAGTCGTAGTCGGAGTCGTAGTCCGTGTCGTAGTCGTCGTCCGAGTCGTAGTGGCCGCCGGTCGTGCCGCCGGAGCCGCTGGACGAGCTGGACGAGTTGGAGCCGCCGCCGCAGCCGCCGCCACCGGAGTGGCGGGCTCCGGTGAGCGCGACGGTGACGCCGAGGAGAACGGCGACGGCCCGGACATGGCGAAGCTTCATGGTGATCGGCCCCCGTGACGGATCAGTTTGCTGACATGCCCGCGACAGGCTAGCGCAGGGCTCGGGGCCCCTCTGGCGGCGTCCGTCCACCGGGCGTAGCGTGAGCCGCGAGCAGGGCGGACACCCGTGTGCGACCCCCGCTCACCCGAGCGACGGCCGCCGTCCGGAGACCCTTCCGTGCGCCGAGGCGACGGCCGTCCCGCAGCCGCCGGACGGCTCAGGCGGTGCGCGCGGTGCCCGTGCCCTTCTCCGCGTCCAGCGCGTAGACGCAGCGGTCCTTGCTGCACGCGTACACGATGCCGTCCTTCACCACCGGCGAGCCGGTGATCTCGCCGCCGGTCGCCAGCTTCCAGCGCAGCCGGCCGTCGTCGGCCTTCAGCGTGTACAGCAGGTGGTCGGTCGAACCGAAGTGGATCCGGCCCTCCGCGACGGCCGGCGCGCCCACGATGTCGCCGCCCGCCTGGAACCGCCACTTCGGGGTGCCGGTGACCGCGTCCAGCGTGTAGAGGCCGTTGCCGCTGCCCACGTGCACATGGCCCGCGGCGACCAGCACCGGCTCGACGGAGGCCCGGGACTCGGTGGCGATCCGCCAGCGGTCGCGGCCGTCGGTGGCGTCGAGGGCGTAGACCGTGCCGAGATAGTCGGCGAGGTAGACACCGCCGCCGGTGACCGCGGGGCCGGGGGCGAAGGTGGGCGGCGAGAGGAAGACCGCCGGCGCCTCGAAGTGCCAGCGGACACGGCCGCTCGCCACGTCCACGGCCAGCACCCGGGTACCGGCGGAGATGTACACGTAACCGTCGGGCGCGGGCGCGATCCGGACCGGGACGCCGCCGCAGGAGGCCGCGTCGCCGATCGGGTACGACCAGCGCTCGTCGCCGGTGCGCGCGTCGAGGGCGCGCAGCCGGGCGTCCTGCCAGAGGTACACCGTGCCGTCGTGCAGCGCCGGGCCCGCCTCCGGGGACTCGAAGTCGGTCTGGCAACCGGTGATCTCCCACAGCTTGCGGCCGTTGGCGGCCTCCCAGGCCTGGACGCCGCCGCCTCGGGTGCCGGTGACGACCGTGCCCCGCTCGGCCTTGAGGGAGTACACCCAGGCGTCCGTGGACAGCCGCCACAGGTCACCGCCCTCGCGGGCGTCCAGGGCGAACAGGGTCGGGCCGTCGGAGGCGTGGATACGGCCGTCCGCGACCGCCATCGACCAGGCGACGTCGCGGGTCTTGAAGCGGCGGCGGCCGGTGCCGACGTCCAGCGCGTGCACCTCGAAGGAGGTGACGTAGACGAGGTCGTCGGCGACCGCCGGGGTGCCCCAGACGTCGTTGGACATCCGGAACCGCCAGGGCCGCCAGCCGGCCGCGGACGGCTCCGGCGGGACGGTGGGCGCGGTGGGCGCCGCGGGCGCGGTCACCGCGGCGTCGGCGCCGTTGACGCCGGGGCGCGGCTTGGACCAGGACGCGACGAGGCCGGCCTCCGGCGGGGGCGCCTTGACGGCGGCGGCGCGGGCGTCGGCGACGCGGGGGCCGGGGCCGATGGGCACGGCGGCGCCGGCCAGCCGGACGGGCCCGCTGTCGGGGGAGCCGACCGGTACCGGGGGCACACCGACCGGTGCCGGGACGACGGGGTCGTGGGAGGGCGGCGGCGGTACGGCGGAGCCGCCGCGTCCGGCGTTGCGGCCCGCCGCGTGCCCGCCGGCGGCGGGCTTGGCGGCGGTGCGGCCGCCGCGGCGGGTCTCGATGAGGCCGACCGCCTTCTCGGGCAGCCACGCCGAGGCGGTGCCGCTGTCGTCGGAGCCGGAGCCGAAGAGGTGGGGCGCGAGCTGGGCCTGGAGGTCGGCGGGGGTGGGGCGGGCCGCCGGGTCCATCTGCATGCAGGACTCGATCAGCGGGCGCAGTTCGTCGGGCAGGCCGTCGAGGTCCGGGCCCTCGCGCAGCAGCATGAAGACGGTCTCGACCGGGTTGGCGCCGTGGAAGGGCGGGTGGCCGGTGGCGGCGAAGACGAGGGTGGAGCCGAGCGAGAAGACATCGCTGGCGCCGGTGACGCTGCGGGAGTCCTTGGCCTGCTCGGGGGACATGTAGGCGGGGGTGCCGACGGCGACGTTGGTCATCGTCAAACGGGTGTTCGAAACTCCGGAGGCGATACCGAAGTCGATCACCCGCGGGCCGTCCTCGACCACCAGCACGTTCGACGGCTTGAGGTCACGGTGGACCAGCCCCGCGCCGTGGATGGACTGAAGCGCCTCCGCGACACCCGCCGCCAGCCAGCGCACCGCCTGCGCCGGCATCGGACCGCAGTCGTTCACTATCTCTTCGAGGGAGGGCGCGGGCACGTAGGCGGTGGCCAGCCACGGCACCGCGGCGCGCGGATCGGCGTCCACGACGGCCGCCGTGTAGAAGCCGGAGACCGCGCGGGCCGCCTCCACCTCGCGGGTGAAGCGGACCCGGAAGAGCTGGTCCTCGGCCAGCTCCGTGCGGACCGTCTTGATCGCCACACGTCTGCCGGACGCCGAGCGCGCCAGATAGACCAGCCCCATGCCGCCGGCCCCCAGCCGTCCCAGCACCTCGAACGGCCCGATCCGCCGCGGATCGTGCTGCGTCAGCTGATCCACCACTTGCCTGCCACCTCCCCGTACGAGCCGCGTCACCCACATATGTACGCGACCCCGTGCAGCGTCTCACCACCGCACCGCCATGGCGGCACGCACCCCGATTCTTCCTGGCCGGGGCGCAGGTTGCGAACCCGGTGACAAAGGGGGTGTCTCAGTCCATACAGGGCGAAAAGGCGCGTCGGACGGCCGCCGCGGGCGCCGCTCAGCGCTCCAGGACCGCGAACGACGCGCCCTGATCGTCGGTGACGACCCCCACCGTCCCGTACGACGTCTCGAACGGACCGGACTGCACCCGGCCGCCGAGCCGGGTCACCTCCGCCAGCGCGGCCGCGCAGTCCGCCACCCGGAAGTGGACCACGAAGTGCGGCGGCATCTCGGCGGGGAAGACGGCGGTGAGCGGGGCGCGGCCGAAGTCGGGCTCGGCGTCCGGGCCGAACAGGGCGTCGTGGAAGAGGCCGCCGTAGAAGGCGTTGGCGGCGGCGGTGTCCCGGGCGTACAGCTCGGCCCAGACGAAGGTGCCGGGCGCGTGGCGGCGGCCGAAGCCGAGGTGGCTGCCCGGCTGCCACAGTCCGAAGACGGCACCTTCGGGGTCGGTGGCGAGCGCGGCGACACCCAGCTCGCCGACCGGCAGCGGGGCGGTCACCACCTGGCCGCCGGCCGCCAGGATGCGCCGGGACAGGGCCTCGGCGTCCGGTGTCGCGAAGTACACCGTCCAGACGGTGGGCAGCCGGCCGTCCGACTTCTGCGCGAGGGCGGCGACGGGCCGGCCCTCCGAGCGCGCCCAGACGCCGCCGCCGAAGGACTCGGTGAAGGACCACCCGAAGAGCTCACCGTAGAACCGCTTGCCCGCCTCGACGTCGGCCAGCTGGGCGTCCACCCAGCACGGAACGCCCTCCGTGTATCCCTCTTGGTGAGCAGATGCCCTGTTTTCGGCCATGCAGCAAAAGTAACGGCGCCGCGCGCACCCCGCCCACCAGGCACACCATCGTCCGCACCGGCCCGCACCCCATTTGCAGTCGGCCGAATCGCGCTCCCATCACCCCTCGGTAAGCTGACGACATGACAGGACAAGTGCGTACCGTTGACGGCCGCGTGGCCGGTCGACGCGGGCAGGCGACGCGGCAGAAGCTGCTGGACTGCCTCAGCGAGATGCTCAGCTCCTCTCCCTACCGGGACGTCAAGGTCATCGATGTCGCCCGGAAGGCGGGCACTTCGCCCGCGACCTTCTACCAGTACTTTCCGGACGTCGAGGGCGCCGTCCTGGAGATCGCCGAGCAAATGGCCGCCGAGGGCGCCGGTTTGACCGAGGTGGTCGAAGGGCGCAGCTGGGTCGGCAAGGCGGGCTGGCAGACCGCGCAGGAACTCGTGGACGGCTTCCTGGAGTTCTGGCGGAAGAACGACGCGATCCTGCGCGTGATCGATCTCGGCGCGGCCGAGGGCGACAAGCGCTTCGCCAAGCTCCGCGTGAAGATCCTGAACTCGGTGAACAACTCCCTCGCGGACGCCGTCGCCGAACTCCAGTCCAAGGGCAAGGTCGACAAGGACGTCAACCCCGCCGCGATCGCCGGGGCGCTCGTCGCCATGCTCGCCGCGGTGGCCTCGCACCAGAAGGGCTTCTCGACCTCGGGCGTCAAGGCGGCCGAACTCAAGCCGAACCTGGCACTGTTGGTGCACCTGGGCGTCACCGGCAAGAAGCCGACGAAGTAGCCCGCGAGGCGCCCCACGGCCACCCCTCTCGTCTCCACCTGTCTCCGCGCCCGCGTCCTGTCTGGCAGGCGGCGGTTCGCCGGTCACCCGGCCGGACCGCCGCCTGTGGCGCGTTCCGGCCCGACGTGCGAGGCGATACTCGGGCCATGGCAACGGATCTTCACGACCTGCTGAGGTCGCTCCGGGTATGGGACGTCGACCTGCCCTCCTTCGACCCGTCCACGGCTCCCGACGCCCCGCTCCCGCTCTTCGCCGCCTGGCTGGCCCAGGCGGCGGCCGCCGGGCAGACCGAGCCGCACACCATGTCCCTGGCCACCACCGACGAGCAGGGCCTGCCCGACGTCCGCACCGTGATGCTGCACGGCGCCGACGAGGCCCACGGCTGGAGCTTCGCCAGCCACTCCACCAGCCGCAAGGGCCGCCAGCTCGGCGCCCGCCCGTACGCCGCGCTCGGCTTCTACTGGCCCGCGCAGGGCCGCCAGATCCGCCTGCGCGGCCCCGTCACCACCGCCTCGCCCGAGGAGTCCCAGGCCGACCTCCACGCCCGCTCCACCGGCGCCCTGGCCGCCGCCCTCACCGGTCACCAGAGCGAGGAACTGACCTCGCTGGACGAGCTGGCGCAGGCCTCCGCGGCGGCCTGGACCCGCGCCGGACAGACCCCGACCGCACCCGCCCCCACCTGGACGCTCTACCGGCTGCGCCCCGACGAGGTGGAGTTCTTCCAGGGTGACGCCCGCCGCCGGCACGTACGCCTGGCGTACCGCCGCCGGGAAGGCGGCGAGGGCTGGGAGCGCCGACTGCTGTGGCCGTGATACGGGCCACGTGACCGGCGAGGCGGTGGAGACGGGTGCGCCGGCGCGAGCCCGTCGCCGTAGCGGCGCATCGCTTTGACGGCCCATCGCCCTGGCGGACCCGTCGGCCTGGTGGTCGAGGCCTCGTGGTCGAGGCCTCGTGGCGCAGGGGGTCGGTGACCGTCAGGTGGACGGCGCGGGCCGCGGGGTGGAGGCGCGGCGGCGCTTCCACCCGGGGCGAGACCGCGGGGGTGTCACGGGCGGAGGTCAGCGGGCTCGGCCGTCACAGCGGCGGCTCCACCTCGTCCGTGGCGAGGCGCGCGTGCAGGTGGACGTCCCGGTAGGCGTCCTGGCGGCCGGACTCCCACATGGCGCCGCGCAGGGTTCCCTCGTAGCGGAAGCCGCAGCGTTCGGCGACCCGGCAGGACGCGTCGTGACCGAGCGCGTGGCCCAGTTCGAGGCGGTGCAGACCGAGCCCGGTGAAGGCCCAGGGGGCGGCGAGGGCGAGGGCGCGGCCGGCGACCCGGCGGCCGCGCGCCTCGGGGAGCACCCAGTAGCCGACGTGGGCGACGCTCATCACGCGGTCGATCGCGTTCACCCCGATGTGGCCGAGCACCTCGCCGGTCTCCGCGTCCGCCACCCGCAGCGACACCGAACCGGCCGCCGCCTCCGCCGACTCCGCCACCTTGGAGCGCAGGGAGGAGCGAGCGCTGTCGAGGTCGGTGACCTGGACGAGAGGGGTGTTCCAGCGCAGGAAGTCCGGGTCGGTCAGGCCGCGCAGCCACGCGTCGGCGTCCGCCTCGTCCTCCGGGTTCCACGGGCCGAGGCGCAGACCGTGGCCGCGCAGCTCGACGGGGGCCGCGCTCGAGTTTTCGCGTATGAGGGCCATCGGGCCATTGAACCCCGCCACCCGCGCGGAATTCACTCCGGTTTCCGCGCTGTCGGTCAGCTGTGAACCTGTGCGTTCGCCGTGAGTACCGAGAAATTGTTGACGATTTTGTCGGCAGCAAAATACGTTCGCAACCGCAAGCAGGACGTGACCCGGCAACGGGACCTCTCGGGAGAGGCAGCAACGTGAAGCACAGGGCTGTGAAGCGCAGGACCGTCGTCATGGGGATCGGTGCCACCGCGGGCGTCGCGGCGGTGGGCGGCGTCGCCCTCGGCGCGCAGGCGTCGGACGCCACCCCCGCCTCGTCGGACTCGGCGTCCGGCGCCCTGGCCTTCGACCCGGACGGCTACACCGAGCTGACCACGACGATCACCGACGCCGACGGAACCGACCACGACGTCACCTACCGCTTCTGGAAGGCCGTCACCTACGTCGCCAAGCCGGTCGACGCCACCTACCAGTCCCTGAACGTCAGCGTCCCCGTGGAGATCGACGGTACGGCCGTGGACGCGAGCGACGCCCCGATCCTGTTCGCCAACTCCGTCGGCGGTTACATGCCGTCCTCCGTGGCCACCGCGACCGGCGTGGGCGGCGGCGCACCGACCGGCGCACCGGGCGGCGCCGGCGGCACGGCGGGCGCGAGCCCCGCACCCAGCGCCTCCGCCTCCGCATCCGCCGGCACCGGCACCGGCACCGGCGAAGTCGCGTCCGGCGGCAACGCGATGCTGAACGGCCAGGGCAAGATGGTCTCCCTGCCGAAGCTGGCCCTCGCGGCCGGTTACGTCGTCGTGGAGCCCGGCGCCCGCGGCCGCACCCTGAAGAACGCGGCGGGCGAGTACTACGGCACCGCCCCCGCCGCGATCGTCGACCTCAAGGCCGCCGTCCGCTACGTCCGCGCCAACAAGGGCCGCATCCCCGGCGACACCGACCGCATCGTCTCCTCCGGCACCAGCGCCGGCGGCGCGCTGTCCGCCCTGCTCGGCGCGTCCGGCGACAGCCCCCTGTACGACGCCGCGCTGAAGGAGATCGGCGCGGCCGACGGCAGCGACGCGATCTTCGCGACCGGCACCTGGTGCCCGATCACCGACCTGGAGCACGCCGACGGCGCCTACGAGTGGAACTGGGGCACCAACGCCACCAGCGGCGGCGGCCAGGTCGACCAGACGGTCTCCAAGGAACTGCGCGCCCGGTTCGCCGAGTACCAGGCGTCCCTGAAGCTGAAGGGCCTCGGCGGCTTCGGCACGCTCACCGCCCGCAACTACGACACGTACCTGCTCGAGCAGTACCTGGAGCCGTCCGCCACCACGTACCTCGCCGCGCTCACGGACACCGAGCGCGAGACCTACCTGGCGAAGAACACCTTCATCACCTGGAACGGCAAGAAGGCCGGCTTCAGCTGGGCCGGCTACCTCGCGCACGTCGGCGCCCGGAAGAAGTCCGTGCCCGCCTTCGACGGCTTCGACCTGTCCACGGGTGAGAACAACCTGTTCGGCACGGGCACCACCCAGGCCCGGCACTTCACGGCGTACAGCCTGAAGCACGACACCACGGGCGCCGGCGGCAGCCGGGTCGCCGCCGACATCCCGGCGAAGCTGCGGCTGATGAACCCGATGCACTTCCTCGTCGAGGACGCCAACCCGCGCCGCGCCAAGCACTGGTGGATCCGCCTCGGCACCAACGACTCCGACACCTCGCACACCGTCTCCGCCAACCTCGCCGCCGCGGCCGCCGCGCTGGGCGACGACGTGAGCCACCTCTACTACTGGGACCAGGGCCACGGCGCGAACACCGACCCCGGCGACTTCATCGCCTGGATCGCCGAGGTGACGGGCTACGAGAAGCGCGTGCGGTAACCCCGCACGCCCCCTGATCGCGGCCTCCGGTTCTCCGTCATCACCACCGGAGGCCGCTTCCTTTCCGGACAGCGGCCGAAGGCGGCACCACCACCGCGGTTCATCCGTGATCGATCCGCAACCAATTCCGGTCTTGACCGAGACCCATCAACCGGGCAGGTGATTACGCTCCCCCACATGCCCGACCACACCGCACCCGCCCGGCCCGCCCCCGACCAGCACCCGGTCTACGTCGTCGGCGGCGGCCCCGGCGGCCTGGCCGCCGCGTACGCGCTGCGCGCCCAGGGCGTCCGGGCCGTCGTCCTGGAGAGGTCCGGCCAGGTGGGTGCCTCCTGGCGCCGTCACTACGACCGCCTCCACCTGCACACCACCCGCCGGCTGTCCGCCCTGCCCGGGCTGCCGATGCCACGCCGGTTCGGCCGCTGGGTCTCGCGCGACAACGTGGTCCGGTATCTGGAGAAGTACGCCGAGCACCACGAGCTGGAGATCGTCACCGGTGTCGAGGTCTCCCGGATCGACCGCTCCCCCGACGGCACCGGCTGGCTGCTGCACGCCACCGGCGGCCGCGAACTGACCGGCGCCGCGGTGGTCGTGGCCACCGGGCACAACCACACCCCGCGCATCCCCGACTGGCCCGGCCTCGCCGACTACACCGGCGACTTCCGGCACGCCTCGGAGTACCGCGACGCCGCCCCCTACGCGGGCCGCGACGTCCTGGTCGTGGGCGTCGGCAACACCGGCGCCGAGATCGCCGTGGACCTGGTGGAGGGCGGGGCGTCCCGGGTGCGGCTGGCCGTGCGCACCGTGCCGCACATCGTCCGCCGCTCCACGGCCGGCTGGGCCGCGCAGTACAACGGCGTCCTGGTCCGCCGCCTGCCGGTCCGTCTGGTCGACGCGGTGGCCCGGCCGCTGGCCCGGATCAGCGTGCCCGACCTGTCGGCGCACGGCCTGCCCCGTCCGGACACCGGGCTCTACAGCCGGGTGCGCGAGGGCGCGGTGCCGGTGCAGGACGTCGGTCTGATCGACGCGGTGCGCAAGGGCCGGGTGGAGATCGTCGCCGCCGTGGACTCCTTCGAGGACGGCAAGGTGGTGCTCGCCGACGGCGACCGCGTCGGCCCGGACGCGGTGATCGCCGCCACCGGATACGTCCGCGCGCTGGAGGGCCTGGTGGGCCATCTCGACGTGCTCGACGACCGCGGCCGGCCGCTGGTGCACGGCCCGCGCAGCCCGCACCAGGCCCCGGGCCTGTTCTTCACCGGCTTCACCAACCCCATCAGCGGCATGCTCCGGGAGCTGGCGATCGACGCCCGGAAGATCGCCAGGGCGGTCGTCCGGACCCGCGGCGAGCGGGTGTCCCGGCTGCCGGGGTGACAGGGCTCAGTGGGCTCAGTCCCGTTCGAGGATCCGCACGTCCCCGGCGTCCGGATCGCCGAGCACCACGGCCAGCTCCGGCTCCCGCGCGGTGCCGCCGATCATCCAGAACGTCTCGCCGCCGCAGCCGCCGAGACGCACCAGGACACCGTCGCGGTCCCGGGTCTCGGTCGTCCAGGTGCCCGAGCGGGTGCCACGGCAGACGACGGGATCCCAGCCCCCGGCGGCGACGGCCGGCAGCTCGACCGCCTCGGCGCGCCCGCCCGGCAGCAGCCGCAGCACCGCCCCGTCCCCGCCGCGCCACACACCGGGCAGCCGTACGGCGGACAGCGGCGGCGGCTCGTACTCCTTCACCAGCCCGGTCACCGTGGCCAGCAATCCGCCCACCAGCGTCAGCACGCCCAGCCCCACCGCGGCGAACGCGGCGGCGAGCCACAGCCCGATGCATCCCCACGACCGCCCGGTGACCCCGGCCCGCCGCTCGACGTACGCGGCCCACAGCACCGGCCAGACACCGAGGGCCGCGAACCACAGCGCGGTGGCCGTGAACGGCAGTCCCGCGGCCACGGCGGCGACCGCCGCCCACCCCACACCGACCAGCGTGACGGCCGCCAGCCGCCGCGCCCACCGCGGCCGGCCCGGGAACCGGCGCCCCAGCGCCTCGGCGAGCATCCAGCCCGGCATGAGGTGCAGGGTCGCCTGGAGCAGCCCCATGACGGGCAGCACCACCGGCAGCAGAGCGCACATGCACAGCAGCCCGAGCCCGCCTCCGTAGAGGCCGTAGTCGTCCTGGGTGACCGTGCCGATCCACCAGGCCACGAAGGCCGCCGGCAGCTGCGCCGCGCTTCCGGAGGAAGCCGCCTCCCGCTCGGCCGGCGTCCAGGCCGACCAGGCGACACGCAGTCCTCGCCGTATCTCTCCCCGCCCCATGCGCCGGAGCGTACGCCCCGGCGTTCGCACGGCTCACGGCGCCCTTCGACGCGTGCGGGCGTACGCCGGTGCAACCCTCGACGGGTGCCACGGCGACCGGCGGCTCCACCGCGGCCTCCACCACCTCCACCGGCGGCAGCCTGGCGAACACCGGCTCGGCCGGCGCGCCGCTCCTCGCGGGCGCCGCGGCCACCGTGGCGGCCGTCGGCGGCCTGCTGGTGCCGGCCGTGCGACGCCGCCGGGCGGGCACCGAGGCGTCCTGACGCCCGCCGGTGCCGGTCAGGCCGCCGCGAGGGACGCGGTGGCCGGCCGGCGCCGGATCACCAGGGCCATCAGCGCCGCCGCCGCGCACAGCGCGCCGGACGCGTACCAGACCACGTCGTAGGTGCCGAAGACATCGCGGGCGACACCGCCCAGGAAGGCGACCAGCGCCGCGCCGACCTGGTGCGAGGCCAGCACCCAGCCGAAGACGATCGCGCTGTCGTCGCCGTAGTGCTCCCGGCACAGCGCCACGGTGGGCGGCACGGTGGCGACCCAGTCGAGGCCGTAGAAGACGATGAAGAAGATCATCGGCGGGTGCACGGACGGGGCCAGCAGCACCGGCAGGAAGAGCAGCGAGACACCGCGCAGCGCGTAGTAGACCGCCAGCAGCCGGCGTGCGTCGAAGCGGTCGGTGAACCAGCCGGAGGCGATGGTGCCGACCACGTCGAACACGCCGATCACCGCGAGCAGCGAGGCCGCGGCCTGGACGGGCATGTGGTGGTCGTGCGCGGCGGGCACGAAGTGAGTCTGGATCAGGCCGTTGGTGGAGGCGCCGCAGATCGCGAAGGTGCCGGCGAGCAGCCAGAACGGGCCGGTGCGGGCGGCCCGGAACAGGACGGTGACCGCGCGCCGGGCGGCTCCGGCGACCGGCGGCGGCTTGGGCACGAACTCCTTGGCGCCGTACGGCTTCAGGCCCACGTCGGCCGGGTGGTCGCGCAGCAGCAGCCAGACGAAGGGCACGACCGCGAGGGCGGCCAGCGCGACGGTGACGGCGGCCGGCCGCCACCGGTGCTCGTCGACGATCCAGGACAGCAGCGGCAGGAAGATCAGCTGGCCGGAGGCGGAGGCGGCGGTGAGGACGCCGGTGACCAGGCCGCGCCGCTCGGTGAACCAGCGGTTGGTGACGGTCGCGGCGAAGGCCAGCGCCATCGAGCCGGAGCCGAGTCCGACCAGCAGGCCCCAGCACAGCATCAGCTGCCAGGCCGCCGTCATCCACACCGTGAGCCCGGAGCCGAGCGCGATGACGGCGAGCGCGACCGCGACGACCCGCCGGATGCCGAAGCGGTCCATCAGGGCCGCCGCGAACGGCGCGGTGAGGCCGTACAGCGCGAGGTTGACGGAGACCGCCGCGCTGATCGTGCCGCGCGACCACTCGAACTCCTGGTGGAGCGGGTCGATGAGCAGCCCCGGCAGGGAGCGGAAGGCGGCGGCGCCGATGATCGTCACGAAGGTGACGGCGGCGACGAACCAGGCGCGGTGGATCCGGCGGGCGCGGACGGCGGGGTCGGTGGGACGCGGTTCCCCCGGCGCCTGCTCGGCCGGTGTCGCGTCGGTTGTCTGGGTCACGCCATAGAGCTTCCGGTTGTCGTCCGGTCCGGACGAGTGGCCCGAGGGTCAGTGTTCGCTAGGATCGGGCCATGGCTCCTGAACCGAGCGGCGACCCGGAGTTCCGCCCGCACCGCGTGGTCGTCCTCGCCCTGGACGGCCTGCTCCCCTTCGAACTGGGCATCCCGCACCGCATCTTCGGCCGCCCCCGGGACGCGCGGGGCAGGCACCTGTACGAGGTCGTCACCTGCTCGGTGCGCCCGCCGGGCCCGGTGGAGACGGACGCCGACTTCGCCGTGCAGATCGCCCACGGCCCGGAGGCCCTGGCCACCGCCGACACCGTCATCGTCCCGGCGTCCTACGAACTCGGCCCGGTGTTCGAGCAGGGCGTGCTGACCGAGGAACTGGCCGCCGCCCTGGCCCTCATCCGTCCGGGCACCCGGCTCGCCTCCATCTGCACCGGCGTCTACGTCCTCGCCGCAGCCGGCCACCTGGACGGCCGCCCGGCCACCACCCACTGGGCCGACGCGGAGCGCCTGCAACGGCTGTTCCCCAGGATCCGCGTCGACGCCGACGTCCTCTTCGTCGACGACGGCGACGTCCTGACCTCCGCCGGTGTCGCGGCCGGCATCGACCTGTGCCTGCACATCGTGCGCCGCGACCACGGCACGGCCGTCGCCAACGAGGTGGCCCGGCGCACGGTCGTCCCGCCGCACCGCGACGGCGGCCAGGCGCAGTTCATCGAGCGCCCGGTGCCCGACCCGCAGCAGGCCACCACCACCGCGGCCCGCGCCTGGGCGCTCGGCCGGCTGCACGAGCCGATCCAGCTGCGGGACATGGCCGAGCAGGAGGCGATGTCGGTGCGCACCTTCACCCGCCGCTTCCGCGAGGAGACCGGCATCAGCCCCGGCCAGTGGCTCACCCAGCAGCGCGTCGAACGCGCCCGCCACCTGCTGGAGTCCAGCGACCTCTCGGTCGACCAGGTCGCGCGGGACGCGGGCTTCGGCACCGCCCAGTCGATGCGCCAGCACCTACAGGCCGCGCTCGGCGTCACCCCCACCGCGTACCGCCGGACCTTCCGGACCGGCGGTGACGGCCTCGGGGGTGGTGGCGACGCCGGGGGCGCCGTCGCCGCCGCTCGCGGCTGACGGGCCATCGGAAGCGTTGCCCGGCAAGGTCTCTGACGCCTTGTCAGGTCTTGCGGCTCGGCGCTCCGCCCGCCCCTCTCCCCACGCGCCCAACGCCACCAGCAGCAAGGTGAAGCCGACGCCGGCGAGGATCGCCCGGTCCGGAGTCGTCACCTTCAGCAGCGCGCCCGCCGCCGAGCCGGTCACCGCGTACCCGGCGCTGGCCGCCGCGTACATCACGGAGTAGCCGGCGGCCAGCGCGCTCGACGGAAGCGTCCGCTGGAGGGCCAGGTTCCGGGTGATGATCGCGCCCGCCTGGAGCACGCCCGCGGCCACCAACGCGACCGCCATGCCCGCGGTGTCGGGCACCACCGCGACCAGCACCGCGCACACCGACACCCCGCACATCAGCACCGCACTCCTGGTACGCAGCCGCCCCGGCCAGGACCGCATCCCGTACAGGAACGCGCCCACCGCGGAGCCGAGCGCGAATCCGCTGAGCAGCGGCCCCGACCAGCCGACGCCGATCGCCCGCTGTTCGAGCAGGGCGGGCAGCAGGAGTTCGGCGAGGGCGAGCAGGGCGATGCTGGCGGCTCCGGTGACGTACACCGGCCAGGCTCCGGCGAGCAGTCGCAGCATCGCCCGGCCCTCGCCGGACGCCTCCTCCACGTCCCAGCCCTCGGGCAGCAGCCACAGGCCGCCGGCCGCGGCGACGAGCAGCACGGCGGCGAGCAGCGGCGGCAGCCGGGGCGTGACCGCCAGCGCCAGCCCGGTGACGGCGGCCGGGGCGACCGCCCAGATCCCGGACATCAGCATCGACTCGACGGAGAGTGCCTGGGCGACGGCGTGCCGCGGCACCAGCCGTCCGGTGAGCAGCGACCGCAGCCCGCCGGCCGAGGCGGCGGGCGCGGCCCCGGCGAGGAACGCGCAGGCGGCCAGCATCGCGGCGGGCGCCTCCGGCAGCAGGCCGAGACCGGCGAACCCGACGGCGCCGACGGCGAGTCCGGCGCCCATGTGCCGCCGCGCCCGCTCCGGCCGCAGCCGCATCCCGAGCAGCAGCGCGCCGACGATCTCGCCGAGCACGTAACCGGCCGCGAGCAGTGCGCCCAGCGAGTAGCCGCCGGGCCGCTCCCGTACCAGGAACACCACGGCCAGGGGCGCCATGGCCACCGGCATCCGGGCGGCGACCGCCACGAGGGACCAGGTCAGCACCGGGCGGACGGCGAGGTCGCGATAGGTCATGCGGTCGACGTTAGGCAACGGCACCGACAACACCCCACCGGTTTTCCCGCCCTTGTGGACAACCGGCGGTGTACGGCGACGCCCCGCAAGGGTGAGCGGAATCCCGAAAAGTTGTCCACAACCTGTGGAGGAAGAAACGGGTGGGGCTTCGAGGCCGGACATCCGGCGGGGGGCCGTCTAAGGACTGCCAGGGAATCCGGCTGGCGGCGCGAGGGCGCCCGCCCCGAGCACGGCACCACGCGCCGCCATCCGGCCCCCGGCGTTCCCACCCCGGTTCCCGCTGCCCCCCGAGGGAACCGACGCCGGACCGCGACCCACACTCGCCGAGGGCACCCGTCACCGGGACCCTCGCCGTCCCCTCGCGGCGAATCGCTGACCACAAGCGTGATCAAACGGACACGCGACGTCAACACCCGTGAGGGGATTTGTCACTTAGGTCCGTTTTCACAGAGGCGCGCACGGAAGCATGTCCCGGCGCATCACCCCACCCCGCGGCACAGCCCGCCGGGGCGCCGTGCGCCCATGCCCCCCGGCACGGCGTCACACCGCTTCGTACGCCAGCCCCTCGCACCCCTCGTACGCCGCCGCGCCGCCGCTCCCGTAGGCCGCCGCCCCGCCGCCCGCCGCGCTGTGCCGGTCGAGTTCGCACCAGATGCGCTTGCCGGCACCCTCCTGGTTCCAGCCCCAGCGGTCGGCGAGCCCGTCGACCAGCGCGAGACCCCGCCCGCCGGTCTCCTCGCTGTCGACCCAACGGGGCACCGGCGCCCGGTCGCTGCCGTCGGCGACCTCCAGGCGCACGGTCGCCGCGCCGGCGGCGGCCTGGGGCAGACAGAGCCGCAGCACGGCCGGACGGCCGGTGTGCACCACGGCGTTCGTGACGAGTTCGGAGACGAGCAGGATCAACGTCTCGGCGAGCGGTTCGTCGGCCGCTATCGCGGACCCGGCGAGCCGCGCCCGTGCCCACCTCCGCGCCCGCCCCACTTCAGCGGGGTCGGGCCGGATCTCCAGCTGCATTTGAAGCACCTGCACCGCTCACACCATCCGAACCGATGGACACAGAGGCTCGCGCCTCACGAGGGCCACGATCGTAGCCATTTTCTGCATGCCCAGAACAATGGCCAGAGCAAGGGTCACGGAACGTGAATCCCTTGCAGCACAGCTTCGTTGACGTACGGTCACCCCAACAAGCGCTTCGGGCATATTCCCGCGCGAAGGATTACCCGTGCGGCATACTGTGCGACCCTCATCGCAAGGAGTCGAACAGCAGGAATGAGGCACATCCCCCACAAGGTACCGGAGGCCAACTCCGGCTCCGGGATGTCGCGAGTACCACGCGGGACCTCACGCAATATCTACGCTCCGTAATTACGCGATGCCACAATCCGTGACATCCGCTGCGGGCGCATCCATCCGTTTTCCACGCTTTTCGCGATTGCGCAGCCCAGCGCCGTTCGGAGAGTTCCGCTCACCAAGGCGAACCGTGAGCAATTCCTCACTCTCCGTACCATCATTGGCGCGTTCGGCGGGCATCAGGGCATGCCTGAGAGGCGGTTGAACCTCCGCCTCCCAGGTGAACGCGGCATCGCCGCCGTGCCCGCCGCGCGGTGGGCTGCGGGTGGCGGGCCGGTCGAGTACGCGGTGTCGCGGGCCTACTCGGGGACGGTGAAGTAGCGCGCGAAGGCCGGCACGATCTGCGCCTCGCCGACCTTGCCGTCGCCGTCGGCGGCCAGTGCGGCGGCGGCCGCGCGGGCCACGTTCTCGGGCACGCCCAGCGCGTTCAGTGCCCGCGCGGTGTCCTCGACGGTCGCCGCGCCGTCGCCGTCGGTGTCGGCGACGTCCAGGGCGGCGTGCAGGAAGGGGCGGGCGATCTCGGCGAACCGGTCGGGGTTGTCCCGCAGCCGCTTCACCGCCCCGCCCACGAACTCCTCACGGGTGATGCGCTGATCGCCGTCACGGTCCGCTATCCCCGCCATGCCCTGCCAGAACGCCTCCGCGCCGCCGTACAGCGCCTGACCCTTGTCGGACCGGGCCGCGACACCGAACCGCGCGAGCAGCGCCTTGGCCGCCCGGCTGAAGTCCTCGCGGTCGATGGAGCCGTTGCCGTCCTGGTCGAAGGTGGCGAACCTGGCCGCGATCCTGCTCTCGTACTCGCTGCTGACCATGTCTTCTCGGGCCGCCTCACATCACGTCGGGGTGCGTCTCGCTCGGAGCGTACGACGCCATGGCAGGTCGGGGAGCTGGAAAACGACGGTTGTGCCAAGACCGGGGAAATTCCGGGACAACGATGTGGCAGACGTGCGGCAGGTCACGCCGACAGCGGACGGGACTCCTCCGAGACGGCGGAGGCGAGATCGGGGTGGACGTCGAACAGCCGGCGCACGCCCAGGGCGCCCAGCACCCGGTTGACGTGGGACCCGTCGACCGCACCCTCGGCGGGCAGTATGAGCCGCAACCGGCCCTGGCAGGAACGGAGCAGACGGCGGGCGGCGATGAGCACGCCGACCCCGCTGGAGTCGCAGAAGAACACCTCGGAGAGGTCCAGGACGAGACTGTGGCGGCCCTCGGCCACCGCGTCGTGCACCCGCTGCCGCAGCACCGGCGACGTCACCAGGTCCAGCTCGCCCGACACATGGAGCACGGCCCACTCACCCTGCTCGCCGCCGGTCACATTGAACGCCACCACCATGCCCTTCACTCGCCGGACTTCCCGGAACCGCCAGGAAACGGAAGCAGGTCCTACGCTTCCTTCTGCGTGGCTGCCCAGCGGCCGTTCCCTGAAACACCGCCCTGGAAACGGAAACCGATCGGAAAGGGCTTGTTTCAGTCGACTTCGATCCTGTTCGATCAGATCTAACCGGTTGTGTGTACCGAAGGGACGGGTAAGCGCCATCAAAGAAGGTCCGTTATCACTCCCGGCCCGTCGGGGGCGTGCATTGCCACAAAGGGGCGTGCGTTGTCGGACGTGCCGACTACATTCGGGATGACGGTGGACGCACGCTGGAGTCACGACCGGACTCGGCGACGGATCAGGGGGAGGTGGCCGTATGGCGAGGAGGGACACCCCGCCCCGCTGGGACCGCAAGATGCAGCAGCGGCTCGCCCGCGGTGAGGCGGCCGCCCTCGGCGAGCTCTACGACCGCTTCGCCTCCCTGGTGCACGGCCTCGCCCACCGCGTCCTCGGCGACGAGCGCGCGGCCGACGGCGTGACCCGCGAGGTCTTCGCCCACGTCTGGGAGCACCCCGACGCCTACGACCCCAAACAGGGCCCGCTGCGCTCCTGGGTCGCCGGGCTCACCCACCGTCTCGCCGTGCAGCGGCTGCGCGCCACCGAGACCGCCGCCCTCGTCGAAGGCGGCCACGGCACCTCCGAGGAACTGGAGCACAAGGTCCGCCACGCCTCCGTCGCCGCCCGCGCCGACTACATCGTCCAGGCCATGCCGAGCCCGCTGCGCGCCGCCCTGGAACTGGCCTACTTCCAGCGCCGCGACTACCGCCAGACAGCGGCCGACCTCGGCGTCACCGAGGACGAGGCCCGCCGCCGGCTGCGCCTCGGCCTCCAACTGCTGTCCACGGCCCACGACACCGGCACCCCCGGGGCGCCGCCGGGATACGGCGGTGCGGTGTGACCGAGCCGACCCCGTTCGACGAGAACGACAACGAGCACGAGCACGAGGGAACCGAGAAGCGGTCGCCCCGTATACCGCTGCCCCGCGCCTCCGTGGAGGACAGCGGCAGGCCCCTGCCCGCCCTCGACGAACTGCGCGCGGCCATGGCCCCCGGACCCGTCCCGCTGGTGCTGGAGCACCGCGTCCTGAAGTCCCTGCTGGGCGCCTGGGCGCTGTCCGCGTGCTCGCCGGAGGAGACCACCGCCGTCGAGGAACACCTCGGCGACTGCGGAAGCTGCGCCGACGAGGCGCGGCGGCTGCGCGAGGCGGTCGGCCTGCTGCACCCGCCGGAGAGCCTCGACCTGGACCCGTCGCTGCGCACCCGGGTGCTGGAGAGCTGCCTGGACCGCCGCCCGCCGCGCATCCCGGTCCCCGAGTGGGCCGCGGCGTACGACGCCGAGACCGCGCGACTGGACGCGCTGCTCCAGGACTTCGGGGACTCGGAGTGGCACGCTCCGGTGCGGCTGCGCTGGTTCGACGGCAAGGAGGCGACGAGCCGGCGGACCACCGTCGCCGGGGTCATCGCCCATCTCCTCGCCGTCGACGGGCTGGTGGCGGTCGCGCTCGGGCTCGACGACCCGCTGGGCGACATCGACGCGGAGCTGCCGAACCCGGCGGGCCGCACGGAGGCGTACTGGCGGGCCTCGCACTTCCCGCCGACCCGCTCCGTGCGCGGGCCCTGGCGCGAGCAGAGCCACGGCATCGTGCGGACGGTGGCCTTCACCGGCGGCGGCGCCGGCCTGATGCCGGTGTCGTACGGCGGGTTCTCCCTCCCGCTGCACGACACCATGATCGACCGGGCGTTCGAGTGCTGGGTGCATGCGGAGGACATCGCGGACGCGGTGGACTACCCCTACGCCGCGCCCTCCGGGCGCCACCTCAACCGCATGATCGACCTCGCGGCCCGGATGCTTCCCTCGGCGCTCGCCGAACGCCGGCAGGCGGGACTGGCCGCGCCCGCGCGGACCGGCCGGCACCTCGTCGCCGCGGGCGAGCCCGGGCGCACCCTCCGGCTGGAGATCGAGGGTTCCGGCGGCGGCGAGTGGCTGATCCCGCTGGACTCCCCCGCGGCCTCGCCGTCCACGGACCACGAGGTCGCCCATGTCGCCCTGGACGGCGTGGAGTTCTGCCGTCTCGCCGCGGGCCATGTCCCGCCCGACGAGGCGGCCGCCGGCCAGGACGGCGACCGCGAGGCCATCAGGGACGTCCTGCACGCGGCGGCGTCCCTGAGCCGCATGTAGCCGTCAGGCGAAGACGACCGTCCGGCGGCCGTTCAGCAGGATGCGGCGCTCCGCGTGCCACTTCACCGCGCGCGCCAGCGCCTGGCACTCCACGTCGCGGCCGATGGCGACGAGCTGGTCCGGGGTCACGTCGTGGCCGACGCGCTCGACCTCCTGCTCGATGATCGGGCCCTCGTCGAGGTCGGCGGTCACATAGTGCGCCGTCGCGCCGATCAGCTTCACGCCCCGCGCGTGCGCCTGGTGGTAGGGCTTCGCGCCCTTGAAGCTCGGCAGGAAGGAGTGGTGGATGTTGATGATCCGGCCGCTCAGCTGCTTGCACAGATCGTCGGAGAGCACCTGCATGTAGCGGGCCAGCACGACCAGCTCCACGCGCTCCTCGCGGACGATCTCCAGCAGCCGCGCCTCCGCCTCCGCCTTGGTGTCCCGGGTCACCGGGATGTGGTGGAAGGGCAGGTCGTAGGAGCGCACCAGCTCCGCGAAGTCGCGGTGGTTGGAGACCACCGCGGCGATCTCCACCGGCAGCGCCCCGATCCGCGCCCTGAACAGCAGGTCGTTCAGGCAGTGCCCGAACTTGCTGACCATCAGGACGACCCGCATCTTCTCCTCGGCGCGGTGGATCTGCCAGTCCATGTGGAAGGAGTCGCCGATCGCCGCGAAGCTGGCCCGCAGCTTCTCCACCGTCACCGGCGCCTCCGCCGAGAAGTGGACCCGCATGAAGAACAGTCCCGTGTCGTGGTCACCGAACTGCTGGCTGTCCTCGATGTTGCAGCCGGTCATGAACAGATAGCTCGACACGGCGTGCACGATGCCCTGCTTGTCCGGGCACGAGAGCGTGAGGACGTATTGGTCGGCGGGGGCCGCGGCTCCGGTGGACTGCTCGTTCATGCAGCACAGGGTCGCACAAGGAGCCCTGGACCCGGCAATCGTTCCGCTAGGCGGACCGGGTCAGGATGCGCAGCACCTCGAGCGTCTGCGGCTCGCCCTCCGGGTCCTCCCCGTCGCTCACCGCCATCCGCACATGGGCGTCCCGCGCCGCCTGCACCGCCTCCGGCCAGCCGGGATGCTGGAGGTAGGAGGACACCGGAGCGTCGGGACCCACCTGGTGCATGATCCGCAGCACCCGCAGCACCGCGGTGTCGACCAGCGCCGCCTCCTGCGAGTCGCGGAAGATCGTGCCGACGTACTTCTCGGCGGACCAGTGATCCAGCCAGGTGTCCTCGACCAGCCGGTAGACGGCGTCGGTCACGTCTCCGTACCCCTCGACACCCGCCAGCCAGACGTCCCTCTGGAACCCCGGGTCGGAGAGCATGTGCAGCGCCGAGCGCACATTGCTGCGCCAGCGCCACCACGGCATGTCGTTCAGCGGCATGCCCCCCATCGTGGATGAGCGACGGCCGCGACGGGAAGACTTCTCCGAACCTTGGACCTCTTGCACGGTCATCGATCGTACGTTCCCCCCGTCGGGCCGTGCACCGGCCCCCGTAATTCACCTGCACGTCACCGTTCGTTGACCGACGGTCACTCCCAGGTTAGCGATGTGGCGGAATCGTGCGGAACCATGACCGGCAGGCAACGCACCCGCAGCACATTCCTCCTCGCCATCCACCGGCCCGCCAAAGCCGCGGCCCTCATGATGGCGGGTGCGTCGCTCGTCGCCGGATGCGGTGTCGTCCCCGGCATCACGGGGGGTTCCGGGGACGACACCATCACCGTGATGACCTGGGCGCCGTCGGACACCCACGCGACCGACAAGCCCGGCATGCCCGCCCTCGCCCTCGCCTACGCCCGTCATGTGAACGCCGAGGGCGGGATCAAGGGCCGCAAGCTGCGGGTGCTGATCTGCAACGACCACAACGACAGCGTGGACGCCGCGAAGTGCGCCCGGCGCGCGGTCAAGGAGAACGTGGTCGCGGTGGTCGGCTCCTACAGCCAGCACGCCGGCTCCTACTTCCCGGTCCTGGAGGGCGCCGGCATCCCGTACATAGGCGGCTACGGCGTCACCAACGACGAGTTCACCAGCCCGCTGTCCTATCCGGTCAACGGCGGCCAGCCCGCCCTGCTGGCCGGCCTCGGCAAGGAGCTGGCCGACGACTGCGGCCCGGTGACCCTGGTCCGCGCCGACACCATCGCGGGCGACGAGCTGCCCACGCTGATCGACTCGGGCCTGAAGGCGGGCGGCCACGACCCGGCGGACGACCTGCGCGCCGCCGAGGACGCCACCGAGTTCTCCGCGCAGTCGGAGCAGGCGCTGCGGCGGGCCACCGCCGACCCGGCCGAGCGCGGCTGTGTGGTACCCGCGCTCGGCGGCCGCACCAGCACCTTCATGGACTCCTTCCGGCGCGCCCGGGAGGACTACCCGGAGGTGCGCACCGGGACGGTGCTGGGCAGCGTCGACCAGACGGTCATCGACGCCTCCGGCGGCCGCTCCGGGCCGTACGAGGGGGCGTACATCACCGGCTGGTACCCGGTGGAGACCGACAAGCGCTGGGACGAGATGAAGCGGGTCGTCCGCGAGCAGGCCTTCTCCGACACCCGCATCGACCCGGCGGACGCCGGTGTGCAGACCACCTGGATCGCGTACACCGTCTTCCGCTCGATCGTCGAGGGACTCGGCGGCGAGGAGGTGTCGGCGAGCACGGTGCGCCGGGCGCTGGACGACGGCGTCGAGGTCACCACCGGCGGACTCACCCCGACACTGCGCTGGAAGTTCCAGGACCGGCTGGCCTCGGTGGGCTTCCCGCGCCTGGTCAACGCCGACGTCACCCTCCAGGTCGTCCGCGACGGCCGGCTGGTCGCCGCCCGCAAGGGCTTCATCGACGTGACGGAGACGCTGGAGGGCGCGGAGGTCGGCTGACCCCGCCGCTCAGAGCTGGGTCGGCTGCCGCTCGGTCAGGCCGTACTCCTTGGCGATCGCGTTCCACAGCTTGGCGGCCTCCGCCTTCTGCGTGGTCGCGGTGCCGCTCTCCCGGTTGCCGGCCTGGGTCTGGCCGGTGCTGCGGGCCTGGCCCTTCTTGCAGAGCTTGTCCTTCTGGCCGGCCACCTGGTCCGCCCAGGCCGCGTAGTGCTCGTCGGCCGACGCGGACGCCTTCCAGGCCTTGGTGAGCGCGGTGGTCAGCGCCGCGTGGTCCGGCAGCTCGTCGACGCTCAGCCCGGACAGCTTGGTGACCAGGTCGTTGCGCTGGCCGGCCGCGTCCCGCAGGTTCTTGGCGGCCTGCGCCAGGTTGTCGCAGGACTTCACGTCGTTCACCGCGTTGATCACCGCGGTCCGGCTGTCGCCGCTGTCGGCGAGCAGCTTGTCCAGCTCGATCGCCTGCTGCTCGGCCGGATCGGCCGACGGCGAGGGCGAGGCGGAGGCGGACTGACTCGCGGGAGCGGTGGCGGAGACCGGCGCCGGCGTCTCGTCGTCCTCGCCGCCGCCGGCGAGCAGCGCGCCCGCGCCGATCCCGACCACCGCGATGGCGATGCCGCAGGCCGCGATCACCGGCACCCGCGAGCCGGTACGGCGGCGGCCCCGGTCCGGGCCGGGCTCGTCGTACGACGGCTGCGGCGGCTGCGGGTCCTGGAAGCGCGGCAGCTGCCGGGTGCCGTCGGCGCCCTCGCTGCGGAAGAGGTTGTCGAACTCGGCGGGCGTCTCGCGTCCGCCGGCGACCGGCGGGATGTACTGGGTGGCGTCGGCGTCGGCACCGGGGGCGCCGCCCTGGCGGGCCCGGCCCAGGTACTGGGTGGTCTCGGCGGGGCGCTCGGCACCGGCCGCACCGGCCGCGCCGGGCGTCTCGGGCGGCAGCGCGCCCGGCGCAACGGGCGGCAGGTACTGCGTCGCGCCCTCGTCGGCGGCGGCCGCGGGCCGCACGGGCGGCAGGTAGTGGGTGGCGTTGTCCTGGCCGGGGCCGCCGGGTATCGGGGAGGCGGCGCCGACCGGCGGTATGTACTGGGTGGCGCCCTCGTCGGCGGCGGGCGGCAGCGGCATCCCGCCGCCCTGCGGCGGCATCGGGACACCCGCTCCGCCCGGAGCCCCGTACGCGCCCGCGGCACCGCCGTACGACGGACCGGGCGCGCCCTCGGGCGGCAGCGGCCCGGCACCGGGAGCCGACACACCACCGGGGTGCTGGTGCTGCGGCGGCTGGTGGGACTGCTGGTGCTGCGGCTGGTGAGGCTGCTGGTGCTGCTGCGGCTGCTGCTGCTGTGCCGGATAGCCGCCGCCCTGCTGCGCCGCCCAGCCCTGGTCCGGCGACGCCGGCCAGTTCTGCTGGGGCGGGGCGGCGTGCTGCTGCTGACCGGGTCCCCACGGCTGCCCCCAGGCCTGGCCGCCGGGCGGCGCCTGGGCCGGGAGGGGGCCGTCGGCGGGGCGGCCGGGGCCTGCCGTCATGCCCGGCAGCAGGGGTTCGCCACCGTCTGAGGGCAGCACGATGCCTTCGTGCGCGGGCTGCGCCGAGGGCTCCTCGCCCTGTCCACTCTGCGTCACCGGGACTCCTACGAATGGGGGACCTTCGGAATCGTCGGCTCACGCTACCGGGTCCCCGGAGCCGGGTGCCACGCAGCACAGGGCGTGACCGCCTGCCCTGTGACCGCCGTAACAGACCGGCCCGCGGCGAGCTGTTCGCCTCACCTCCCCCTCGTCCACCAGCCGTTTCCCCTGGCTTCACGCCGCGACGGGCCGTCCGTTCACGCCGCCTGGCGCAGATCCAGCCGCGCCCCGAACTCCCTCACCACCGACTCGTCCCGGAACGGCTCCAGGCGCTGCTGGAAGTCCTCCAGATACTCGGCACCCCGGTCGGAGCGCAGGGTCTCCAGCAGCTCCACCGCCTTCAGCCCTGTGTGACAGGCCTGTTCGATCTCGCGCTGCTGCACCTGGGCCGTGGCGAGCAGCACATATCCGATCGCGCGGCGCCGGGCCCGGGACTCGGGATGGCCGTCCAGCGACTCCTGGGCGCACCGCGCGGCGGCCTCGGCCTGGCCCAGGTCGCGGTGGCAGTGGGCGAGTTCGTCGGCGAGGTAGGCGTGATCGAAGTGCGCGATCCACGCGGGGTCGTCGCCGGCGTCCGGGTCGGCCCGGTCCATGGCGTTCACCGCCTGCCCGGCCGCCGCCTGAGCGGCCCGGGCGTCGCCCATGAGCGCGTGCCCGCGCGCCTCCGCCGCGTGGAACATGGCCTCCGCGCGCGGTGTCACGCGCCCCCGCGCCCCTTCCTGCGCCGCCCGCGCCAACTGGGCGATCTCACGCGGGTTGCCGAGCTGCGCGGCGAGGTGGCTCATGGACGCCGCGAGCACGTAGCCGCCGTAGCCGCGGTCTCCGGCGGCCTGGGCGAGCCGGAGCGCCTGGATGTAGTAGCGCTGGGCGAGGCCCGGCTGGCCGGTGTCGACGGCCATGTACCCGGCGAGTTCGGTCAACCGGGCCACGGCGGCGAACAGTTCGCGTCCCACGGCCTCCCGGTAGGAGCCCGCGAGCAGACCCGAGACCACGCTGTTGAGGTAGTGCACGACGACCGGGCGCACATGCCCGCTGCCGTACTGGTGGTCCAGGTCGACCAGCGCCTGGGTCATCGACCGCACGGCGGTCACGTCGGACTGGCCCACGCGCGGGCCGGCCGCGCGGGCCACCTGCGCGTCGGGCGCCGAGATCAGCCAGTCGCGGCTCGGCTCGACCAGCGCCGAGGCGGCGACGGACGAACCGGACAGGAAGTCGCGGCGCCCGACATCGCTGCGCCACAGCTCGCAGACCTGCTCGATGGCTCCCAGTACCGTCGGCGAGAACTGGAGGCCGACGCCCGACGCGAGGTTCTTGCCGTTGGCCATGCCGATCTCGTCGATCGTGACCGTACGGCCGAGTTTGCGGCCGAGCGCCTCGGCGATGATCGCCGGGGCCCGGCCGCGCGGCTGCTGTCCGCGCAGCCAGCGGGCCACGGACGTCTTGTCGTAGCGCAGGTCGAGTCCGTGTTCCGCGCCGCACATGTTGACCCGGCGGGCCAGCCCGGCGTTCGAGCAGCCCGCTTCCTGGATGAGCGCCTGCAGCCGTTCGTTCGGCTGCCGCGCGACGAGAGGCCTTGCGGCCATGGCGTGAACCCCCTGTGGCTGCGGTGCCTGCCCGCGCACCGAGTTGTCGTGTCTTCCCCGGGCCCGCACCCCGTCGCCGGCGGTGAGGAGTCCGGTCGTGAAGATCAATGCCCCGCGGTCATACCGAAAATGCGGACATGCCCCGAAAACGCGGAGCATGCACGGAATGCCGGGGTAAGGCGGAGCCCGTCCCCACCCGCCCCCTCTCGTGGCTACCCAGGTCCCACCGCGGATCCTCCCGCGCGCCCCCACCCGTGCACCCATGCGCCCCGGACGCCGAATCGATGCTCCTCCCCCGCGCGCGGCCGGGGCCGTAACCCGGGGTGAGCACGGGAGTTGTGTTCCACGTGGAAGAGACGATCCCGGGCACCGAAGCCGCACAGATTCCGAAGCAGCGCGGGGAATCGCTGCTGGAGACCGCCGTTCGCTACGCCGAGGAGCGCCACTGGGACGTGTTCCCGGGCACCTGGCTGGAAGCCGTCGACGGGGTGCAGCTCTGCTCCTGCGGCGACGCCGTGTGCGACGCGCCCGGCGCACATCCCGCCCGCCCGGACTGGGCGACCCAGGCGACGGGCAGCGCGACCGTCGCCCGCCGTATGTGGCAGAAACAGCCGAACGCCTCGATCCTGCTGCCGACGGGCCGCACCTTCGACGCGATCTCCGTCCCCGAGACGGCCGGCTTCCTGGCCCTCGCGCGGATGGAGCGGATGGAACTCACCCTCGGTCCGGTCACGTTGACGCCGGCGCGGCGGATGCAGTTCTTCGTGCTGCCGGGGGCGGCGGCGAAGGTGCCCGACCTGGTGCGCAAGCTCGGATGGTCGCTGTCCTCGCTGGATCTGGTGGCGCTGGGCGAGGGCGCCTACGTGGCCGCGCCGCCCACCCGGTTCGGTTCGCGGGGTGCCGTGCAGTGGGCCTGCCGTCCGACGCCCGCGAACCGGTGGCTGCCGGACGCCGAGGAGTTGATCTCACCGCTCGCCTACGCCTGCGGGCGGGACCGCTGACGGCACGCGGGACGAACGGGGTTTGGGTGGACGCCCGGTCGGCTATCTCACAGGAGTCGTCGGCGAAGTCCGGCTACCCGAGGGGGCAGGCGTGGCCCGATGGTTCGGCAGACCGAAGAAGCCGGAAACACCCGCATCCGCCCGGAGCGAGCCGTCCGAGGATCCTCTGCACACAGCCGACCGGCTGCGGCTCGCGTACGGGCAGACCGGCGACCTGACGCTGCTGCGCGGTGCGGTGACCGCCGCCGAGCAGGCGCGCGACCGGTACCCGGCCGACGATCCGCACCACGCCTCGGCCCTCTCCGCCCTGTGCATGCTCTACCGGCTGCGCTGGGAGCGGGAGCGTGACGAGCGGCTGCTCGACCGGTCCCTGGACCACGGCCGCCGGGCCGTCGACGCCTCGCCGCCGGGCGACCCCGAACTGGGCCGCCACATGTCCTCGCTGGCCACCTCGTTGCAGGAGGCCTTCGACCACCGCGGCCGCACCGCCGACATCGACGAGGCGATCGGCCTGTACCGCGCCTGCCTCGACGTCCTCGCCACCGACCACCCCGAGTACGCCGGCACCGAGTCCAACCTCGCCAACGCCCTGCTGCGCCGCGCCCGCGGCCACCGCGACCCGGACACCCTCGACGAGGCCCTCCGCCACGCCCGTGCCGCGCTCCGGGCCACACCCGCCCACCATCCGATGCATGCCGTGCGGCTGGTCAACCTCGGCGGCGCGCTGGCGGCGCTGCTGGAGTCCGGGCAGGTCCGGTACCTGCCCGAGGCGCAGGAGACCTACGAGCGGGCGCTGGCGGAACTCCCGCCGGCCCATCCGGCGAGGGCGGCCGTGCAGGGCGCCGTGCGGCAGCTGCGGGAGCTGCGCCGGGCGCTCGGCGGCTGAGCGGTGACCGGGGGGCCGGGAGACCGCGAACTCGTCCTGCGGGTGACCGGGTTCGGCGGGATCGACCGCTGGCGGTGGGAGCTGTCCGAAGGCGGCCGGGTGCTGGCCCGGCACGAGGTGCGGCTGGACCGTGACTCCCCGCGGTACGAGGCGTTCCTCGACATCCCCGGCCATGTGCGCCGCCACACCCCGCCCGACGAGCGGGTCGCCCGGGAGCGGGAGATCGTGCGCGAGGTCGGCGTGTGGCTCGGCGAGCACGTCCTCGGACCGGCGGCCCCGCTCCTGCTCGCGGCCGCTCCGGTGGTGCTGCGGGTGGTGGTCCCGGCGCGGCTGCCGGAGGCGCGGCGGCTGCTCTACGTGCCGCTGGAGCTGGCGCGGCTGGACGGACGGCCGCTGGCCGCCCGCGGTGTGACGCCGGTGATGCAGGTCGGCGAGGCGGACGAGGCGCCGGACGGGGCCGGCGGGCGGCCGGTGCGGATGCTGGCCCTGTTCAGCCTGCCGGAGGGCAGCCGGGCACTGAACCTGCGGCGCGAACGCCTGGCGCTGACCGGGCTGTTCACCGGCTCCGGACGGGCGATCGAACTGCACACGCTCCAGTACGGGGTGACCCGCGACCGCCTCCGGGCCGTACTGGACCGGCCGGGCGGCTGGGACGTGGTGCACGTCTCCGCGCACGGCACTCCCGGCGAGCTGCTCCTGGAGACCGGCACCGGCCGGCCGGACCGCATCCCCGCCCGCGAACTGGCCGCGCTGCTGGCGACCGCGCGCGGCGTCCGTCTGGTGACGCTGTCCGCCTGCTGGTCGGGGGCGCTGACCGTGCGGGAACGGCGACGGGCGCTGGGCGTGCCGGTGGCGGACGCGCCAGAGGGCACGGAGGACCCGGAGAGCACCGAGGAGACGGAGGCGGCGGAGAAGACGGCGGCTGCGGAGGTCACGGAGGCTCCGGGCGACGGGACGGGCGGGGAGCCCGCCGGTGGCGGCGCCGAGGCGGTGGGTGTGCTCGCCGGCGAGCTGGTCGACCGGCTCGGATGTGCGGTGCTGGCGATGCGGTATCCGGTGCCGGACGACTTCGCGATCACGCTCGCCGAGTCGCTGTACCGGCGGCTGCTGCTGGAGGGACACACCCTGCCCCGCGCGCTGGCGGCGGCGGTGACGCAGGACCCGGTGCCGGGGCGAGGCGATCCCGCGCTCCTGGCGGCCACTCCGGCGCTGTTCGGGGCGCGGGCCGCGCGGCTGCGGCTGACGGCACCCGAGGCGCCGGACGGAGCCGGGGACGGGGCCGGGGACGGGGCCGGGGACGGGGCCGGGGGTGTTACGGGCGCGGGGCTGCCGCCGCTCGGTGAGCGGTTCGTCGGGCGGGTCGGGCTGATGGCCCGCGTCAGTGCCGTACTGGCGCCGCGCGGCCGGACGGCCGGAGTGCTGCTCCTGGGGATGCCGGGGGCCGGGAAGACCGCCTGCGCGCTGGAGTCGGCGGCCACGCACGCGCACGCCTTCGAGCGAGTGGTGTGGTGCCAGGTGCCCGAGAGGGCCGGTGCGGCCGCGGGCGGGGCCGCGCTCGCGAACCTCGCGGCCGCCCTCGACTCCGCCGTAGAGGGGCTCGACTGCGGGCCGCTGCTCGGTGCGGCGGGCCGGTACGAGGAGTTCGTCGCGGCCGTCGCGGGATGCCTCGCGCACCGGCGCCTGCTGGTCGTCGTGGACCGGGTGGACGGTCTGCTCACACCGGACGGCGGCTGGCGGGACGGGCGGTGGGGCCCGCTGCTCGCGGCGCTGACCGGGCGGGCCGGCGCCGGGCGGCTGCTGCTCACCGGGCGGGTGCGGCCGCCGGACCTCGGGCCCCGGCTGGCCACCGAACCCGTCGGACTGCTGAGCCCGGACGAGGCGGTGCTGCTCGCCCGCGAGCTGCCGCACCTCGCCCGGCTGGCCGACGGCCGCGTGCCGGGCGTACCCGCGCATGCCGGACGGCGGCACGTCACCGGGCTGCTGGACGCCGCCCGCGGTCATCCCAGGCTGCTGGAACTCGCCGACGCGCGGGCGGCCGACCCGGTCCCGGCGCAGGCCGGTGGACTGCCGGAAGGATTCCTCACAGCGGCCGGGTCCGGTGACGACGACTTCTCGCGGGCGCTGCGGACCTGGGCGGACCGGGTCGCCGAAGGACTCGCGCCCGCCCACCGCGATCTCTTCCGTTTCCTGTGCTGCCTGGAGGAGGACGACCGCACCCGCATCGCCGTGGACCACAACTGGCCCGAGCTGCGCGGCCGTCTCGGCCATCCCGGGGAACCGGCCGGGCCGGGTCTCGCGGCGCTCGTGGCGTGCGCTCTGGTGACCCCGCGGCGGAGCGGCGGACCGGACCCGTCCGGCACCACCGAGGCGGCCGAGGAGTCGTACGGCCTTCCGGCCGCCGTCGCCGCCGCCGGACGCGAGCGGGCCGGGGCGGAGTTCCGGCGGCTGGTGGACGAGCGGATGTCCGGCTACTGGACACGCGTCTTCGAGCTGGCGTGGCACCGGGAGGGCACCGGCGCCGACGGGGCCCGGTTCGCCGGTCCGCTGCTGGCGCGGGCCGGACTGGCCGCCGCGCCCTATCTGATCCGCATCCGGCTGTGGGAGGGCGCCGAGGCGCTGCTGCACGCCGTGCTGCGCCGGGACGACAGCCGGCCCACGCGGGCGCGGGTCCTGCCGGTGCTGCGCCGCATCGCCGCGCTCGCCGCCACCGGCGGCGGCGTCCGGCCGTCCTCCGGGGCGCTGGCCGAGGTGCTGTGGGCGACCGATCCGGCGACCGCCGAGCGGCAGGCGCGCGCCGAGCTGACCGCCGCGCTGGGACGCGAGGACCACACGGCCGCCGCCCTGGCGGCCGGTTCGCTGGCCGGGCTGTGTCTGCGCACCGGCCGTCTCGACGAGGCGCTGGCGTTCGCCGGGACGGAGACCGAGCACGCCCGGCGCTCCCGGCTCGGCGCGTGGACGCGGCTGCTCGGGCCGGTGCACCGGCTGCATGTGCTGGTGGAGCGGGCGGAGTCGGCGGCCGTGCTGGCCGAGGCGCGGGAGCTGCGCCGCCGGATGGACGCGCTGCCGAGGGAGAACGCCGGACGGGACGAGGCGGTGCTGTGGTGGGAGGTGTGGGAGGAGTTCTGCGACACCGTCCAGCGGGCGGCGGTCCACGCGGAGCGGTGGCAGCAGGCGCTGGAGCACAACGCCGAGCTGTGCGCGTCCAAGGCGGGCCGGGGCGCGGCGGCCACCGATCTCGCGCAGGCGCGGTTCCCGGCGTACATGCCGCTGCTGCGGCTGGGGCGGGCTCGGGAGGCGCTGGCGTTGCTGGAGCAGTGCCGCGAGGTGTTCGAGACCGCCGGCGACCCGCTGCACCTGGGCGAGGTCTACGGCGCTCTCGCGAACGTCGAGAACGCGCGCGGCCGCGGTGAACTCGCCCTGGCGCGGGGGCGGGACAGTCTGCGGTACGCCTACCGGGCCGGGGTCCCGGCGACCATCGCCGTCAGCCACGCCAACTACGGCACGTATCTGCACGTCCATGCGCGGGACGCGGCGGGCGCGGTCGCCCACCATACGGCCGCGGCGCTGCTGGGGGTGCTGACCGGAGGGCGGACGGCGGACGTGGTGCGGGCGGTCACCGACGATCTGCGGGAGTTCGGCCCGTCGGCCGCCGAGCCGCCGGACGACCCCGGAGTGCTGTGCGCACGCGTCGGCGAGGTGCCCGGTGTCGCCCTGGACCGGCTGCTCGGCCGGGTCGCCGGGGACCCGCAGCGGGTGCGGGAGGCGCTGGCGGGGCTGGGGGCGGCGGCTCGGGGCGCGGCCCCGGACGCGGGGAGGGCCGTGGCCGCCGCCGTGTGGGGGCTGGTGTGGGAGCCCGTGATCGCGGCGCTGGTCTCCGCGGAGCGCGGCAACAGCGCGGCCCGGGTGAAGGCGCGGCAGCAGCTCGCGCGGTACGGCGGCCTGGATCCGCGGTTCCGGCCGCTGGCGCGGGTGCTGGAGCGGTACCTCGCCGGGGAGCGGGACGCGCCGGCCGCCGCCGGCCTGGGTCCGCTGGACGCGCCGGTCGCCGCGCGGGCGCTGGCCGCGCTGCGGGGCGAGCAGGAGGTGCCGGTGGCGCTGTGGCCGGCGATGCATCTGGGCCTGCCCCTCGGCAACCTCGCCGCCGCCGCCGTCGGCCACGGCGAGAGCGCGGAGGCCACCCGCGAGAACCTGGCCGCCTTCCGCGCCGACCCCGCGCTCGCCGCGCTCGCCCCGGTCCTGGAGAGCATCCTGACCGGCCATCGCGACCCGGCACTCACCGACACCCTCACCCAGCCGGTCCACCGCGCGGTCGTCGCGGCCGTACTGCACTGCGTCAGGACCATGGAGGCGGGCGGGGCATGAGAGCGACCCTGGTGGAATCGCCGGCGGCCGGGTCCCGCGCGCGGTGGTCGCGCCTGTGCTGTGCCGCGCCGCGCCGCGCCAGGATCATGGAGACGCAAGGGACGTGAGACGGAACGCGGGGGTGGACCGCCTGTGGCGCAGCATGAGCAGCCGCGGATCAATGACGTACGGCTCGGTGCGAACGGGGAGCTGGAGTTCTACGACGGGACGGGCTGGGTGCCGTATCCGGACGTGCCCGACGAGGACGGCGGGTCGCCGGTCGTGCTGACCCGGCTGGACGACGAGGAGCCGGGCTGGTGACCGCTCCGGTGCCGCCCGAGCCCGGGCCCGCCGCGCCGTTCGACGCGCTGCCCTCGCCGCTCGACGCCGTGCCCGAGCTGCGGGCGGCGGCCCGGTGGATGATCGCGGCGTTCGGGATGGTGGGTGCCGCGCTGATCGGCGGCGGCCCGCTGGTCGCCGTCGGCAAGGTGCACGGGCTGCGGGACGCGGCGATCGCCGGTGGTGCGCTGCTGGTGGCGCTGAGCGGGGTGTGTCTCGCGGTGTGGCAGGTCAGCCGGGTGCTGATCCCGCCGGTGACCACGACGGCCACGCTCGCCGAGCCGGAGCTGCGCGAGCTGCGGGAGCTGATCGACGCCGCCCCGGTCGACTTCTTCGGCTCCGCCGCGACCGGCGTGGACGATCTGCTGCGGCACCGCGCGGTCGCCGCCAACCTCCGGCTGGCACTGGCCGCCGAGGCCGACCCGGACCGCCGCCGGCTGCTGCGCGGGCATCTGGAACGGGCCCGCGCCAACGTGGCCCGCACCGATCCGTACGTGCGCTGGCTGCTCGCCATGGCCCATGTCTGGCAGATCAGGGCCGCCGTGCACACCGCCCGCCGCTGGTGCCTGGGCGCGGTGCTGCTGGTGGCGGCCGGGGCGGTGGCGTTCCTCACCGTGACGGGCCGGGCGGGCACCGCCTAGGGGCACCTGCCTCGGCTGTCCGTCGGGTGTCTCTCAGGTGCCGGCCGGGGTGTCACGGCCGGTGCGGACGGCGTCCAGGAACGGCTCGATCGCCGTCCGCCACGCCTCCGGCCGGTCGTAGTGGACGAGATGGCCGGCGTCGGCCACCTCCGCGTACTCGCCGCGGGGCAGCACCCGGACCATCTCCTGGGCCTCGGCCCGGCCCAGCTCGCCGTCGAGGCCGCGGACGACAAGCGCGGGGCACCGCACCTGCGCCAGCTCCTCCCAGTGGGCGTCGTAGACCCAGGTCTCGCGGGACTTCAGCATCTGCTCGGGTTCGAAGACGGGCCGCCAGCCGTCCGGGGCCTCGGCCATCACCTCGGCGTAGAACTCGCCGCGGGACGGGTTCGGCCGCTCCACCCAGGGGTCGTCCTCGCCGAACCACTTGCGGACGTCGGCGAGGGTGGCGAAGGGGACGGGCCAGGCCTGGAACCAGTCGGCCCACTCGCGCTGCGAGGCGGCGCCGAGCGCGGAGGCCCGCATGTCACAGATGATCAGGGCGCGGACCAGGTCGGGGCGTTTGGCGGCGAGCTGCCAGGCCGTCAGCGCGCCCATGGCGTGGCCGATCACGACGGCCGGGCCGAGGCCGAGCTGTTCGAGCGCCGCCTCGGCGTCGTCGACGTAGGCCTCGCGGGTGAAGGCGGCCTTGGGCGGCTTCTCGCTGCGGCCGTGGCCGCGCTGGTCGAGGGCTACGGCGCGATGCCGTTCGGAGAGCCAGCGGGCGGTGTCGGCCCAGTGGGAGGCGCGGCCCATGAGGCCGTGGAGTAAGAGCACTCCGGGGGCGGGGTGGGAGGGGTCGGGGTCGGTCTTGGCCGGGTCGCCGAACTCCCAGGCGGCGAGCTGCACACCGCCCGCCCCGGTCACGTCGATGCGTCGGGCCATGTCCGGCACCCCCAAGCTCCGCTCGTACCGCCTGAGTACTGCACTGCCTACTGCCACGTGCTGCCGCGTAAGCCGCCGGCCTCCGCAGACTATCGAAAGCGCATTCGAAGTTGGGAAGGTGCCGGACAACACCCCTCGTTCGAGTGACCCCCCGCGAGGAATGATCGCCGCCCCGGAGGGGAGATCTTCAGCGGGAGGCGGACCGCTCGGGGAAAACGGTCCGAGGGGGACGACCCTGGGAGCTCGGGGCTCCGGGTCGGAACTGGGGAGGACAGGCCCCGGCGCCGCAAGGCGCCGGGGCCCTCTGCCGTCTCGGCCCGTGCCGTCCCGGCCGGCTGACGGTCCATCCGCCCCACCCCCTCACAGTCATATGCCTCACGCGACAGCCTGGCACGCGGGGCGCCCGGGCGCTGTGATTCGGCACACGGAGTCCGGGATTCGGCCCGATCGACGGGACTGCGTCACAACTCCCCCTCACGCACCGGGAGTTGACCGCGGCAGCGGTTGCCGCCGATGGCTCAGCGCTTGGCCACGAAGACATGCGAGGCGATGTCCGCCTCCAGCTCGGCGGCCTCACCGCCGCTGCCCACCAGCACCCCGCCGGCCGACTCCGTCACACTCACCACCGAGCCGGGCTGCACGCCCGCGCGGCGCAGGGTGTACATCAGCTGGGCGTCCGTCTGGATCGGCTCGCCGATGCGGCGCACCACGACCGTCTTGCCCTCCAGGCCCGGGTCGAGCTCGGCGAGCGAGACCATGCCCTCGTCGAGGAACGGGTCCGCGCCGTCGGTCTCGCCCAGCTCCTCCAGGCCCGGGATCGGGTTGCCGTACGGCGACTCGGTCGGGTGGCGCAGCAGCTCCAGGACCCGGCGCTCGACGGCCTCGCTCATCACGTGCTCCCAGCGACAGGCCTCGGCGTGCACCTGCTCCCACTCCAGGCCGATCACGTCCACCAGCAGGCACTCCGCGAGCCGGTGCTTGCGCATCACACGGGTGGCGAGCCGGCGGCCCTCGTCCGTCAGCTCCAGGTGCCGGTCGCTGGCCACGGAGACCAGGCCGTCCCGCTCCATGCGCGCGACGGTCTGGCTCACCGTCGGCCCGCTCTGGTCGAGCCGCTCGGCGATCCGGGCGCGCATGGGGACCACACCTTCCTCCTCCAGCTCAAGGATGGTGCGGAGATACATCTCCGTGGTGTCGATCAGTCCGGACATACGTGCCCCTCGATTAGCTCTGCCGAAGGCTTCGAGGCGCTTCGGCGCGTGCGCTGGCCCTGGCATCAATTCTGCCGGATGCCACTGACAACCGTGCCGTGCCGTGGAAAGGCTCGGGTTCACGGGCCCGGATCGGCCGGTCCGCTCGCGTGTTCCCGTATTGACAGCACAGTGGTCCAGACCGCACGGTGATCCGCGGCACACAGCCCCCGCAACGGCGCGAAGGAGCTCGTATGGGCGACAGCAAGCTGGCCGACCAGTACCTGGACGCCGCGATCGGCCTGCTGCGACGCGTCCGCGACGAGGAAGCCGCCACGATCGCCGCCGCCGGCACCCTGCTCGCCGACACCGTCGCCGACGGCGGCCGGCTCTTCGCGTTCGGCGCCGGCCACTCCTCGCTCGCCGCGCAGGACGTCGTCTACCGCGCCGGCGGCCTCGCCCTGATGAACCTGCTCGCCGTCCCCGGCGTGGTCGGCGTCGACGTGATGCCGGCGACGCTCGGCTCGGCGCTGGAGCGCGTCGACGGTCTGGCCGCCGCCGTCCTGGACAGCTCGCCGCTGCGCGCGGGCGACGCCCTCGTGATCATCTCGCTGTCCGGCCGCAACGCCCTGCCCGTGGAGATGGCGATGAACGCCCGCGCCCTCGGTATCCGGGTGATCGGCGTGACCTCCGTCGCCTACGCCACCGAGACCACCTCGCGGCACACCTCCGGCACCTACCTCAAGGACCACTGCGACATCGTCCTCGACTCGAAGATCGCCGTCGGGGACGCCGAGCTGAGCCTGGACAGTGTCCCGGCGCCCTTCGCCCCGGCCTCCACCGTCGTCACCACCGCCCTGCTCCAGGCCGTCATGGCCACCGCCGCCGGCAGCCTCGCCGACCGCGGCATCGAGCCCCCGCTGCTGCGCTCCGGCAACGTCGACGGCGGCCACGAGTGGAACGGCCGGGTGCTGGAGGAGTACGGCGACCGGATCTTCTACCGACACTGATACCGCCACCGAGCCACGGACCTCAGTCCTCGCCCGCCGCTCCCGCGGCATCCGCCGCCCCCGTCGTCCGCACCAGCCCCGCCAGGTCCAGCGCCATCGCGATCCGCACGGCGACGTCCTCCGCGTACGCCGTGTCGGAGCGCTCGAAGGCGCTGCGCCCGCTCGTGCGCAGGAACGTCACCACGCCGAGCGTGCGCCCCCGGCTGCGCAGCACCGCGCACAGCGCGTGCACCGCGTCCCGCGGCCACTGCCGGGCCTCCGCCCAGACGCGCGCCTGCTCCGCCGGCACCGCGCCCACGCTGGCCCGCACGGTGCCGATCCGGGCCACGCACTGCAACGCCGGGTGGCCCTCGGCGTACCGCACCGGCAGCCCCGCGTGTCCCGGCGTCACGGTCGGTCCCGGCGCGCCCGACGGTGTGCCCGCGATCCGCATCAGCCGGACCGGACCGGAGTCCTCGCCGTCCGCGAGGGACCCGCCGGCCACCCGGTCGATCAGCGCGTGGTCGGCGAACCCGGCCAGCGCGAAGTCGAGATGGACGGTCGCCGCCTCCGCCGGGTCCTCGCACTCGGCCGCCGCGCGGGCCGCGCGGTGCAGCTGGTTGGTCCGGAACCGCAGCAGCGACGCCTCCTGCTCGCCCTGCTTGCCCTCGGTGACGTCCTGGAAGAGCCAGCCGACGCCGAGCGGCACCGGCTCCTCCGCCAGCGGCGAGGCGAGCCGGACGAAACCGCAGCGCCAGCAGCGCCGCCGCTCCCCGTCCGGGGTGCGCACGCCCACCCAGATCTCGGCGGGCGCGGGCGGCGCGCCCTCGGCCAGCACATGGGTGAGCGCGGCCTCCAGCTCCTCCACGCCCTGCGCCAGCAGCTCCCCCAGCGGCCGGCCCAGCACCGCCGTACGCCCGAGGCCCAGCGCGCGGGCCGCGTGCGCGTTGACGACGGCGGGGCGCAGATCGGCGTCGACCAGGACGACACCCCAGCTCGCGTCCTCGAACAGCGCCTCGCTGAGCGCGATCGACCGCTCCAGGTCGATCTGGGTGTGCACCTCGCTGAACGCGCAGTACACCCCGGCGGGCTTGCCGTCCGGGCCGCGCACGGCCGCCGACTGGGTGCGCACCAGCACCCGGCCGCCGTCCTTCGTCACCAGGGCGAACTCGTGCACCTGCCGTCCGGGCGCGTGCATCGCGGACAGCAGCCGGGCCGCCACGTCCTCGGCGTCGGCACTGCGCACCGCCCATCCGGCGAAGCCCTGCCGGCCCACGGCCTCGGCCGCGGTCCAGCCGAGGATGCGTTCGGCCTCGCGGTTCCAGTGCGTGACGACCCCGTCGGCGTCGAAGGCGCACAGGGCCGCGTCCATGCCGTCCAGCAGAGCGGCAAGCAGATCTGAACCGTCGCGCTCGGGCTCGTCCGGCCCCAGCTCGTCGGTGGTCCCACTACGCCGGGAAGCACTCACCTGGACCCCCTGCAGGCTGCGTCCGCACGTATGGCGCGCCAGTCGCGCTCACTCACCCATCATTCAACTCGAACGTGACGCAGCACACATATGGTTCCCGCAATATTGCGAGGAATCGTTGCACGCCGGAAACCGGCGCACCCCGTGGCCGGGCGGGCGCCGGGCGGGCTTCGAAAAAAACGCTTGAGCCCGCCGGAGACGGTTCCTAAGGTGTCGGGTACACCGGAGAGGAGGTGATCGGGTACATGAGTGAAACCCGGACGCGTGAGGTGGCTGCGGGCTAGCGGCTCGCCACCACACTCGATGCGGTGCCGGACCAGCGCGTGAGCACAGCGCGCAGCCGGCCCAATCCCAAGCAGTCACCCGACCCGCGAGCTGCCGGTACGTCCGACCGGCTCCCCCTCTTCGAGGAGGACCAGGCTCGCGGGTCGTCTGCGTTCTCGGTGCGACCGGTGACCTCAGTGGGCGATGTCCTCGTAGCCCTCGACCGCGCGGGGGTCCCTCGGGCCGGGGCCGATGTAGCGGGCGGAGGGGCGGACCAGGCGGCCGGTGCGCTTCTGCTCCAGGATGTGCGCCGACCAGCCGGCCGTGCGGGCGCAGGTGAACATCGAGGTGAACATGTGCGCCGGGACCTCGGCGAAGTCCAGCATGATCGCCGCCCAGAACTCCACGTTGGTGGCGAGCACCCGGTCCGGGCGCCGGTTGTGCAGCTCCTCCAGGGCCGCCTTCTCCAGCGCCTCGGCGACCTCGAAGCGCGGGGCGCCGAGATCGCGGGCGGTGCGGCGCAGGACGCGGGCGCGCGGGTCCTCCGCGCGGTAGACGCGGTGGCCGAAGCCCATCAGGCGCTCGCCCTTGTCCAGCGTCTTCTTCACGTACGCCTCGGCGTCGCCGGTGCGCTCGATCTCCTCGATCATGTGCAGGACGCGGGAGGGCGCGCCGCCGTGCAGCGGGCCCGACATGGCGCCGACGGCACCGGAGAGCGCCGCGGCCACGTCCGCGCCGGTGGAGGCGATCACGCGGGCCGTGAAGGTGGAGGCGTTCATGCCGTGCTCGGCGGCGGACGTCCAGTAGGCGTCGACGGCGGCGACGTGCTTGGGGTCGGGCTCGCCGCGCCAGCGGATCATGAAGCGTTCGACGACGGACTGGGCCTTGTCGATCTCGCTCTGCGGGACCATGGGCAGGCCCTGGCCGCGGGCGGACTGGGCGACGTAGGACAGGGCCATGACGGCGGCGCGGGCGAGGTCCTCGCGGGCCTGCTCGGCGTCGATGTCCAGGAGGGGTTTCAGGCCCCACACGGGGGCCAGCATGGCGAGCGCGGACTGGACGTCGACGCGGATGTCGCCGGAGTGCACGGGGATGGGGAACGGCTCGGCGGGCGGCAGGCCGGGGTTGAAGGCGCCGTCGACGAGCAGGCCCCAGACGTTGCCGAAGGAGACATGGCCGACCAGGTCCTCGATGTCGACCCCGCGGTACCGGAGGGCACCGCCCTCCTTGTCCGGTTCGGCGATCTCCGTCTCGAACGCGACGACTCCTTCGAGTCCGGGTACGAAGTCGGACATCAGGCGGCTCCTCGTGATGTGTGCGACGGGTGGTCGAAAAGGCGCGGCTGTGGTGCTGGGGGTGGGTGATCGCCCTGCGGATCCACGGCCGGCGTCGGCTCGCGGTCCCGAGCGGTCACTCGGGTGATGCCCCGTGCGGCCGTGGGTCACCCCACCGGGACGGCATCTGCACGATATCCCCGAGTGCCAACCTTGGGGAGGTTTCGCGGCACTCAGTGCCACGCAGTGATGAAGGACACCGTGGCGGACACCGAGGAGTACGGCGGTGGGGCATACGGCAAGATGACCGCGTGACCGACCACGACGCCGTCCCCGCCGTAGTCCCCGACACCGTCTCCGGCACCGTGCCCGGGCCCGCCTCCGGCCCGGTTCCCGATCCCGCCGTGATGCGCAAGCACTACCGCGAGGAGGGTCTCGCGGAGGCCGATCTGGCGGACACGCCGGTGCGGCAGTTCGCGCGCTGGTTCCGGCAGGCGGCGACGGAGGGCCGGCTGTTCGAGCCGAACGCGATGGTCGTCTCCACGGCCGACGCGGAGGGCCGGCCCAGCTCGCGCACCGTGCTGCTGAAGCAGTTCGACGAGCAGGGCTTCGTCTTCTACACCAACTACGACTCCCGCAAGGCGCGTGACCTGGCGGAGAACCCGTACGTCTCGCTGCTGTTCCCCTGGTATCCGATGGCCCGGCAGGTGATCGTGTCGGGCGTGGCCCGGCGCACCGGGCGGGACGAGACGGCCGCGTACTTCCGCAGCCGGCCGCACGGCTCCCAGCTGGGCGCGTGGGCGAGCGAGCAGTCGGCGGTGATCTCCACCCGGGCCGACCTCGACGCCTCCTACGCGGAGCTGGCGGCCCGCTACCCGGAGGGCGAGCAGGTGCCGGTGCCGCCGCACTGGGGCGGGTTCCGGGTGGCGCCGCAGTCGGTGGAGTTCTGGCAGGGGCGGGAGAACCGGCTGCACGACCGGCTGCGGTACGTGGCGCGGCCGGACGGCAGCTGGCGGGTGGAGCGGCTCAGCCCGTGACGGCGGGACGCCTGCCGAGGGTCAAGGCCGGGGCCGGGACCGTGGCGGGGGCCGTCAGATCTTGCCCGTGAGGAACGCCGTGCGGTGGCCCTCCAGGAAGCGGGTCAGCCGGGCGCGGAACTCCTCGCTCAGCGCGGGCCAGCCCCAGAACTCGAACCCGAGGTGGGCGAGGGCGAAGACGTCCTCGGTCCAGGTCCAGTCGGGCAGCGGGACGGCGGCGGCGCAGGCCGGGCAGTCGACGTCGACGTCGCCGGTCGCGAGCCAGCGCTCCATGCCGGAGCCGAGCCGGGCCGTGAGGTCGCCCCCGGCCGGCGACGCCTGCCCGCAGCGGGGGCAGGTCACCACGTACGGGCCGGGGACGCCGATGCTGTGGAAGACGTGGCGCGCGGTGTGGACGGCGACGCCGTCCGGCGAGCCCCAGCGGGGGTCGGCGACGGCCTTGCGCCAGTCGGGTCCGGGCGGATGGGCGGGCAGCGGCGACAGCCCCCAGCCCACCTCCGCCTCGGCGCGCACGATGCCCTCGGCCACCAGCCACTCGACCACGCGCGCGCCCAGGAGCGGCGCGTCCCGCGGGCCGGCGTCGAGATCGGCGATCGTCTGGAAGGTGTCCCCCACCTCAGATCCCGCCCCACAGGCGCACCGTGCGGTGGCCGTCGAGGAGGCGGGTGAGCAGGGCGTGGAACTCGGGGGTGAGGTCCGGCCAGTTCCAGAACTCGAAGCCGAGCCGGCCGAAGGCGAGCGGGCAGTCGTCCCAGGTCCAGTCGGGCAGGTCGACCGCGGTGGCGCAGGCGGGGCAGTCGACGGCCGCGGCGCCGGTGTCGTGCCAGGTGCTCATGGCCTCGCGGAAGCGCGGCCACACCGTGTCGTCCAGCGGGGTGACGGCCGCGCAGCGCGGGCAGACGGCGGCGTCGGGCATGTCGGGGCCGCTGTGGAAGGCGGTGCGGCCGGTGTGGACGGCGAGTCCGTCGGTGGGGGCCCAGTCCCAGTCGTCGGCGACGTACCGCTGCCAGCCGGGTCCGGGCGGATGGCCGAGAGGGAGGCCGAGGACGCAGTCGGCGCGCTCGGCGAGGACGACGCCCTCGGCCACCAGGGCGGCGACGACGCGCTCGGCGAGCCGGGGCGCCTCGTCGGCGGTCGCGTCGAGGTCGACGAAGACCTGGAACCAGTTGCCCACGGTCAGTCCAGCGCTCCGTCCAGCAGCGCCGCCCACTGCGCCACCACCCGCTCGCGGCGCGGTCCGTCGTCGGTGAGGAGGTTGGCGAGGCCGAGGCCGCGGGCCATGTCGAGCAGGCCCTGCACGCTCTCGCGGACGCCGGGCCGGGTCTCGTCGGCGCCGAGGAGTTCCACGGCGATGCGGTGGGTCTCGCGGCCGACGCGGGCCTCCAGTTCGGTGACCCGGGGGCGCAGCTGCTCCTCGTCGGAGGCGGCGACCCACAGGTGCAGGGCGGCGCGGAAGAGCGGGCCGGTGTAGAGGTCGACGAGGGCGGCGACGACGGCCCGGCGGTCGCCCGCCGCGCCCTCGGGGAAGAGGGCGCGCAGGGCGCCGGAGCGTTCCTCGGCGACGTACTCGACGGCGGCGGTGAACAGGTCCTCGCGGGTCGGGAAGTGGTGCTGGGCGGCGCCGCGGGAGACGCCGGCGCGCATCGCGACGACGGAGACCGTGGAGCCGGCCCAGCCGTGTTCGGCGAGGCAGGACACGGCGGCGGCGAGGAGCCGCTGCCGGGTGGCCCGGCTGCGGTCCTGCTTGGGGACACGGTCGACCGTCGTCACAGCACCCATTTCCGTCACAGCACTCGTTCCGTCACAGCACCCATGCGGCGTCCCGTCGTTCCAGGAAGGCCGTCATGCCCTCGCGGGCCTCCGGGGACGAGAACAGCCGCGCCGAGAGCGCGGTCAGCTCGGCCGCGTCCCGGTCGAAGGCCTCCAGAACCCTAGCCGTGAGCAGCCGCTTGGTCTCGGCCAGGGCCTGCGGTGAGGAGCGCCGCAGCCCGTCCAGCATCGGTGCCAGTACGGCGTCCACGTCGTCGCCGGCCGCCGTCAGCAGGCCGATGCGGGCCGCCTCGGCCGCGTCGAGGCGCTCCCCGGTGAGGTAGTAGCGGGCGAGGGCTCGCGGGTCGGTGCGGCCGAGCAGGGGCAGGGAGATCACCGCGGGGGCGACGCCGATGCGCACCTCGGTGAAGGCGAAGGTCGCCCGGTGGGAGGCGGCGGCGAGGTCGCAGGCGGCGAGCAGGCCGAGGCCGCCGGCGCGGACGTGCCCGGTGACCCGGGCGGCGACCGGCTTGGGCAGTTCGACGAGGTGCCGGAGCAGGGCGACGAGGGCGTCCGGGGACGGCGGGTCGCGCAGGTCGGCGCCGGCGCTGAAGGTGTTGCCGGTGTGGGTGAGGACGACCGCGCGGACGCCGTCGTCCTTCCCGCACTCGGTCAGCGCGTCGTCCAGGTCCCGCACCAGCGCCGCCGACAGGGCGTTGCGGGTGGCGGGCGAGTCCAGGCTGAGTGTCTCCACACCGCGCTCGCGGGTGCGGCCGATCAGGGTCATGCCCGCTCCCGCAGTTCCCGGCGGAGGATCTTCCCGGAGACGGCCCGGGGCACCGCGTCGATGAAGGTGACCTGCCGGACGCGCTTGTACGGGGCGACGCGTTCGGCGACGTACATCATGACCTCGCCCTCGGAGAGGTCCGGTGCGGTCGGCCGGCGCACCACGTAGGCGCGCGGGACCTCGTTGCGGTCGTCGTCGTGGACGCCGATGACGGCGGCGTCGGCGATGCCGGGATGGGTGAGGAGCAGCGCCTCCAGTTCGGCGGGGGCGACCTGGAAGCCCTTGTACTTGATCAGCTCCTTGACGCGGTCGACGACGAACAGCCAGCCGTCCTCGTCGACCCGGCCTATGTCCCCGGTGTGCAGCCAGCCGTCCGGGTCGATCATGGCGGCGGTGGCGTCGGGTCGGCCCAGGTAGCCCTTCATCACCTGGGGGCCGCGGATCAGGATCTCGCCGGCCTCGCCGGGGCCGAGGTCCTTGGCGGGGTCGTCGAGGGAGACGATGCGCATCTCGGTGCCGGCGATGAGCCTGCCGACGGTGCCGGGAGGCGCGTCGCGCATGGCGTCCAGGGGGACGACGTGGGTGCCGGGGGACAGTTCCGTCATGCCGTACGCCTGGCCGACGGGCGGCAGGCCGAGGCGGCGGGAACAGGCCTCGGCGAGGCCGGCGTCCAGCGGCGCGGCGGCGCTGATGACGTACTTGAGCGACGACAGGTCGTACTCGGCGACCAGCGGGTGCTTGGCGAGGGCGAGGACGATCGGCGGGGCGACGTACAGGCCGGTGATGCGGTGGTTCTGGACGGCGGCGAGGAAGGTCTCCAGGTCGAAGCGGGGCAGGACGACGACGGTGGCGCCCTTCCGCAGGGGCGCGTTCATCAGGGCGGTGAGCCCGTAGATGTGAAAAAAGGGCAGGACGGCCAGGATGCGTTCGCCCGGTCCGGCGTCGATGGCGGGCTCGAGCTGGGCGAGGTTGGTGGCGATCTGCCGGTGGGTGAGCATCACGCCCTTGGGGGTGCCGGTGGTGCCCGAGGAGTACGGCAGGGCGGCCACGTCCTCGGCGGGGTCGATGGCGGCCCGGGGTTCGGGCGCGGTGGACGCCAGCATGTCGATCAGGGAGCGGTGGCCGGGCGCGCTGTCGCAGACCAGGATCTCCTGGACGCCGCCTGCGAGTTCGGCGGCCCGGCGGGCGGTGTCGAGCAGCGGGGAGACGGTGACGATCCAGCGGGCCGTCGAGTCGACGAGCTGCTTGGCGAACTCCTCGGCGGTGGCGAGCGGGTGCACCGTGGTGACGGCGGCGCCCGCGCGCGTGGCCGCGTAGAACGCCAGGGGGAAGGCGATGGTGTTGGGGCTGTGCAGGGCGAGTACGTCGCCCTTGCGGACGCCCGCCTCGGCGAGCGCGGCGGCGACGCGCCGGTGGAACCGGTCCACCTGGTCGTAGGTGAGGGTGGTGCCGTCGGTGCCGTCGATGAGCGCGGGCGCGTCACCGAACTCGGCGGCCCGGCCCAGGACCGCTTCGTGGATGGGCAGGTTCACGGGCGGGACGTCTGCGTACTCGCTGCGGAACATTCGGTTCCTCCTCGCACAACGCTGTGCCGGACGGGACGAGTTCTCGGTACGGCGCGGTCAGTACGACTTCGGCAGACCCAGGGTTTGGTGGGAGACGTAGTTGAGAATCATCTCCCGGCTCACCGGTGCGATACGAGCCACGCGCGCGGCCGTGATGAGCGAGGCGAGGCCGAACTCGCGGGTGAGACCGTTGCCGCCGAGGGTGTGCACGGCCTGGTCGACGGCCCTGGCGCAGGCCTCTCCGGCGGCGTACTTCGCCATGTTCGCGGCCTCGCCCGCGCCGGCGTCGTCCCCGGCGTCGTACAGGTACGCCGCCTTCTGCATCATCAGCCGGGCCAGTTCGAGCTCGATGTGGGCCTGCGCGAGGGGGTGGGCGATGGCCTGGTGGGCGCCGATGGGGGTCTTGAAGACGGTGCGGTCGCGGGCGTACTCGACGGCCCTGGCGACGGCGTAGCGGCCCATGCCGACGGCGAACGCGGCCGTCATGATCCGCTCCGGGTTGAGACCGGCGAACAGCTGGAGCAGCCCCGCGTCCTCGTCGCCGACCAGCGCCTCGGCGGGCAGCCGTACGTCGTCCAGAGTCAGCTCGAACTGCTTCTCCTGGGCCGCGAGTTCCATGTCGATCTTGCGGCGCCCGAAGCCGGGCGCGTCCCGCGGGACGATGAACAGGCAGGGCTTCAGACGGCCCGTGCGGGCGTCCTCCGTGCGGCCGACGATGAGGGTGGCGTCGGCGATGTCGACGCCGGAGACGAAGACCTTGCGGCCGGTGAGCAGCCAGTCGGCGCCGTCGCGGCGGGCGGTGGTGGTGATGCGGTGGCTGTTGGAGCCCGCGTCGGGCTCGGTGATGCCGAAGGCCATGGTGCGGGTGCCGTCGGCGAGGCCGGGGAGCCACGCCCGCTTCTGCTCGTCCGTGCCGAAGCGGGCGATCACGGTGCCGCAGATCGCCGGGGAGACGATCAGCATCAGCAGCGGGGCGCCCGCGGCGCCGAGTTCTTCGAGGACGATGGAGAGTTCGGCTATGCCGCCGCCTCCGCCGCCGTACTCCTCCGGCAGGTTGACGCCGAGGTAGCCGAGTTTCCCCGCCTCCGCCCAGAGTTGGGCGCGGTCGTGGTCGCGGCCGTGGCGTGTGCCGAGGGCGGCCACGGCGGCGCGCAGGGCTTTGTGGTCTTCGGATTCGATGAGGGTGGTCACGAGGCTCCTCGGTCTGCGGGTCGTGAAGGGCTCTGGTCGCGCGGTTCCTCGCGCCCCTAGGGCCTGTCTGCCAGGCGCCGCGGAGCAGGCGGGAATTGTCAGACAGGCCCTAAGGGGCGTCCGTCTCGACGACGGCCAGGAGGGCGCCCAGCTCCACCTGCCGTCCCGGGGCCGCGTGCAGGACGGTCAGCGTTCCCGTCGCCGGGGCGGTGATCCGGTGCTGCATCTTCATCGCCTCCAGCCAGAGCAGGGGCTGTCCGGCCTGTACGGCGGATCCCTCGGTCAGGCCGTCGGCGATACGGACGACGGTGCCGGGCATGGGGGCCAGCAGGGAACCGGGGGCGTGCTGCTCGGCGGGGGCGGGGAAGCGGGGCAGGGCGGTGAGGTGTGTGGTGTTCACGTACACGTCGTCGCCGTACCGGGCCACCGCGTACGTCCGCCGTACGCCGTCCGCCTCGAGGACGACACGCCGCGCGTCGGCGTGCAGGACGCGCACGCCGTCGGCCTCCAGGCCGCCCGCGCGGGTGTGCCGGTAGGAGACCTCGTGCTCCTCGCCCGCGCTCGCGTACCGCTTGGTGTGCGGCTGCGAGGGCAGGTTGCGCCAGCCACCGAAGCGGGACCGGCCGTGCGCGTCGGCGAGGGCGGCGGCGAGCGGGGCGTGAGGGTCGGGGGCGGGCTCGGTCAGCTCGCCGAGGTGCCGGTCGTAGAAGCCGGTGTCCATGGCGGCGGAGGTGAACTCCTTGTGCCGCAGGGAGCGGACCAGCAGGTCCCGGTTGGTGACCGGGCCGTGGATCGCCGCCGCCTCCAGGGCGCCGGCCAGCCTGCGGATCGCCTCCGCGCGGGTGGGCGCGTGGGCGACGGCCTTGGCGAGGAGGGGGTCGTAGTGGACACCGATCGGGTCGCCGTCGGTGTATCCGGTGTCCAGGCGGACGCTGTCGGGGACGGACAGCCGGTGCAGGGTGCCGGTCTGCGGGGCCCAGCCGCCCGCCGGGTCCTCGGCGTAGAGGCGGGCCTCGACGGCGTGGCCGCGCGCCGGAGGCGGGTCGCTCTCCAGGGCGTGGCCCTCGGCGACGCGGATCTGGAGGGCGACCAGGTCGACGCCGAACACGGCCTCGGTGACGGGGTGTTCGACCTGGAGGCGGGTGTTCATCTCCAGGAAGTGCGCGCGGCCGTCGGCGACCAGGAACTCGACGGTCCCGGCGCCGACGTAGCCGACCGCGCGGGCGGCGCGTACGGCGGTCTCGCGCAGTTCCTCGGCGAGCGCGGGGGCCAGCCCCGGTGCGGGGGCCTCCTCGATCACCTTCTGGTGGCGGCGCTGGAGGGAGCAGTCGCGGGTGCCCAGCGCCCACACCGTGCCGTGGGTGTCGGCGAGGACCTGCACCTCGACATGGCGGCCGTCCTCTACGTACGGCTCGACGAACACCTCGTCGTCCCCGAACGCGGCCAGCGCCTCCGCGCGGGCGGCGGTCAGCTCCGCGTCCAGGTCGGCGAGCCGGCGCACCACCCGCATCCCGCGTCCGCCGCCGCCGGCCGCCGCCTTCACCAGCACCGGCAGCTCGGCCTCGGTGACGTCCCGCAGCGGGGCGAGGCCCAGCAGCTCCTTGGCGCGGGTCTTGGACGCCATCGCCTCGATGGCCTCCGGCGGCGGGCCGATCCAGAGCAGGCCGGCGTCGATCACCTCGCGGGCGAAGGCGGGGTTCTCGGAGAGGAAGCCGTAGCCGGGGTGCACGGCGTCGGCACCGGCCGCGAGGGCGGCCTTCACGATCAGGTCGCCGCGCAGATACGTCTCGGCGGGCGCCGCGCCCGGCAGCCGTACCGCCGTGTCCGCGACGCGCGCGTGCAGGGCGTCCTCGTCGGCGTCGGAGTACACGGCGACCGTGCGGATGCCGGCCGCGCGGCAGCTGCGGAAGACCCGGCAGGCGATCTCGCCCCGGTTCGCCACAAGAACGGAAGCAATCACTGGAGCCTCACATCCGGAAGACGCCGAAGCCGCCCCGCACACCCTCGTACGGCGCGGTGTGGAGGGCGGACAGGCACAGGCCGAGGACGGTGCGGGTGTCGCGCGGGTCGATGACGCCGTCGTCGTACAGCCGCCCGGACAGGAACATCGGCAGCGACTCGGACTCGATCTGCTGCTCGACCATCGCCCGCAGGGCGGCGTCGGACTCGTCGTCGTACGGCTGCCCCTTGGCGGCCGCCGACTGGCGGGCGACGATCGACAGGACGCCCGCGAGCTGCTGCGGGCCCATGACGGCCGACTTGGCGCTCGGCCAGGCGAACAGGAACCGCGGGTCGTAGGCGCGCCCGCACATGCCGTAGTGCCCGGCGCCGTAGGAGGCGCCCATCAGCACCGACAGATGCGGCACCCGGGAGTTGCTGACCGCGTTGATCATCATCGAGCCGTGTTTGATGATCCCGCCCTGCTCGTACTCCTTGCCGACCATGTAGCCGGTGGTGTTGTGCAGGAAGAGCAGCGGGATGTCGCGCTGGTTGGCGAGCTGGATGAACTGGGCGGCCTTCTGCGACTCCTCGCTGAACAGCACCCCTCGCGCGTTGGCGAGCACGCCGACCGGGTAGCCGTGCAGGCTCGCCCAGCCGGTCGCCAGGCTGCCGCCGTACAGCGGCTTGAACTCGTCGAAGTCGGAGCCGTCGACGATCCGGGCGACGACCTCGCGCGGGTCGAAGGGGGTGCGCAGATCGCCGGGGACGATGCCCAGCAGTTCCTCGGGGTCGTACTTCGGCGGCTCGGCGAGCGGCGGATCGGCGTACGCCTTGCGGTGGTTGAGCCGGGCCACCACCCGCCGGGCCTGCCGCAGCGCGTCCCGCTCGTCGACGGCGAAGTGGTCGGCGAGGCCGGAGACGCGCGCGTGCATCTCGGCGCCGCCCAGCGACTCGTCGTCGCTCTCCTCGCCGGTGGCCATCTTCACCAGCGGCGGCCCGCCGAGGAACACCTTGGCGCGCTCCTTGACCATGATCACGTGGTCGGACATGCCGGGGACGTAGGCGCCGCCGGCGGTCGAGTTCCCGAAGACGACCGCGACCGTCGGGATCCCGGCGGCGGACAGCCGGGTGAGGTCCCGGAAGATCGCGCCGCCGGGGATGAAGATCTCCTTCTGGGACGGCAGATCGGCCCCTCCGGACTCCACCAGGCTGATGACGGGCAGCCGGTTGGCGAGCGCGATGTCGTTGGCGCGCAGCGCCTTCTTCAGCGACCACGGGTTGGACGCGCCGCCGCGCACGGTCGGGTCGTTGGCGGTGATCAGGCACTCGACGCCCTCCACCACACCGATCCCGGTGACGAGCGAGGCGCCGACCGTGTACTCGCTCCCCCATGCCGCCAGCGGCGACAGCTCCAGGAACGGGGTGTCCGGGTCGAGCAGCAGCTCGATCCGCTCGCGGGCGAGCAGCTTGCCGCGCTTGCGGTGCCGTTCGACGTACTTCTCGCCGCCGCCCGCGAGGGCCTTGGCGTGCTCGATGTCGAGTGCGGCGAGCTTGTCGAGCATGGCCTCGCGGTTCGCCGCGTAGGCCGGGTCGTGGGTGTCCAGGGCGGAGGAGAGGACCGTCACAGCAGTGTCTCCGGTATGTCGAGGTGGCGGGCGCGCAGCCATTCGCCGAGGGCCTTGGCCTGCGGGTCGAAGCGGTGCCGGGCGGCGACGCCCGCGCCGAGGATCCCCTCGACGGTGAAGTTCAGGGCGCGCAGGTTCGGCAGGACGTGGCGTACGACGGTCAGCTCGGCGGTCTCCGGCAGCAGCCGCCGGAAGACGTCGACGGTGAGGGTGTGGGCGAGCCACCGCCAGGCCTCGTCCGTCCGCGCCCACACCCCGACGTTGGCGTTCCCGCCCTTGTCGCCGCTGCGGGCCCCGGCGACGAGGCCGAGGGGTGCGCGGCGGGTGGGGCCGGGCGGCGGCGGCTCGGGGAGCGGCGGCTCGGTGACGGGCTCCAGGGGCCGGGTGTCCGGGGCCGGCGGCACGGGTGCGCGGCGCCCGTCGGGCAGGACGACCACCTGCTCGACGGCCTCCTGGGGCACGTAGGCGTCCTCGAAGACCCCGTAGGGCGCGCCCTTCTCGGGTGGCGCGAGCACATGGAAGCCGGGGTAGCTCGCGAGGGCGAGTTCCACGGCGGCGGCGGTCAGCGGCCGGCCGACGGTGTTCTGGTCGGGGTCGCGGACGACGAGCCGGAGCAGGGCGCTGGCGGTCTCCTCGGTGGGTGCGTCGGCCCGGTCGGTCCGGGACAGCTCCCAGCGGGTCTCGGCGGGCGGCGACTTGGCGAGCGCGTCGGCCATCTGCTCCCGCACCAGCGCGGCCTTGGCCTCGATGTCGAGCCCGGTCAGCACGAAGACGACCTCGTTGCGGAAGCCGCCGAACCGGTTGACGCCGACCTTGAGCGTGGGCGGCGGGGCCTCACCGCGCACGCCCTCGATCCGCACCCGGTCGGGCCCGTCCTGCGTGAGCCGTACGGTGTCCAGCCGCGCGGTGACGTCCGGTCCCGCGTACCGGGCGGCGCCGGTCTCGTACAGCAACTGGGCAGTGACGGTGCCGACGTCGACGAAGCCGCCGGTGCCGGGATGCTTGGTGATCACCGAGCTGCCGTCGGCGTGGATCTCGGCGAGCGGGAAGCCGGGCCGGCGGACGTCACCGTCGCGGAAGAAGGCGTAGTTGCCGCCGGTGGCCTGCGTCCCGCACTCCAGCACATGCCCGGCGACCACCGCGCCCGCGAGCCGGTCGTGATCCGTCGGCCGCCATCCGAAGTGGGCGGCGGCGGGCCCGGTGACCAGCGCGGCGTCCGTCACCCGGCCGGTGACGACGATGTCGGCGCCCTCGTTCAGCGCGGCGGTGATGCCGAAGCCGCCGAGGTAGGCGTGGGCGGCGAGGCTGCCGGGGTGGGCGGCGGTGAGGTCGTCGCCCTCGACGTGCGCGACGCGGACGGGGACACCGAGCCGCTCGGCGAGCCGGCGTACGGCGTCGGCGAGACCGGCGGGGTTCAGCCCTCCGGCGTTGGTGACGATCCGCACGCCGCGCTCGTGGGCGAGGCCGAGGGTGTCCTCCAGCTGGCGCAGGAAGGTACGGGCGTACCCGGCGGCCGGGTCCTTCAGCCGGTCCCTGGCGAGGATCAGCATGGTCAGCTCGGCGAGGTAGTCACCGGTGAGGACGTCCAGCTCGCCGCCGGTCAGCATCTCGCGCAGCGCGTCGAAGCGGTCGCCGTAGAAGCCGGAGGCGTTGCCGATCCGCAGCACGCTCACCGCGCGTCCCCCTTCGCCGGGCGTCCGGCGCCGGGCGGGCCCGCGAAGGCCTGCGCGATGTCCAGCCACCGGTCGGCGTCGGCGCCTTCCGCGCGCAGACCGAGGTCGGCGCGGTGCGCGCGCTGGGTGACCAGGAGGCAGAAGTCGAGCGCGGGTCCGGTGACGCGCTGCGGCGCGTCCTCGGGGCCGTAGGCCCAGGTGTCGCCCGAGGGGCCGGCCAGTTCCACGCGGAAGGGCTCGGCGGGCGCGGGCAGGCCGTGCACGACGTGCGCGAAGTCGCGGGTGCGGAAGCCGAGCCGGGCGATGTGCTTCAGGCGGTCGGTGGGGGCACGGGTGACGCCGAGGGCGTCGGCGACGTCCAGTCCGTGGGCCCAGGTCTCCATCAGGCGGGCCGTGGCCATCGAGGCGGCGGACATCGGCGGCCCGTACCAGGGGAACCGCGCACCGGCCGGCGCGGCGCGCAGCGCCCGGTCCAGCGCGGCACGCCCCTCCCGCCAGCTCGCCAGCAGCTCGGCGGCGGGGAGCCGGGCGCCCTCCTCGGCACCGTCGTCCACGAACGAGTCCGGCGCGGCGAGCGCCTTCTCCACCATCGCCTGGAACCCGCCCTCGTCCGTCACCGCCAGCAGCGAGGAACGGTCGGTCCAGGCGAGATGAGCGATCTGATGAGCGACGGTCCAGCCGGGCGCGGGCGTCGGAAGCGCCCAGCGCTCCTCCCCCAACTCGGCCACCAGCAGGTCGAGTTCATCACCTTCGGCACGCAGATCGTCGAACACGGGCAGGGGCGTCGGGTCGGCCATGGGGGGAGCATGGCAGCGGCCCTGGAAACAATCAAGCGTGCTTGCATTAATTGTTCACGGCACCGCTGGGTGCCCGTGGCGCTACGTTGCGTGAAGGGAGGTGGCAGACGTGAACATTCGCGAACTGGACCCGAGCGCGTCGCCGTTGGACTACTTCGGCTACGAGCTGCGGCGCGCACGGGAGGCGGCGGGCCTGACCCAGGCACAGCTCGGCTCGATCGTCTTCTGTACGGGATCACTGATCGGCCAGATCGAAACCGCGGCGAAGATCCCTCACCGGGAGCTGTCGGAACGGCTGGACGCGGCGCTGGGGACAGGTGGGCTGTTCTCACGGCTGGTGGGGCTGGTGCTGCGGCATCAGCTGCCGAGCTGGTTCCAGCCTTATGCGGAGATGGAGGCGCGGGCGGCGTACATCCGCTCGTTCCAAGCCCAGCTGGTGGATGGCCTACTCCAGACGGAGGGCTACGCCCGAGCTGTACTGAGCACGCGAGACGACACAGACATCGATGGCAAGGTGGCCGCCCGGTTGGAACGGCAGCGCATCCTCGACCGGGAACATCCTCCAGCCACCTGGGTCGTGCTGAGCGAGGCCGTTCTGCACCAAGCCGTGGGAGGCGCGGCGGTTATGCGGGAGCAACTGGCACACCTGCTGATCTTGCAAAGGCGCCGCTGGCTGGAGATCCAGGTACTGCCCTTCGAGGCGGGGGCGCACACAGGGCTGATGGGCTCGTACTACCTCCTGCGCTTCGACAAAGACCCGAACATCGTCTACACCGAGGACTTCGTCCAAGGCCACATGACGGCCAATCCGGAAGCCTTCAAGGAGGGTTCGGTCCGATACGATCATTTGCAGGCTGCCGCGCTCTCCGTGGACGAGTCTGCGGCACTGATCGCCCGCGTGATGGAGGAGCGCTATGGCAACGGACCTGAACGTGACGGGCGCGACGTGGCGTAAGTCGTCGTACAGCGGTGACACAGGCGGGGCATGCGTCGAGTGCGCCCCCCTCGGCACCGCGGCTTGGCGCAAGTCCTCCTTCAGCGGTGGCACCGGAGGCGACTGCGTCGAGATCGCCGACCTCCAGCCGCACATAGCCGTCCGCGACTCGAAGAATCCTGCCGCCGGCGCCCTCACCGTCGCCCCTGGCACCTTCAGTGCCTTCGTCGACGCCGCCGCCAAGGGCCTGCTCGGCTAGGAAGCCTTCTTCCTCCGCCCCACCTGCGTCCGCACCGCGCCCATGCTCGCCGCGATGACCAAGGCGATGGCCAGGGCCTGGGGGGAGGTGAGGGACTGGTCCAGGATGAGGAAGCCGGCCGTCGCGGCGAGGGCCGGCTCCAGGCTCATCAGGATGGCGAAGGTGGACGCGGGCAGGCGGCGCAGGGCGAGGAGTTCGAGGGTGTAGGGCAGGACCGAGGACAGCAGTGCGACGCCCGCGCCGAGGCCGAGGGTGACCGGGTCGAGCAGCTTGGTGCCGGACTCCGCGATGCCGAGCGGCACGAACAGCAGCGCGCCCACCACCATCGCCAGCGCCAGCCCGTCCGCCTGCGGGAACCGCCGGCCGGTGCGGGCGCTGAAGACGATGTACGCCGCCCACATCGCGCCGGCGCCCAGCGCGAACGCCACACCCACCAGGTCGAGGTCGCCGAAGCCTCCGCCGCCGAGGAGGAAGACACCGGCGAGCGCCAGGCCCGCCCAGATCAGATTGACCGCGCGGCGGGAGGCCAGGACGGAGAGGGCGAGCGGGCCGAGGACTTCGAGGGTGACCGCCGGGCCCAGCGGGATGCGGTCGATGGCCTGGTAGAAGAGGCCGTTCATGCCGGCCATGGTGATGCCGAAGACGACGACCGTGTACCAGTCGGCACGACTGTGGCCGCGCACGCGAGGCCGGCAGACCAGCATCAGCACGACCGCCGCCACCGCCAGCCGCAGCGCGACCACGCCGAGCGCGCCGGCCTTGGGCATCAGCAGGACGGCGAGCGCGCCGCCGAACTGCACCGAGATCCCGCCCGCGAGCACCAGGCCCACGGGGCCTAGCGAGCCGAAGCGTCCCGGGGAGGACGTACCAGGGGTGGTGGCGGAGGAGGAGGCGGCGGAGGCGGTCGCGGCGGTGTCGGGGGTGGTCACGGGCGGTCCAGGGGCTCGGCTTCGGGAGTGGGAGGTGCGTCCATCTCGATGTACTCAGAAGTCCACGGTAATGGACCGGATCAGGTGTGTGAAGCGGTTATGCCACTTACTTCTCCGGCTCGCCCGCGACCAGCCCTTCCGCCTCCAGCCCGTCCGCGTCCAGCCCTTCCGCCAGCACCTCCGCCAGGTGCCGCCCCCGCACGCCGCCCAGCTGCTCCAGCTGCGTCCGGCAGGAGAAGCCGTCGGCGAGGACCACCGCGCCCCGCGGCGCCTCCCGCACCGACGGCAGCAGCCGCTCCTGCGCGCAGGCCGCCGAGATGTCGTAGTGGCCGGACTCGAAGCCGAAGTTCCCGGCGAGGCCGCAGCAGCCGCCGGTCAGCTCGCCGGTGAGGCCCGCCGCGGCGCGCAGCCGGCGGTCGGGGCCGTCGCCGAGGACCGCGTGCTGGTGGCAGTGGGTCTGGCCGACGGCCGGGCGGTCCAGGCGGGGCGGGATCCAGTCGGGGGCCAGGCGGTCCAGCGCCTCGGCGAAGGTGAGTACGCGGGAGGCGAGGCGGGCCGCGCGCGGGTCGTCGGACAGCAGCTCGGGCAGGTCCGTGCGGAGCGCCGCCGCACAGCTCGGCTCCAGCACCACCACCGGTGTGCCGCTCTCCAGCACCGGGACCATCAGGTCGAGCGTGCGGCGCAGCACCGTACGGGCGCGGTCGAGCTGGCCGGTGGAGACGTAGGTGAGGCCGCAGCAGACGCGGGACCGGCTGTTCGGTGCCGGCGGCAGGGTCACCTCCAGGCCCGCCGCCTCCAGCACCCGCACCGCCGCCCGGCCCACGGACGGCGAGAGGTGTTCCGTGAAGGTGTCGGGCCACAGCACCACCCGCGTGCCACCGGCGCCGGCGGCCTGCCGCCTGCGCCACCACCGCGTGAACGTCCCGGCCGCCAGCCGCGGGATCTCCCGCTCCTGCGCGATCCCGCCCAGCCGCTTGGCGAGCGCCGCGAGGGGCCGCAGCCCGGCGAGCGCGTTGAGCAGCGGCGCGGTCCGGGTGACCGCCACCGCGCTCAGCCACTGCGGCAGCCGGCCCATGCTGAGGTGCGCGGCCGGGCGGCGCCGGCCGGCGTAGTGGTGGTGCAGGAACTCCGCCTTGTAGGTGGCCATGTCGACGCCGACCGGGCAGTCCGAGCGGCAGCCCTTGCAGGACAGGCACAGATCGAGCGCGTCCCGGACCTCCGGCGACCGCCAGCCGTCGGTGATCACCTCGCCGGCCAGCATCTCGTGCAGCAGCCGGGCCCGGCCGCGCGTGGAGTGCTCCTCCTCGCCGGTGACCCGGAAGGACGGGCACATCACGGCCGGGCCGCTCGCCGTCGTCGTACGGCACTTCGCCACGCCCACACAGCGCCGCACCGCCGCCGCGAAGTCGCCGCCGTCGGCCGGGTAGCCGAAGGCGACGTCGACCGGGCGGCGGGGCAGCGGGTCGAAGCGGAGGTTGGTGTCGAGGCGGTGCGGGCGGACCAGCATGCCGGGGTTGAGCAGGTCGTCCGGGTCCCAGACGGCCTTGGCCCGCTCGAACAGCGCCACCGTCTCGGTGCCGTACATCCTCGGCAGCAGCTCGGCGCGCGCCTGACCGTCCCCGTGCTCCCCGGACAGTGATCCGCCGTGGGCCACGACCAGGTCGGCCAGGTCCTCGGAGAACCGCCGGAAGCGGGCCACGCCCGCCTCGGTGAGCAGGTCGAAGTCGATACGGACGTGGATGCAGCCGTCGCCGAAGTGGCCGTACGGGGTGCCGCGCAGGCCGTGGTCGGTGAGCAGCGCGCGGAAGTCGCGCAGATACGGTCCGAGCCGGGCGGGCGGCACCGCGCAGTCCTCCCAGCCCGGCCAGGCCTCGCTGCCGTCCGGCATCCGGGTCGCGGTGCCGCTCGCGTCCTCGCGGATCCGCCACAGGGCCCGCTGCCCGGCCGGGTCGGTCACCACCAGCGCGTCCAGGACGTCCGCGGCGCGCACGATCGCCTCCGCCCGCGCGCGGGCCTCCGCGTCCGACTCCCCGCCGGTCTCCACGAACAGCCAGGCTCCGCCCCGGGGCAGCGCGGCCGGGGACGGCACCAGATCGGCGGCCATGCCCTCGACGGTCAGCGGGCGGTACGGCAGCAGTCCCGCGGCCGCCTCCGCCGCCGCGCTCTCGTCGCCGTACCCCAGTACGGCGAGGGCCCGCGCGGGCGGTGCCTGCACCAGCCGTACGACCGCCTCGGTCAGCACGCCGAGCGTGCCCTCGGAGCCGCAGAAGGAGCGGGCGACGTCGGCGCCGTGCTCCGGCAGGAGCGCGTCCAGGGCGTAGCCCGAGATGCGCCGGGGCAGGTCCGGGAAGCCGGTCCGCAGCCGCGCGAGCTCTCCGTCGACCAGTTCCCGCAGGCCCTCCGGCGCTCCGGCCCAGCCCTGCCCGAGCCGCGACCGCCGGCCGCGCGCGGTGACCACCGACAGCTCCCGCACGCTGTCCGCGGTCGTCCCCCAGGCCACCGAGTGCGCGCCGCAGGAGTTGTTGCCGATCATGCCGCCGAGCGTGCAGCGGCTGTGGGTGGAGGGATCGGGCCCGAGCCGCAGCCCGTGCGGGGCGGCGGCCTCCTGGAGCCGGTCCAGGACGAGCCCCGGCTGCACGACCGCCGTCCGCGCCTCGGGGTCCAGGGACACCAGCCGGTTCATGTGCCGGGTGAAGTCCAGCACCACGCCCGTGCCCGTCGCCTGTCCCGCGATCGAGGTGCCGCCGCCGCGCGCCACCACCGGCACCGCGTGCTCCCGGCAGACCTCCAGCACCGCCGCCACGTCGTCGGCGTCCCGCGGCGCGACCACGCCCAGCGGCACGCGCCGGTAGTTGGAGGCGTCCATGGTCACCAGCGCCCGTGCGGTGGTGCCGAACGCCACCTCGCCCCTGACGGCGGCACGCAGTCCGGCTTCGAGATCCGTCATGCGTCCAGGATGCATCCGGCCACTGACGGTGACGGCCGCGGGAGCCGGCCTGTAGGTCCCCACAGGTCCATGAGGTGGAGATCTCGTCTCATCGAACGGACACGTTTCCGTCCGGTTTCAGCGACCGGATACGCTCCGCCTCGTGGCTGAGATCCAGATTCCTGCTGACATCAAGCCCGCCGACGGTCGATTCGGCGCGGGCCCCTCCAAGGTGCGGGTGGAGGCGCTGGACGCCCTGGCCGCCACCGGTACGTCCCTGCTCGGCACCTCCCACCGCCAGGCCCCGGTCAAGAACCTGGTCGGCCAGGTCCGTGCGGGCATCTCCGAGCTGTTCCAGCTCCCCGAGGGCTACGAGGTCGTCCTCGGCAACGGCGGCTCCACCGCCTTCTGGGACATCGCGACCCACGGCCTGATCGAGAACAAGTCGCAGCACCTGAGCTTCGGCGAGTTCAGCTCCAAGTTCGCCAAGGCCGCCAAGCTCGCGCCGTGGCTGGCCGAGCCGACCGTCATCTCCTCCGACCCCGGCACGCACCCCGAGGCCGCCGCCGAGGCGGGCGTGGACGTGTACGCGTACACGCACAACGAGACCTCCACCGGTGTCGCCATGCCGATCAAGCGGGTGGCCGGTGCCGACGAGGGCGCGCTCGTCCTGGTCGACGCCACCTCCGGCGCGGGCGGCCTGCCGGTCGACATCGCCGAGACGGACGTCTACTACTTCGCCCCGCAGAAGTCCTTCGCCGCCGACGGCGGCCTGTGGATCGCGGTGTTCTCCCCGGCGGCGATCGAGCGTGCCGAGCGCATCCACGCGAGCGGCCGGCACGTCCCGGAGTTCTTCTCGCTGCCCACGGCGATCGACAACTCCCGCAAGAACCAGACGTACAACACCCCAGCGCTGGCCACCCTCTTCCTGCTGAACCAGCAGCTGGAGTGGATCAACGACCAGGGCGGCCTGGACTGGGCGGTCCGCCGCACGGCCACCTCCGCGCGGACGCTGTACGGCTGGGCCGAGGACGTCAAGTTCGCCAACCCGTTCGTCGCCGACCCGGCGAAGCGCTCGGCCGTCATCGGCACGATCGACTTCTCGGAGGAGGTCGACGCCGCCGCGGTCGCCAAGGTGCTGCGCGCCAACGGCATCGTCGACACCGAGCCGTACCGCAAGCTGGGCCGCAACCAGCTGCGCGTCGCGATGTTCCCGGCGGTCGAGCCGTCGGACGTCGAGGCGCTGACGAAGTGCATCGACTACGTGATCGAGAAGCTCTGATCACCGCGGTACCGCAGTCGTCACGCCGATGAGGGGCGCCCGGTCCGGACCGGGCGCCCCTCGTCGCGTTCCGCGCCTCGCTCGTGCGGTCAGCGGCTCAGCTTCTGGAACCGGCCGACCGCCAGCGGCAGGAAGACCGCCGTGAGGATCAGCGGCCACAGCCCGGACATCAGCAGGGCGTGCTGTTCGACCCAGGAGTCCCCGCCGCCGACCGGCGTGCCGAACAGCTCGCGGGCCGCCGCCGCCGTGGACGAGATGGGGTTCCACGCGGCGACCCAGCCCAGCCAGTCCGGCATCAGCTGCGGCGCGACGAAGATGCTGGAGATCATGGTGAGCGGGAAGGCGACCGCGAAGAGGCCGCCCGCCGCCTCGGGGTTGGGGACGATCAGGCCGAGCCAGACGCCGACCCAGATCAGCGAGAAGCGCAGCCAGAGCAGGAGTCCGAAGGCGGCGAGGAAGCCCCAGCCGCCGTCCGGGCGCCAGCCCATCGCGAAGGCGGTCAGCATCATGATGGCCAGTTCCGCGCAGGCCACCAGGAGGTCGGTCACGCCGCGGCCGGCCACCACCGCGGACGACGCCATCGGCATCGAGCGGAAGCGGTCGATCACGCCCTTCGTGGAGTCGTACACCACGACCGTCGCGGTGTTGATGAAGCCGAACGCCATCGTCATCACGAACATGCCCGGCATCAGGAAGTCCCGGTAGTCCCCGCCGCCGGGGACCTGCATGGCGCTGCCGAACACATAGCCGTAGAGCAGCACCGACAGGATCGGGAAGCCCAGCTGCCAGGCGATGTTGACGGGCTGGCGCCGGTAGTGGGTGAGGCCTCTGCGGACGATGTTCCAGCAGTCCGACAGGAGCCAGTACGCGCGGCCGCGCGCGGGCCCCTCGGTGACGTCCAGCGCGCTCATGCCGCCGCCTCCTTCTTCCTGCCCGACGTCTTCGAGGTCTCCGGGGTCTCCGGGCTCTTCGTGCGGTGTCCGGTCAGGCGCAGGAACACGTCGTCGAGGCTGGGCCTGCGCAGTCCGATGTCCTCGACCTTCACGCCCTCGTCCTGGAGGGTGCGGGCCACCTCGGTGAGGGCCGCCACCCGGTCCGTGACCGGCGCGTGCACGCGCAGTTCGGTCTCGTCGGACTCCGGTTCGCCGTCCGAGACGCGGGCGACCACCTTCACCACGCGCGCCAGGTCGGCCCGGTCGGCCACCACGACCTCGACGCGGTCGCCGCCGACCCGGTCCTTCAGGCCGTCCGGGGTGTCGTCGGCGATGGCCCGGCCCTGGTCGATGACGGTGATGCGGGAGGCCAGCCGGTCGGCCTCCTCCAGGTACTGCGTGGTCAGCAGGACCGTGGTGCCGCTCGCCACCAGGGCCCGAACCGACTCCCAGACCTCGCCCCGGCTCCGCGGGTCGAGCCCCGTCGTCGGCTCGTCGAGGAACAGCACCGCGGGCGCCAGGATCATGGACGCGGCCAGGTCGAGACGGCGGCGCATGCCACCGCTGTAGCCGCCTACGCCCTTGTCGGCGGCGTCCGTCAGGTCGAACCGCTCCAGCAGCTCACCGGCCCGCAGCTTCGCGCGCCTGCCGCCGAGGTGGAAGAGGCGGCCGAACATCTCCAGGTTCTGCCGTCCGGTCAGGACCTCGTCCACCGCGGCGTACTGGCCGGTGAGGCCGATCCTGGCCCGCACCTCGCGCGCCTGGCGGACCACGTCGAGGCCGGCCACCGCCGCCCGTCCGCCGTCCAGCCGGATCAGCGTGGACAGGATCCGTACGGCGGTGGTCTTGCCGGCGCCGTTCGGCCCGAGCAGGCCGTGCACCGTGCCCTCGCGGACGGCCAGGTCGAAGCCGTCGAGAGCGCGTTTCTCGCCGTACCGCTTCTCCAGGCCCTCGGCGTGTACCGCGTATCCGTCCATGCCCCGCCTCCCCATGTGCGCTGCGCCACTCCCTAACTGCTTACACCGTACCCGATTGCGCGTACGCCGTAAGCAGTTTTTTTTCGGAGGCCATAAGCTGAGGTCATGACGAGCGGCAAGGGCGTGACCGACACCAGCGGCAGCGGCGACATCGCCCGCACCCTCGAACTGCTCTGGGACACCGGACGACGCCCCAGCCGGGGCCCCAAACCGGCCCTCACGCTCGACCAGATCGTGGAAGCCGCCGTCCGGATCGCGGACGCCGAGGGGCTGGACGCGGTCTCCATGCGGCGCGTGGGCGCCGAACTGGGCACCGGCGCGATGTCCCTGTACCGGTACGTCCCCGGCAAGGCCGAGCTGCTGGACCTGATGCTCGACCGCGTGCAGCGGCCCTCCGACAACCCCGCCGACCTCGGCGACGGCGGCTGGCGCGCCGCCCTGGAGGCCCTGGCCCGCGCCACCCTCGCGCTCTACCGGCGCCATCCCTGGCTGCTCCACGTCAACCAGTCCCGGCCGATCCTCGGCCCCAGCGCGCTCGACGGCATGGAGCGGACGCTGGAGCGGATCAGGCCGATGGGGCTGAGCGATCCCGAGCTGGTCTCGGTGATCATCATGGTCGACTCGTACGTCGTGGGCGCCGCGCGCACCCAGGTCTACCAGGAGGAGGCCGAGCGCCGGTCCGGGCTGACGACCGCCGAGTTCTTCGAGGCCCAGGTGCCGGTGCTGGAGCGGGTCATGACCACCGACCGCTACCCCATCCTGGCCACCCTCTCCGAGGACGCCTGGAGCCCCGCGTTCGACCACTTCGAGTTCGCTCTGCAACGGATCCTCGACGGGCTGGACGTGTTCGTGTCACAGCGGGCACAGGAGCGATCACCGAACACATAGGCTCCCTGTCGACCGGCACTTCACCGTGAACCGCCGGCCCAGGGAGGGGAACCCACCACATGGCACTCCGTACGTTCCTGCGCACGCTCGGCGCGAACGCCCCGTCCGTCGACACCGTCGTCACCACCGCCCGCGTCCAGCCCGGCACCCCGCTCCAGTGCGAGGTCACCGTGCGCGGCGGCGGCGCGGACCTGGAGGTGGAGCGGCTGCGGCTCGAACTCGTCGTGCGCGCGGAGGACCTGGAGCCCGAGGGCTCCACCGGCTGGACCAACCCGTACGTAGTCAGCGACGCGACCGGCGACTCCTTCCACCTGCCGGCGGGCGGCACCGTCGTGCGCCATGTGGCGCTGGAGGTGCCGTGGGAGATGCCGCTCACGCACACCCGCGGCGCGCGGCTGACGGGCAGCCGGGTCGCGGTGCGCACCGAGCTCGCCGTCCAGGGCGCCGTCGACCGGGGCGACTTCGACGAGATCGAGGTGCACGCGCTGCCGTCCCAGGACCTGTTGTTCGACGTGTACCGGGAACTCGGCTTCCGCTACCACGAGTCCGAGGTGAAGCTCGGCAAGGAGCGCTGGCCGGATCGGATGAAGGACCGCCGCACCGCGCCGTTCTGGCAGGAGCTGGACTTCTACTTCCCGGCGTCCTACAACCGCGGCACCCAGGAGCTGGAGACGGTCCTCATCACCCGCCCCGACGAGCTGGACGTGCACCCCGGCGGCTACCCGCCGGTGACGCTGCCCGCCGGCGAGCTGGACCGGGCGGCGTGGCGGGAGGCCGTCGAGGCGCACATCCGCTCCTTCTGGGCCTGACCGCGATCGACGGCGCCGGAGGCGACCGCCCCGGTCACTTCCGGCGCCGCAGCCGGCTGAGCCCCAGCAGCGCGGCGCAGGCCACGGCGACGGCGAGGACGCCCCGGCCGGCCCGGACGACGCTGTCGTCCTCGTCGTCGCCGCCCGCGGAACTCGCCTCGTTCGAGGGGGAGCCCGTGCCGGCGGGCTTCGAGCCCTCCGGCAGGTCGCCGGGGCGCACCGGGCTCTCGGACCCCTCGGCGCCGTACATCAGCTTCGAGCCGTCGGCGGTGTAGGTGACGGACTCACCCTGACCGAGGAACGGCACGCTGAGCCGGCCGCGCTTCTCGATCCTCCCGTCGTTCCAGTCGTAGGCGATGGCGCCGAAGTAGCTGCGGACGACGAGCTGTTGTCCGTCCGGGGACAGGGCGGCGTCGGTGGCCTCCAGGTCGGGGACGGCGGCGATGCGGGTGAAGACGTTGCCGCCGGAGGCGGACAGCTTCTCGGGGCCCGCGTACAGATGCCCGCCGTTCTCGTTCTTGTCGACGATGTAGACCCGGCCGGTCTTCGGGTGCACGATCAGCGACTCCGCGTCGCGGGCGCCGTCCGCGTAGGTGACGACGTACTGCGTGGCGGCCACCGTCCGGTCCTTCAGCGTCTTCGGCTCGGGCAGCCGGTAGATCCAGACGTGCTGCCAGCCGCCGCCCAGGTTGTCGCCGATGTCGCCGACGTAGATCTCGTTGCCGGGGCCGATGGAGATGGCCTCCACGTCACGCGGGGTGCCCACGCCGGTGAGGGTGAGGGTCGCGACCGTCTCGCCGGTACGGCTGTCCACGGCGTAGAGGAAGGCGCCGTCGTCGCTGTCGTTGTGCGTCCAGTAGACGCCCGGGTGCTGACGGGAGGCGGCGAGACCGCTGGACTCGGTGATGCGCGGGTCCTTGATGGTGAACCCCTCGTCGGCTGCGGACGCGGGCGGCATGGCGAGCGCGCCCGTGAACAGGGCAGCGGTGAGGAGCACGAACGTTCGGCGCATGAGCCAAGACTGCCACCTCGGGCGGTGGTTCAGGCCGCGTGGCGGGCCTCACACCGCCTCGCACTGCTTCCGCCCCGCCGATCGTCCATCATGAGCGGATGCTCAGGTTCATGCCCGTAGGCGACTCCATGACCATCGGCAGCGCGGGCGAACACACATGGCGCCACCGGATGTGGCAGCACCTGTGCGCGACGCACGGCGGGCCCTGCACGCTGGTCGGTCCGCGCGAGACGCTGTACGACAAGGCGGCCGAGGCACCGACCTCGTACGCCTACGCCGACCCGGACTTCCCGCGCGGCCACCTGGCCGGCTGGGGCGAGGGCTGGCAGCACATGGCGCCGCTGATCGGGCCGGCGGTGCGGGAGACCCGTGCGGACGTCCTGCTGGTCTCGCTCGGCCTCATCGACCTGGGCTTCTACACCAACGCCGAGCAGACGGCGGAGAACGTGCACGCCTTCGTCGCCGCCGCGCGCGCCGCCCGGCCGCGGATCCGCATGGTCGTGCTGCCGGTGATCCACAACGTCCGCGCGCAGAACGACGCCCCGTTCGCCGCCCAGGTGACCCGCTTCAACGAACTCCTCGCCAAGGCGGTCATAGACCTCGACGAGCCGTCCTCCCCGCTGCTCCTCGCGACGGTCCCGGACGACTACGACATCCACTCCGACACCTACGACGGCACCCACCCGAACGCGAGCGGCGAACACAAGCTCGCGGCGGCGTTCGCGGACGCGATGTGGCGGGCGTGGGGGATCGGCGGCGAGTACACGGTGTGACCTTCGGCCACTCGTATCGTTGTACTGCGCGGCCGCACCCGTTCGAAGGGCGGCCGGGGAGGAGCGCCACGATGACCGTCCTCGAAGACAGGATCGCGATGGCCGAGAGCGACAACACGATCACGCTCGACGAGATGTTCGAGCGAATCGAGAAGATGCCCGTCCCCGAGGGTTACAAGGTCGAGATCGTCGAGGGGACCGTCTACATGTCGCCGCAGCGGGACACCCACTGGGAAATCATCCTGGACATCGTCGAGCAGCTGCGCACCAAGTATCCGCGCCGGCGCATCAAGTCCGATGTCCGCATCGACTATCCGGGCCGGCTCAACGGCTTCGCCACCGACGTGACCCTGCTGGCCGAGGATGCCGCCCGGACAGAGCGCGGGCTCTGGCGCTGCGAGGACGTCCTGTTCGTCGCGGAGGTCGTCTCCAAGAGCACCGGGCAGAACGACTACGGCCCCAAGAAGACCGCCTACGCGGCCGCCGAGGTCCCCGTCTACGTGATCGCCGACCCGTACCAGGCCCGCTGCCACCTCTACACCGACCCCAAGGACGGCGACTACCAGGTGGAGACCACCGTCGCCTTCGGCAAGGAGCTGGACCTCACCGGCACCGTCGTCGACCTCGTCCTGAACACCGGCGACTTCCCCCGCGACTGATCGCCGGCCCGCCCTTGCTTCGAGCGCACTCCAAGCCGTTGGCTAGGTGGCCATGAAGTACACGCAGCTCGGACGTACCGGACTCAAGGTCAGCCGACTCGTCCTCGGCACCATGAACTTCGGCCCGCAGACCGACGAGGCCGACAGCCACGCGATCATGGACGCGGCGCTGGACGCGGGCATCAACTTCTTCGACACCGCGAACGTGTATGGGTGGGGCGAGAACAAGGGCCGCACCGAGAGCATCATCGGCAGCTGGTTCGCCAAGGGCGGCGCGCGACGCGACAAGGTCGTCCTCGCCACCAAGGTGTACGGCAACATGGGCGCCGACGGCAGCCCCGCCTGGCCCAACCACGACAAGCTCTCCGCGCTGAACATCCGCCGCGCGGTGGACGCCAGCCTGAAGCGGCTGGGCACCGATCACATCGACGTCTACCAGTTCCACCACATCGACCGGGCCACCCCGTTCGAGGAGATCTGGCAGGCCGTCGACGTCCTGGTGCAGCAGGGCAAGATCCTCTACGCCGGTTCCAGCAACTTCCCCGGCTACAAGATCGCCCAGGCGAACGAGGCCGCCGCCCGGCGCGGCTCGCTCGGACTGGTCAGCGAGCAGTGCCTGTACAACCTGTTCGAGCGGCGCGCCGAGATGGAGGTCGTCCCGGCCGCCGAGGAGTACGGCGTCGGCGTCATCCCGTGGTCGCCGCTGCACGGCGGTCTGCTCGGCGGCGTGATCCGCAAGGAGGGCGAGGGCAGCCGCCGCGCCTCCGGCCGGGCCGCGGACACGCTCGCCGACCCGGCCGTGCGGGCACGGCTCCAGTCGTACGAGGATCTGCTCGACAAGCACGGCCTGGAGCCCGGCGAGGCCGCGCTGGCCTGGCTGCTCACCCGCCCCGGGGTGACCGGCCCGATCGTCGGCCCGCGCACCCTCGGGCAGCTGGAGTCGGCGCTGCGGGCGGTGGAGCTGGAGCTGGGCGAGGAGCTGCTGACCGGCCTCGACGAGATCTTCCCGGGTCCGGGGCCGTCGCCGGAGGCCTTCGCCTGGTGACCGGGTGAGCGGACGGCGGCGCTCGGTGACCGACTACCTGCCGAGCGCCGCCGCGACCGCCACGAGCACGAACATCAGCACAAGCGCACCGGCCATGATCCGGTTCCGGGTTTTCGGGTCCACGGCACGAGCCTAACCGGCTCCGCCGAGCGGCCAGCGGGCGACCGCCTCGTAGCGCGGCTGCTCGCCCGGCACACCGGACGCCGGCAGGTTGCTGCGGACCAGCGCCAGCTCCGACACGGTCCAGCCGGTGCTGGTGAAGGAGTGCAGGGCCTGGACGTACGGCCGCACGTCCACCGCGTCCCGGCTGCGGGCTATCGTCAGATGCGCCTTGTACCGGCGGTGCTCCCCCATCGGCACGCCCGCCTTGCGCGCCGCCGCCTCCGCGCGGTCGGCCAGCAGGCCCAGGGTGTGCAGATCGCCGTCCGCGCCCGTCCACAGCGCCCTTCCGCGCCCGAACTGGCCGCCGCCGCTCAGGGCCAGCGGGAAGGGCTCGGTGCGGTGCGCGGCGCGCTCCAGGCGGGCCGACAGACCGGGCACGAGGGCGTCGTCGACCTCGCCGTAGAAGGCGAGGGTGAAGTGCCAGCCGGGGCGGCCGGTCCAGCGCAGCCCGTCCGCGCCGGGCAGCTTCCGCAACGCGGCCAGTTCCGCGGCGAGTTCCCCGGCGATGTCGTCGGGGGGCAGCACGGCGGCGAAGAGTCTCATGGGGCCAGCGTGGCAGGGATCGCGCCGGGAATCATGCCGGGCGGACGGGCGCGGGGCGGGACGGCGCCCGGGAAGGGCGGTGGAGCGGGCCGGCGGCCCGGAGGGTCCGTGGTCCGGCCCTCCGGGCATCGCGTCATGCCGCCGCGGCCAGCGCCTCGCGCCGCTCGCGCGGCACGAAGCGGACCGTCGGATGCCCGTGGTTCCAGCCGACGGCGAGCCGCAGCCCGCCGGTGCGGGCCAGGATCAGGGCGATGGTGGCGGCGGCCAGCGCGGCCACCGCACCACCGGCGGCGAGGCCGACACGGGCGCCGTAGGTGTCGGTGATCCAGCCGACGATCGGTGCGCCGACGGGGGAGCCGCCGAGGAACACCATCATGTAGAACGCCATCACGCGGCCCCGCATGGCCGGGTCGGTGGCCATCTGGATGCTGGTGTTGGCGGTGACGTTGACGGTCATGCCGAAGAGGCCGAGCGGGATCATCAGCAGCGCGAACATCCACAGCTGCGGTGTCGCCGCCGCGATCATCTCCACCGTGCCGAACACCAGCGCCGCCGCGCTGAGCACCCGCAGCCGGGCCGTGCCGCGCCGGGCGGCGAGCAGGGCACCGGTGACGGAGCCGACCGCCATCAAGGTGTTGAACAGGCTGTAGCCGCCGGCGCCGGCGTGGAAGACGTCGTCGGCGAAGGCGGAGAGGTAGACGGGGAAGTTGAAGGCGAAGGTGCCGACGAAGCCGACCAGCACGATGGGCCAGATCAGCTCGGGACGGCCCGCGACGTAGCGCAGGCCCTCGCGGAGCTGGCCCTTGCCGCGCGGGGCGCGTTCGACGACGTGCAGCTCGCGGGAGCGCATCAGCAGCAGTCCGGCGATCGGCGCGACGAAGGACAGTCCGTTGAGCAGGAAGGCCCAGCCGGTGCCGACGCCGGTGATCAGCAGGCCGGCGACGGCGGGGCCGACCAGACGGGCGGACTGGAAGTTCGCCGAGTTCAGGCTGACCGCGTTCTGGAGCCGGCCGGGGCCGACCATCTCGCTGACGAAGGACTGGCGGGCCGGGTTGTCGACGACCGTGGCGAGGCCGACCGCGAAGGCGGCCAGGTACACGTGCCACACCTCGACGTGTCCGGTCAGGGTGAGCGCGGCGAGCGCGAGGCCGGTGAGGGCCATGGCGGTCTGGGTGACCAGCAGGGTGGGCCGCTTGGGCAGGCGGTCGACGAGGACGCCGCCGTAGAGGCCGAACAGCAGCATCGGCAGGAACTGCAGGGCGGTGGTGACGCCCACGGCGGTGGCGGAGCCGGTGAGGCTGAGCACCAGCCAGTCCTGGGCGATGCGCTGCATCCAGGTGCCGGTGTTGGAGACGACCTGGCCGAGGAAGAACAGGCGGTAGTTCCTGATCCTCAGGGAGCTGAACATCGAGGTCTTGCGGGGGCGCTCGGTCGCGGGGGCGGTCGAGGTGTCGAGGGTGGCCGGTGCGGGGGCGGAGTCTGCTCCGGATCCCGTACTCAAAAGGGTTCGCCTCCTTGCGGCTGCTGACTACTGGTGTGCGAGCTTCTCCAGCACGGGGGCGGCGGCGCGCAGCTTCGCCCACTCGTCCTCGTCGAGGCCTTCCACCAGGGTGGCGAGGAACGCGTTCCGCTTGCGGCGGCTCTCCTCGAGCATCGCCTCGGCCTGTTCGGTCGGGGTGACCACCTTCTGGCGCCGGTCCTCGGGGTGCGGCTCCAGCCGGACCAGTCCCTTCGCCTCCAGCAGCGCCACGATGCGGGTCATCGACGGCGGCTGGACGTGCTCCTTGCGGGCCAGCTCGCCCGGTGTGGCCCTGCCGCACAGGGACAGGGTGCCCAGCACCGACATCTCGGTGGGGCTCAGTGACTCGTCGACCCGCTGGTGCTTGAGCCGACGGGAGAGCCGCATGACGGCGGATCGCAGGGAGTTCACGGCGGCAGCGTCGTCGCCATGGCTAAGGTCCGGCATGTTCTTTAGCGTAACTCATTACTCTCACTAAGGACCACCCGGAACACGCACGCCGGCCCGTGACACGCGCCACGAAGGGCCGGAGATCACCCGTACGAGTGATCCGGAAGCGGAACGTGACCCGACCGCCCGGGGCTGCCCCGACCCTCGTCTCCATGGGGACCAGCGTGCTCAGCCTGCGGATAGACGGGGAGCTGCTCGAACGGCTCCGGCACCAGGCTGCGAAAAGAGGAATGAGCGTCCAGGACTATGTCGTCCGGACGCTCATTCGGGATGACTTCGACGCACGCTTCCAGGCCGCCGTCGAGGAGACCGAGAAGTTCTACGGGGTGACCTGAAGGTCACCCCGTGCGGCTCAGGTGAGGCCGAGAGCCGGCATCAGGTAGTAGAAGGCGAACACCGCCGACACCACGTACATCGCCACCGGGACCTCGCGGCCCCGTCCGGCCGCCAGGCGCAGCACGGCGAAGGTGATGAAGCCCATGCCGATGCCGTTGGTGATCGAGTAGGTGAACGGCATCATCAGCATGGTCACGAAGGCCGGGATGGCGATCGTGTAGTCCGCCCAGTCGATCTCCTTGACGGATCCCGACAGGATCAGGAAGCCCACCGCGAGCAGCGCCGGGGTGGCCGCCTGGGACGGGACCATGGTGGCGACCGGGGTCAGGAACAGCGCCACCGCGAACAGCAGGCCGGTGACGACGTTGGCGAAGCCGGTGCGGGCGCCCTCGCCGACGCCGGCCGTGGACTCCACGAAGGCGGTGGTGGCCGAGGAGGAGCTGGCACCGCCCGCCGCGACGGCGACACCGTCGACGAACAGGACCTTGTTGATGCCCGGCATCTGGCCCTGGGCGTCGGTGAGCTTGGCCTCGTCGCCGACGCCCATGATCGTGCCCATCGCGTCGAAGAAGCACGACAGCAGCACGGTGAAGACGAACAGGACGCCGGTCAGCACGCCGACCTTCTCGAACCCGCCGAACAGGCTGAACTCGCCGACCAGGCCGAAGTCGGGGGTGGCGACCGGGTTGCCCGGCCAGGTCGGGGTGGTCAGGCCCCAGGACGGGATGTCCGCCACCGCGTTGATCACGACCGCGACGACGGTCATCGCGACGATCGAGATCAGGATGGCGCCGGGGGTCTTGCGCACGATCAGCGCGAAGGTGAGCAGGACGCCGAGGACGAACACGAGCACGGGCCAGCCGGTGAGGTGGCCGCCGGTGCCGAGCTGGAGCGGGACGGTGGTCTGGGCGGCGTCCGGCATCCGGGTGACGAAGCCGGAGTCGACCAGGCCGATCAGCATGATGAACAGGCCGATACCGATGGAGATCGCCTTGCGCAGCCCGAACGGCACCGCGTTCATCACGCGCTCGCGCAGACCGGTGGCGACCAGCAGCATCACGATGAAGCCGGCCAGCACCACCATGCCCATGGCGTCCGGCCAGGACATCCGCGGGGCGAGCTGGAGCGCGACCACCGAGTTCACACCGAGGCCGGCGGCCAGGGCGATCGGCACATTGCCGATGACGCCCATCAGCAGCGTGGTGAACGCCGCGGTCAGGGCGGTCGCGGTGACCAGCTGGCCGTTGTCCAGCTGGTTGCCGTACATGTCCTTCGCGCTGCCCAGGATGATCGGGTTCAGCACGATGATGTACGCCATCGCGAAGAAGGTGGCGAGACCGCCACGGACCTCGCGCGCAAGGGTGCTGCCACGCTCCGAGATCTTGAAGTAGCGGTCGAGGGCGCCGTGAGCGGGCGCCTTGCCGGGCTGCTCGGGCGTGGGGACCTTGGCGGGGGCCGAGGTGCTCATTAGTGTTTTCCTACGAACAGAAGTGGTCAGAGACAAACGGTTTCAGTATGAACATATGAGTCGGATGATTGCCATCTCCGCGCGTAGACCCGATCGAGATCCCACCTGAACGGCCCGCCTCGTAAGCTGTGCGCATGGCGAAGTGGACCCCCAAGCACGAGGCGCCGGAGCCCCTGGAGGGCCCCGTGGTCGCCACCATCACCGGCGGCACGATCCTCTGGTTCGTCCTCTTCCTGGTCCAGCTCCCGTTCTACGGCTGGTTCGACGACCGCGGCCACACCTGGTGGGTGTGGACCTGCCTGGCCGGCGGCGGACTGGGCCTGATCGGCATCTGGTACGTCCGCAGGCGGGACGCCGCCCTCGAGCGAGCCGCCCGGGAGAACCAGGCATTCGGCGGGTGAAGCCGTAGATCCGCACGTACCGTCGAATGCATGACGCACATCGACGCGGGTGCCCAGCTGGGGTCCGCGCGCCCCGTGCCCGTGCCGCCGGCGGGCGGGCTGACGGCCGCGGAGGTCGCCGAGCGGGTGTCGCGCGGGCAGGTCAACGACGTGCCGGTGCGCAGCAGCCGGTCGGTGACGGACATCGTCCGGGCGAACGTCTTCACCCGGTTCAACGCGATCATCGGCGTGCTCTGGGTGATCATGCTCTGCGTCGCGCCGATCCAGGACAGCCTGTTCGGCTTCGTGATCCTCGCCAACACCGGGATCGGCATCGTCCAGGAGTGGCGGGCCAAGAAGACCCTCGACTCGCTCGCGCTGATCGGTGAGGTCCGGCCCACCGTGCGGCGCGACGGGATCGCCGCCGAGGTGGGCACCTCCGAGATCGTGCTGGACGACCTCATCGAGATCGGCCCCGGGGACAAGGTCGTCGTCGACGGCGTGTGCGCCGAGGCCGACGGGCTGGAGATCGACGAGTCGCTGCTCACCGGCGAGGCCGACCCGGTCGTCAAACGCCCCGGCGACCCGGTGATGTCCGGCAGCTTCGTGGTCGCGGGCGGCGGCGCCTTCCAGGCCACCAAGGTGGGCCGCGAGGCCTACGCCGCCCAGCTCGCCGAGGAGGCCTCCCGGTTCACCCTGGTCCAGTCCGAGCTGCGCTCCGGCATCTCCACCATCCTCAAGTACGTCACCTGGATGATGGTCCCCACCGCGATCGGCCTCGTCATCAGCCAGCTCGTGGTCAAGGACCACGACTTCAAGGACTCCGTCGCCCGGACCGTCGGCGGCATCGTCCCCATGGTCCCCGAGGGCCTGGTCCTGCTCACCTCCGTCGCCTTCGCCATCGGCGTCATCCGGCTCGGCCGGAAACAGTGCCTGGTGCAGGAGCTGCCCGCCATCGAAGGGCTGGCCCGCGTCGACACGGTCTGCCTGGACAAGACCGGCACCCTCACCGAGGGCGGCATGGCCGTCACCGAGCTACGGACCCTGGGCGGCCACGAGGAGGCGTACGTACGGCAGGTGCTCGGCGCCCTCGGCGAGTCCGACCCCCGCCCCAACGCCTCCCTGGAGGCGATCATCGACGCCTACCCGGACGCCGAGGACTGGCGCTGCACCGAGTCGCTGCCGTTCTCCTCGGCCCGCAAGTACAGCGGCGCCTCCTTCAGCGAGAGCGACGGCGAGACCAGCACCTGGCTGCTGGGCGCCCCCGACGTGCTGCTGCCCGCCGACGACCCCGCGCTGGCCGAGACCGAGCGGCTGAACGAGCAGGGACTGCGGGTGCTGCTGCTCGCCCGCACCGCCGGCGAGCTGGACTCGGCCGAGGTCACCCGCGGCGCCAAGCCCGCCGCGCTCGTCGTCCTCGAACAGCGGCTGCGCCCGGACGCCGCCGACACCCTGCGCTACTTCGCCGAGCAGGACGTCCGCGCCAAGGTCGTCTCCGGCGACAACGCGGTATCCGTCGGCGCGGTGGCGCGGAAGCTGGGGCTGAGCGGCACGGTGGTGGACGCGCGCCGGCTGCCCGCGGAGCGCGAGGGCATGGCGACCGCCCTCGACGAGGGCACGGTGTTCGGGCGGGTCACCCCGCAGCAGAAGCGGGACATGGTCGGGGCGCTCCAGTCCCACGGGCACACGGTGGCGATGACCGGCGACGGCGTGAACGACGTGCTCGCGCTGAAGGACGCCGACATCGGGGTGGCGATGGGCTCGGGCTCGGAGGCGACCCGGGCGGTGGCGCAGATCGTGCTGCTGAACAACAGCTTCGCCACGCTGCCGTCGGTGGTCGCGGAGGGCCGCCGGGTGATCGGCAACATCACCCGGGTGGCGACCCTGTTCCTGGTCAAGACGGTCTACTCGGTGCTGCTGGCGGTCCTGGTGGTCTGCTGGCAGGTCGAGTACCCGTTCCTGCCCCGCCATCTGACCCTGCTGTCCACCCTGACGATCGGCGTCCCGGCGTTCTTCCTGGCGCTCGCGCCCAACAAGGAGCGGGCGAAGCCGCACTTCGTCCAGCGGGTGATGCGGTACGCGATCCCGGGCGGGGCGCTGGCGGGGCTGGCCACCTTCGCCACCTATCTGATCGCCCGCCACCACTACCGCGGACCGGGCGCGCTGGACGCGGAGACCAGTGCCGCGACACTGACGCTGTTCCTGATCTCGATGTGGGTGCTGGCGATCATCGCCCGGCCCTACACCTGGTGGCGGATCGCGCTGGTCGCGGCGATGGGCGCGGGGTTCCTGCTGGTGCTGGTGGTGCCGTGGTTGCAGGAGTTCTTCGCGCTGAAGCTGGTCGGGATGACCATGCCGTGGATCGCCGTCGCCGTCGCGGCGGGCGCGGCGGCCACCCTGGAGGTCCTGTGGAGATGGGTCGGCCGCCGCTTCCCGGCGTGAGGCTGCTTACCGCACGTCGACGAAGTCACCCGCGGCGCTGACCGCCGGGGTGGTCGTGGTGCCGGCGAAGCTGTAGCGGTAGTAGCCGTCCGTGGAGGCCTTAACCGTGGTCTTCAGGTTGCCGGTGGAGTCCGTCTTGACGGTCTTCAGCGTGGTGTAGGTGCTGGTGCCGTTCTTGCGGAACTGGAGGTTCACCGGCTGGTTGGTGTAGCCCGCGTACTTGTGGGTCTCCCAGTTGGCCCGGGACAGCTTGCCCGTGACGGTGAGGGTCTTGCCCTTCTGCACCGGCTCCGGCGAGGCGTTCACCGTCAGCTGGGAGTTGCGCTGGACCAGCGTGGTGCCGAGGCTGCCCTGGTCGGCGTAACCGACCTTGGTGATGTCGAAGTCGAAGCCGTCCGGGTCCTGGCCGTTGTACGCGATGGCCAGGGCCGCGCCCTTCCAGGTGCCGGCGTCGGCGTTGATCAGGTCGTCCTGGGCCGGGTAGATGTCGATCTTGCCGGTGCAGGTGGCGGTGGTCGCCGAGGTGGCGGTGCAGGTCGCCGGGTTGTTGCCCATCAGCGGCACGGCCGTCGGGGCGTCGAAGGAGCCCCGGTAGAGGTACGGGCCGGTGAGGAAGTCGGCGGCCTCGATGTCGACGTCAGCGCCGTGGGTCAGGGTGTAGCTGACCGTGGTGGAGACGTGGTTGGTGGTGCCGACCTTGACGGCCTTGGCCACCTTGAAGCCGGAGAAGGTGACGTCGAGGTCGTACGGCTCGCCCGCGGCCCGGGCTCCGGACGGGCCGGAGGCGGCCTGGGCGATCTTCGCCGCGTCGGCCCGGTAGTCGTCGGCCGGGGCGGAACCGCCGGCGGCCTGTGCGGCCGGCACGGCGAGGGCGGAGAGGGCCAGGGCGCCGGTGACGGCGGCCACGGTGGCTCGTATGCGCATGCGTTCCCCAAGTGATGATCGTGATGATCGTGGAGTCGAGTGGTGACTCATGTGATCAGATGGCCGTGCCGGGCCCGGGGTTGCCCGGCGGGCCCACGACGGCCGAAAAACGTACGGCCCCGGATGGGTTCCGGGGCCGTCGCTCACTACGGGGTGCTTACTGCACGTCGACGAAGTCACCCGCGGCGCTGACGGCCGGGGTGGTCGTGGTGCCCGCGAAGCTGTAGCGGAAGTAGCCGTCGGTCGAGGCGGTGACCGTGGTCTTCAGGTCGCCGTAGGAGTTCGACGTGACGGTCTTCAGCGTGGTGTAGGTGCTGGAGCCCTTCTTGCGGAACTGCAGCTTCACCGACTGGTTGGTGTAGCCGTGGTACTTGTTGTCCTCCCAGTTGGCCCGGGAGAGCTTGCCGGTGACGGTGATGGTCTTGCCCTTCTTCACCGGCTCCGGCGAGGCGTTGACCGTCAGCTTGGAGTAGCGCTGGAGACGGGTGGTCGCCAGGTTGTCCGTCTCGGTGTAGCCGACCTTGCTCCAGTCCGGCTCGTCGACCTCGTCCTGACCGTTCCAGTCCATGGCGTAGCCGACGGCCTTCCAGGTGGTGGCGTCGGCGTTGATCAGGTCACCGTAGGACGGGTAGATGTCGACGGTGCCCTTGCAGGCGGCGACCGTCGCCGAGGACGCGGTGCAGGTCGGCCAGTCGTCGCCGATCAGCACGTTGACCGGGTCGGCCAGGGTGCCCCGGTAGATGAAGACGTCCATCTCGAAGTCGGCGGCGTTCAGGTCGATGTCCGCGGCGTGCGTCACCGTGTAGGTGACCGGGACGGTGACCTTGTTGGTGGTGCCGACGACGATCGGCTTGCCGCTGTTGATCTTCACGCCGGAGAACGTGAGGTCGAGGGCGTAGGGAACGCCCTCGTCGGCGGCGGCGAAGCTGCCGTACGACGTCTTGGTGGAGGCCGCCCGGTGGGCGTCGAGCGCGCGCTCGACGCGGTCGGCGCGGCTGGGGGCCTCGTCGGCCTGGGCGACCGGCGCGGCGAGGGCGGAGAGGGCCAGGGCGCCGGAGACGGCGGCCACGGTGGCGCGAATACGCATGTGTTTCCTCAGGTGGGACAAGCGAGTGGAGGCGCGGAAGGCGGCGGGACTACTGCACGTCGACGAAGTCACCCGCGGCGCTGACCGCCGGGGTGGTCGTGGTGCCCGCGAAGCTGTAGCGGAAGTAGCCGTCGGTCGAGGCGGTGACCGTGGTCTTCAGGTCGCCGTAGGAGTTCGACGTGATGGTCTTCAGCGTGGTGTAGGTGCTGGCGCCCTTCTTGCGGAACTGGAGCTTCACCGACTGGCTCGAGTAGCCCGCGTACTTCAGGGTCTCCCAGTTGGCCCGGGTCAGCTTGCCCGTGACGGTGATGGTCTTGCCCTTCGTCACCGGCTCCGGCGAGGCGTTGACCGTCAGCTTGGAGGCGCGCTGGAACTTGAAGGACCCGGCCTTCTCCTTCCAGATGTAGTCACCGTCGTTGGCGTCGATCCACGCGTCGACGTACCAGGTGCCCGCGCTGGCGTTGCTCAGGTAGTCGACCTTCGGGTCGACGAGGACCGAGGCGCTGCAGGTGGAGGTGGTGGCGCTGACGGCCGTGCAGGTCGGCTGACCCGTCATGAAGAAGCCGTAGTCGGGCCCCTCCAGGGTGAAGTGGTCGGCGCCCGCGATGCCCGAGTCGTCCGTGGCCGTCACGCTGACCTTGATGGTCTTGGTGGCCGAAGTGCCGATGGACAGCGCGTTGTCGCCGTCGACGACGACCTTGGTGATGGTGATGTCACCGTCACCGCCGTCGCGCGTGTCGGCCTGCGCGGCCGGGACGGCGACGACGGAGAGGGCCAGGGCGCCGGTCACGACGCCGAGGGTGGCACGCATACGCATGTGTCTTCCCCGTGGAGAAAGGGGCCCCGACGCCCGTCGGTCCGCGACTCGTGGACTACGCACGGGGCCCAAGTGATCACCGAGTCTGTTGACTCGGGAGATCAGATCCACGGCAGGGGTGAATGGTTGTACGGGTGGTGAGAATTTTGTGCGGAGATTTTCGAGACCCCCGCACGGCCACCGCTAGGCCCCCGTACGGCCCCCGCCCGGCCCCCCGTCCGGCCCTTGCACGGTCAGTCGAACCACCGGTCACGGGCCAGTTCCTCCGTCCGCGACGGGTCCTCCAGCAGCGCCGCCACCTCGAAGCGGCGGGGCCACTGGCCGGCCGCCCAGGCGAGCCCGGCGGCGACCCCCTCCAGGGTGGCCGCGTGCAGCACCCCGTCGGCGGTCACCCGCCAGTCGATCTCCACCCCGTCGACCACCAGTTCCTCGTGCTCCAGGTACGTCCGCGGGGTGCGCGGCCCGAGCAGCACCCGCACGGAGGCCGGTACGTCGTGCTCGGCGCCCTCGGAGTCCACCTCGCCGGTGACCGACTCGCTCAGCCGCCGCACCTGGAACAGCTCGGCCAGTTCGGCGGCCCGCGACGGGCGGACCGGCAGCAGCGGCACCCCGCCGGTGAAGGGCAGCAGATCGGGGGAGTCGACGACCACCGCGTCGGCCGCGTCCACCACCTCCACCCCGCCGTCGACGACCGCGCGCAGCTCCTCGGGGAGGGTCACCTGCTCCGGGTCGAGCTCGGCCAGGGCGCTGTAGAGGCCGTGCAGTTGGGCGGCGCCGACCGGCCGGTGCGGATCGGCGAGCCGGTCCAGCAGCTCCGCCGCACCGCCGGGCTCGTCGAGCAGCGCGGCCACCGAGGTGCGCACCCCGAGGGCGTGCAGGACCTGCTCGTCGTCGAACCCGGTGGCGTCCGCCTCGTCGTACAGGCCGCGCAGCAGCGGGTCGCCGCCGGCCGCGAGCAGACCGGCGGGCCGGCGGCCGTCGAGCACCGGATGCCCGCGCAGCCACCAGGCCGTGTACGGCCGTACGACCTCGTGGGTGCCGTCCGGCAGCAGGATCCGCACCGGCTGGGTCAGCGCGTCGCGCAGCGGCGGCCGGGCCAGCAGGGCGAGCGCCTCGGGCCACTTGTCGTCGTCCACGAGATCCAGATCCCGTACGGCGACCAGCTCGGTGGCGACCGGCGGCACCGGGCTGTCCGGGAAGCGGTCGAGGATGTCCTCGCACCACACGTCCACCGCGTCCAGCAGCCCCGGATCGTCCGGCTGCGCGAAGTCCCCGTCGCGGGGCTCCAGTTCGTCCGGGTCGAGCACCACGTCCGTGGCGCGGACCAACGCGAAGTCGACCAGGACGCCGCAGGCGGCGAGCGGCGCCGCGCCGAAGCGCTCGGCCACCTCCGCGTCGACGAAGGCGAGTTCACCCTCCCGCATGACCCGTGCGAAGGGACTGCCGGGGAAGACCAGCTCGCCCGCGGGCGCCGGCTCGCCCTCCTCGTCGGGCAGCGCGAGGGCGCCCAGCCAGGGCTCGTCACCGGGCTCCAGACCGGCCTCCCGGACCAGGGTGAGGACGGTGTCCGCCAGCTCCTCCGCGTCCAGCGCGTCCTCCTCCCAGCCGCTGCCGCCCTCGTCGTCGAGGGAGGCGGCGACGGCGGCGCGCACCTGCGGGGTGGTGAGGACGGCACGCGGGGTCGCCGGGAGGGCGCCCAGCTTCTCCAGCAGCGGATGGGCGGCGTCCGGGTGGGCGACCTTCAGCCCGAGCCGGGCCAGCACCTCCGGGTCGAGGCCGGCGGAGTCCGGCGTGGGCAGCAGCACCCGGCGGGGACCGATCGTGGTCCGCAGGTCGGCGAGCGGCACCGGCAGCCCCGACAGCCGGTCCGGGTCGACCCCGGCGAGGCTGTCGTAGAGCCGCCACCACCAGCCGGGCTCCTTCTCCAGGCCCGCCAGCCGGTCCACGGCGTCGGTCAGCGCCACCCGGGCCACGCCCAGCGTGCGCAGCTCCACGCGCCGCTCCAGCCCGGCGGGCAGCAGCGTCGGCAGCACCTCGGCGAGCACCCGCACCGTGTCGGCGCCGGCGCCCTCGACGACCTCGGCGTCCCGGGGCCGCAGCGACTCGGGCAGTTCCTCGTCACCGTCGACGGGTGCGGCGGCGGGCGGCAGGAAGGAGGTGCGGGGCAGCCGGTCGAGGATCGCCTGCCTGAGCGCCCCGTCCAGCACCCCCTTGCCCAGCGGGCCCGGCACCAGGTCGATGATCCCGGCGGTCACCGGCCGCCAGTCGGCGAGCAGTCCGGCGTACGCGTCGGCGGCCCTCTCGACGAGGAAGTCGGTGAGCGGGCCGGGAGCGGCGTGCCGCCGGGTCGTGTCCAGCGGGAAGGAGGCGATGAGCAGCGCGGGCACACCGAGCGGTTCGTCGCTGGGCGTCGGCGCGTGCACCACGGCACTGGTCCGGGGCCGCGCGGGCGCGCCGCCGGCGGCGTCGACGGGGACGGCCCAGGTGACCGACCAGTGCGGCCGCAGCCGCTCCTCGACCGGCCGGTCGGCCAGCAGTTCGGGGGTCAGCGGCCCGTGCGCGACGGAGGTCCGCCAGGTGGTCGTGCCGTCCCGCGAGTCCTCCACGACCGTCAGACCGTCCTCGGTACGCCGGCGCACGGTACGGGGCGCGTCGGCGCCGACCTCGACGACGACCTCCTCCAGGCCGGGGAGGGCGAGCAGCAACGCGTCGTCGACGGCGTGCAGCAGCCGCTCGGCGAGATCGGCGGCGGCGGTGTCGCGCAGCGGCAGGATCACGGCGGTGTCGTACGGCTCCGGGGCGCTCCCCTCGGCGGCGAACGGCAGCCGCAGCAGCGGCACATGGCCGTCCCGGCGCCGGATCTCGTCCCCGAGGCCGGGGCTGTGCCGGGCCACCTCGGCGGCCAGGTGCCGGGCCTCCCCGAGCGACCAGCGCACGCCTCCGTGCCGGCCCACGACGGCCGGCTCGTCGGTGACGGCGAGCACCGCGGCGAACCCGACGCCGAACCGTCCGACGGCGCTGTCCTGCGTCTCCCGCTTCGCGGAGGCGCGCAGGGTGGACAGCGACTCCACGCCTGCCGCGTCCAGCGGAGCGCCGGTGTTCGCGGCGACGAGCACTCCGTCCCGCAGGGTGAGACGCAACCGTCCGGGCACCCCCGCGCGGGCGGCGGCGTCGGCGGCGTTCTGCGCCAGCTCCACGACCAGCCGGTCCCGGTACCCGCCGAGGACCAGATCCTCCTCGGCGTTGGCGTCCTCCCGGAACCGAGCCGGACTCGTCGCCCACGCGTCCAGCACTCCGCGCCGCAGCCGCGCCGTCCCGAACGGATCGGCCCCCTCGGCCGCCGGCCGCACGAACTTGCTCACGTTGCCTTCTCCTCATCGCCGAGAGGACGAAGGTATCGCGCGCCGACCACCCCCCGATCCCGGGAGCCACCTGCCACGTCCTGGGGCGGACAAAATCCAGCCCGTCCGGCGCCGGGCCTCCCGGCCTGGGCGGGTGCCACGGGCAGGTCCGGCGCCCGGCATTCCGGCCGGGGCGGGTGCCACGGGCAGGTCCGGCGCCCGGCATTCCGGCCGGGACGGGTGCCACAGGCAGTTCCGACGCTCGGCCTCCCGACCTGCGCCGGCCGAAGCGGCCCTTCCGGCGCTCGGCATTCCGGCTCGGGCCGGCGAAATCGACAGGTCCGGCTCTCGGGTTCCGGCCCAAGCCGGCGACACCAGCCCGTCCGGCACCGCTCGCCATCCGGCCCGGGCCGACGACAACCAGCCCGTCCGGCGTTTGAGGACGAGGCCCGTTCAGGGCCGACGCGGGGATCCAAGGGCGGCAGCCCCGAGAGCCGGCACCGGGCCGACGCACGGCCCCGCACCCCACCCCACCAGCACCCGCCACGGCACTCCGAGACCCCGCCGTCAGCACCCAGCCCGTCCGGCGTTTGAGGACGAGGCCCGTTCAGGGCCGGCGCGGGGGTCCGGGGGCGGCAGCCCCCGGGGGTCCGGGCGCGCCGGGGCTACGAGTGGCCCAGTTCCGCCGTCTGCTCGTCCGTCAGCTCCGGCACCGAGCCGGAATCCCGCGCCGGCCGCAGCGGGAACGGGTCGACCCGGGTCTCGTCGACGACCGGCGGCGCGGGCCGCGGCGGCGTCGGCATGACCGCGGCCTCGGAGTGCCCGCCGCAGCCGTAGGTGAGGGAGACCACGCGACCGTCCGCCGGGGAGAACTCGTTGGCGCAGACCCCGAACGCCTGGCCGAGGGAGCCGCCGAGCCGGACGAGGAAGCCGCAGCTGACGCAGGACGCCGGGGCGGCCTGGGCCATGGGGGTCTTCGGGCCGTACGCCTCCTCCCAGCGGTCCGCGGCGATGTGCAGGCCGTACCGGGACAGCACGCGCGCCCGGCGCAGGCCCAGCTCCTCGGCGACCGCCGCGATGGAGCCGCGGGAGGGCACCTGCGGCAGGTGCGCCGGGGTGCCGGCGGTCACCTCCGCGTCCTCGGCCTCCACCAGCTCCGCCATGTCCGCCGAGACAGCGGAGTTCGGCGGCGGCTCCTCCTCGCCGGTGAAGCCCGGCTCCAGCCGCAGGTCCTCCGCGTCGGTGGGCAGCAGGTCCCCGGGGCCCATGTCGCCGGGCCGCAGGCGTTCGCTCCACGGCACCCATTCGGGCGCGAGCAGCGCGTCGGGGCCGGGCAGCAGGACCGCCTCGTCGACGGTGACGATCTTCGCGCGGGAGGCGCGGGCCACCGTGACGGCCCAGCGCCAGCCCCGGTAGCCCATCTCCTTGCACGCGAAGAAGTGCGTGACAACGCGGTCACCCTCGGAGACAAGCCCTTCGTGTTCCCCGACCACCCCGGGCGCGGCCGCCTCCTCGGCGGCGGCGCGGGCGAGGTCGACGGCCTCGGCGCACAGGCGGTCGGGGGTGCGGCTTCGCGTTGTCGCTGCGCTCACAGGTATCGCTTCTCTCCTACGCCGTCTTACGGGTGCGCCTTGCCTTCAGGCGGTGGGGGCGACGGACGGAGCGGACCTGGGGGCCGCGTCGACGTCCGTGTCCTGTCGCTCTCGGGCGCACCTACGTCATCCATTCTGCGGGATGCCGGTGAGGCGCGCGGCCGAGAACGTTCGCCACGGCGCGCTACGCACGCTACCTGCTCGCGTGCGCTGGGCCTACACCGCCGCTCCTTCTTCGCTCCCTCCTCGGCGCCGCGACCCGCGTCCCGGGACCCGCACAACCCCCTGTGCTCACCGCCATCCGCGGGTATCCGGGTCACTCCCGCCGATCTCGGGGCACTATGACGGAGTGGCAGCCGCGAGGACGCCCGACGGTGCCGCCGGGATCGGCGGGGCCGCGGGAAGCAGCCGAGGCAGCGGAACGGGCCGGAGGGGCGGCCCGCTCCGCGCGCTGGGGCGTGCCCTGCACTGGCCGTTCACCGGGACCGCGCGCGGTATCCGCAAGGCGACGCACGCGCACGGGGCCGGCGAGTCGGGCCTGGGCAAGCTGATCGAGCTGCACGCGGTGAACGGCGCCGGCGATGTCATGATCACCGTCGCCCTCGCCTCCACGGTGTTCTTCTCGGTGCCGACCGACGAGGCGCGCGGCCGGGTGGCCCTGTACCTGGCGATCACAATGGCGCCGTTCACTCTGCTGGCCCCGGTGGTCGGCCCGATCCTGGACCGTGTCCCGCACGGCCGGCGCGCCGCCATGGCGTGCGCGATGACGGCGCGGGCGCTGCTCGCCCTGGTGCTGTCGGGGGCGGTGGTCTCCGGCAGCCTCCAGATGTATCCGGCCGCGCTCGGGGTGCTGGTCGCCTCGAAGGCGTACGGCGTGGTGCGCAGCGCGGTGGTGCCGCGGCTGCTGCCACCGGGGTTCTCGCTGGTCAAGGCGAACTCGCGGGTCACGCTCGGCGGGCTGCTGGCGACGGGGGTGGCCGCCCCGATCGGGGCGGGGCTCCAGGCGATCGGGCCGCGCTGGCCGCTCTACGGCGCCTTTGTGATCTTCGTCGCCGGGACGTTTCTCTCGTTCTCGCTGCCCCGGAAGGTCGACTCGGCCAAGGGCGAGGACACCGCGCTGCTGGCGGCGGACGCGGAGCATCTGCACGGCCCGCACCGCAAGCCGGTCAAGCGGCCGGGGCTGCGGACGGTCGGGATCGCGGTCACCCACGCCCTCGCCGTGAACGCCGCGATCCGCTGCATGGCCGGTTTCCTGATCTTCTTCCTGGCGTTCCTGCTGCGGGAGCATCCGCTGGGCGGGCAGAGCGCCGCGGTCTCGCTGGGCATGGTGGCGGTCGCGGCGGGGGTCGGGAACGCCTGCGGCACGGCCGTGGGGGCGGCCCTGAAGGCCCGTGCGCCGGAGATCATCATCGTCACCGTGGTGGCGGTGGAGCTGGCCGCGGCGGTCACCGCGGCGCTCTTCTTCAGCGCGGTCCTGGTGGCGTGTCTCGCCGCCGTCGCCGGGTTCGCGCAGGCGCTGGCGAAGCTGTCGCTGGACGCGCTGATCCAGCGGGACGTGCCGGAGCAGGTGCGCACCTCGGCGTTCGCCCGCTCGGAGACGCTGCTCCAGGTGGCCTGGGTGCTGGGCGGCGCGATCGGTATCGCGATGCCGCTGAACGGCTCCCTGGGCCTCGCGGTGGGCGCCGGGGTGCTGGCCGTCGGCTGGCTGACGACGGTGCGCGGGCTGCTCGGCTCGGCCCGGCACGGCGGCCGCACGCGCACGCGAGTGGCGTAACCCACGCGACGGCTCGTACCCCACCCGGGCGATGATCCTTATGCGCCCGATAGCCTTCGGCCATGACCACGCTGCCCCGCGGCGAAGCCGCTCCTCAGCACGGCGCCACGCGCCGCCGCCGCGCCGTCGCTGCCGCCGGCGCCGTTTCCGCCGGACTGCTCGTCCTGTCGGCCTGCGACAAGCCGACGCCGATGTCGACGATCACGGTCGGTTCGGACTCGGTCAGCGCCGAGGCGACCTGCTACCAGGACGGCAAGAGCCTGAACAACGAGGCCCTGGCCAAGTGCCTGAAGGAAGAGGACATCAAGTCCATCACGGTCGACCCGGACGAGACCGTGCGCTTCGGCGTCGACCCGGAGGTCGCCGACGAGGGCTGGACGATCCTGATGAACGGCCAGCCGCTCACCGACTCCAGCAAGAAGACGTACCGGACGATCCCGGGCAGCGTGTTCTTCAACGCCCAGTACGGCGCGCAGGGCGACTCCACGCTGGTCTCCATCCGGGAGGGCGAGCAGGAGGTCACCGGTCTGTGGTCCTTCAAGCTGAAGAAGGACTCCTGACCACGTCCGCCGCACCTCGGGTCCTGATCGCCACCGCGGTCCCCGCCGAGCGGGACGCGGTGGCCCGGACCTTCCCCGGGCAGGTCGTCGCGGCCGGTGTGGGCCCCGCCCGTGCCGCCGCCGCCACCGCGACCGCCCTGACGGCGGCGGCCCGTGACGGCCGCCCCTACCACCTGGTCGTCTCCGCCGGCATCGGCGGCGGATTCGCCCCCGAGGCACCCGTCGGCTCGCTGGTCGTCGCCGACGAGATCACCGCGGCCGACCTCGGCGCGGAGACCGCCGACGGCTTCCTGCCGGTCACCGAGCTGGGCTTCGGCACCGTCACCCACCGTCCTCCCGAAACACTCGTACGGGAGGTCGCCGCCGCCACCGGTGCCCGCGCCGGCGCCGTCCTCACCGTCTCCACGGTGACCGGGACCGCCGAGCGTGCCGCCGCGCTGCGCGCCCGCCATCCGCGGGCCCTCGCCGAGGCGATGGAGGGCTTCGGTGTCGCCGAGGCGGCGGCCGTGCACGGGCTGCCCGTGCTGGAGCTGCGGGCCGTGTCCAATCCGGTGGGCCCGCGCGACCGGGCGGCCTGGCGGATCGGCGAGGCGCTTCAGGCCCTGGCGGAGGGCTTCGGGAAGCTCACACCCGTACTGGAGAGTTGGAACCCGCATGACCGGTGAGAAGCTGCGCATCGCGTACTCCCCCTGCCCGAACGACACCTTCGTCTTCGACGCGCTGGCCCACGGCCGCGTCCCCGGCGCTCCGGCCCTGGACGTGACGTTCGCCGACATCGACCTCACCAACGGGATGGCCGAGCGCGGCGAGTTCGACGTGCTGAAGGTGTCGTACGCGGTCCTGCCGTACGTCCTCGACGAGTACGCGCTGCTGCCGTGCGGCGGCGCGCTGGGCCGGGGCTGCGGGCCGCTGGTGCTGACCCGGGACGCGGACGCCGGGGCCACGGGCGGTGCGGGGCCGGCGGGCCGGACGGTCGCGGTGCCCAGCGAGAGGTCGACGGCGTATCTGCTGTTCCGGCTGTGGGCGGCGGAGACCGTGCCCGGCGGGGTCGGGCGGATCGTGGTGATGCCGTTCCACGAGATCATGCCGGCCGTGCGGGACGGCGAGGTGGACGCCGGGCTCGTCATCCACGAGGCCCGCTTCACCTACCGCGACTACGGCCTGCACAAGCTCGCCGACCTCGGCGAGTACTGGGAGGACACCACCGGGCTGCCGATCCCGCTGGGCGCGATCATCGCCAAGCGGTCGCTGGGCGCGGAGACCCTGCGAGGACTCGCCGACTCGATTCGCACCTCCGTGCGGGCCGCGTGGGACGAGCCCGAGATCTCCCGCCCGTACGTGATGGAGCACGCCCAGGAGATGGACCCGGCCGTCGCCGACCAGCACATCGGGCTGTACGTCAACGAGTTCACCGCGGACCTCGGGCCCGACGGCTACGCGGCCGTGCGGGGACTGCTCACACGTGCGGCGGCCGAGGGGCTGCTGCCGCCCCTCGGCCCGGATGCGCTGGAATTCCCTTGACCGGTCTCAGACGTCGAGCTGGTCGGCCACCGCGCGCAGCAGACCGGCGATCTTCTTGCCGGAGGTCTTCTCGGGGTAACGGCCCTTTTCGAGCATCGGCGTGATGTTTTCGAGGAGGGTCGTCAGATCCTGGACGATCGAGGCGAGTTCGTCCGGCTTCTTGCGCTGGGCTGCTGCGACCGACGGGGTCGGGTCCAGCAGGGTGACCGACAGGGCCTGGTCGCCGCGCTGGCCGGCGACGACGCCGAATTCCACGCGCTGGCCGGGCTTGAGCGTCTCCACTCCGGCGGGGAGGACCGAGGAATGGACGAAGACGTCACCGCCGTCGTCGCGGGAGAGAAAGCCGAAGCCCTTCTCGCTGTTGAACCACTTGACCTTGCCGGTAGGCACGTCTGTCCTCGTCCTCGTACTCGTCGGAAAATGCTTCGGAAACGGCTCTTGATAGCACTACAGCGGGTCTTCTCTGACCCGCCGGTACCCAGGCTAATGGTCTCGGGGCCGCTGACAAGACGTCGCCCGGTTGTTCCCTCGGGCTGGGAACTACCCTGGTCGGGTGCGTGACAAAACCCAACCGAATTCCGCCGCGCCCGGTGACCGGCTGATCCGTGCCGGCGCCGTGGTGTTCTTCATCGGCGCCGTGGCCACGCTGGTCACGGTGGCCCCGCTGTTTCTCGGCACGACTCCGTTTCCGACCTACATGTTCGCACTGAGCATGCTCATGGGGGTCGGTTTTCTGATCTCCGGTGCGGGAGTGCTCCAGGCCGTCGCCGCGGGCCGGCGTCAGGCGCGGGCGGCCTCCGGGGCGCCCGGGGCGTCCGGCGCGGCCAGGTAGCCCGACAGCCACCGCGGGAACGCGGTCAGCCCGGCGAGGACCACGTCCGTGCCGGCGGCGCGCAGTTCGTCGGCCGTGAACGGGCCGGTCGCGACCGTCACCGAGAGGGCGTCGGCGGCGCGGGCGGCCCGGATGTCGCCGGTGTGGTCGCCGACGTAGACGGTCGCGCCGTGCGCGCGCAGCGCCTCCGCCTTGGCCTCCGCCCACAGGTCGCCGATGACGGCGTCGGGCTCGATGCCGAGGTGCGCGAGGTGCAGCTCGGCGTTGGGCTCGTACTTCGCGGTCACGACGATCGCGCGGCCGCCGGACGCGCGGACGGCGGCGATCGCCTCGCGCGCGCCGGGAAGAGCGGGCGTCGCGGCGATGGCGTACGTCGGGTACATCGAGCGGTACAGATCGGCGATGTCCGGTACGTCCGCCGCCGGGAACCAGTTGCGCAGCTCCTGCTCCAGCGGCGGGCCCAGCCTGGTGACCGCGAGGTCGGCGTCGATGAACGCCCCGGTGCGCTCGGCGAGGGCCAGGTAGCAGGCGCGGATGCCGGGGCGGGAGTCGATCAGGGTCATGTCGAGGTCGAAGCCGACGGTGAGCGGTGCGGTCGTGAAGGCCATGCCCGCCATTGTGCCGGGGCGAAAGGTCCGCGGGAGCCGCCGGCCGATCAGCGTTCCTTCTGGGACCGCCAGACCAGGAAGGCCGCCGAGGCGATGGCCGCGGCGCGCAGCACCCACGGCCAGGTCTCGCCGAGGGCCTCGTTCATGTGGCCCTCGGGGATGGGGGTGCCCCAGCGGCCGGTGGTGCGGCCCCAGAGCCAGGTGAAGCCGCCGGCCAGCGCCAGGCCGGGCAGGACCATGACCGCCCACTTGACCTCGGCCGGGGTCAGCCGTCGGGAGGCGTAGGCGATGAGCCAGCCGACGCCGAGGGCCAGCAGGTTGCCGAGGACCGCGCCGGCGACCAGCAGGGCCGCGGCGAGCAGCAGCAGCGGGTTGCTCCAGGTGCCGGGGGACGGCAGGAAGCGGCGGCGGGTGCCCTCCTCCGCCTCCGCTTCCTCCGGTTCGGGCTCGAACTCGACGAGCTTGCGCTCCGGCGCCGCGTCCGCGCGCGGCGGCGGCTTGAGGAGGTCGGGGATCTCCACGCCGCCCACGAACCCCGGCACCGACTCCCCGGGCCCGAAGGACATGCCGTCGACCCGCCACCAGTCCGGCTGGACCGCGCTGTCCCCGAGTTCCTGGGCGCTCGCCAGGTGGGGCGGGGCCGCGGCCGGGGCGGGCGGTTCGGCGGGCCGGGGCCGGGGCACCACCCGGCGCAGTCCCTTCGGCAGGCCCCGCCCGGTCCCGCGCGGGCTCTTCGGGCCGCGCCGCGAGGGCTCCCGCGGGTCCGGGTCGCGCTGGACCGGCACGGCGGCGGGCGGCGGCTCCGGTACGGCACTGCCCGCCCCGCCCGCCGCGGTCACCAGGTCGTCGGGGTCGCCCAGCCGGTCGATGATCCGGCGGACCGCGGCGGGACTGTCCACGGGGGCCTTCGCCCGCCGCCGGTCGATCTCGTCCCGCAACTGGGCGACCAGCCGCATCCGGGCGGCGGAGGGCAGCTGCCGCTGCTGCGCCACATCGCCGACGCGGCTCAGATACTCGTAGACGACCTTGTCGCTCTCGATGCCCACGCTGTCCCCTCCGGGGCGGGTGTGCCGGATTCCGCCGATTTCCCGGAGGACGACGTTAGCGCAGGGCCGCACGGGCGACGGTGCGTCAGCCCGGTTCGCCGGGGCCCGGCTTGTCCTCGGGGTCGCCCGGGCGGTCCCGCCCGGGCGCTCCCTGCCGCACCCCGCCACCCGCTAACGTTGACCGGATGAGCACCGAGGAGAAGCCCGCGGCCCCCCGGTCCCTCGCGGAAGCGCTCCGCGCCCGGGACGACGCCTCCCTGGCCGCGCTCCTGCGCAGCCGTCCCGACCTGATCACCCCCGTGCCGACGGATCTGACCCAGCTGGCGACCCGGGCCGGCACCCGCGCCTCGGTGGTCCGCGCGCTGGAGCGGCTGGACCGGTTCGCGCTCCAGACGGCGCAGGCGCTGGCCGTGGCGGCCGATCCGGCGTCGTACCCGGAACTGCTCGGTCTGATGGCGGGTGACGAGGGCGATCCGGCGGTGGCCGAGGCGCTGCCGCGCGCGGTGGGCGTGCTGCGCGAGCAGGCGCTGGTGTGGGGCGGCGACGACCGGCTGCGGCTGGTGCGCACCGCCCGGGAACTGCTCGCGCCCTCCCCGCAGCACCAGTCCCCGACGGGTCTGGGCCCGGCGGTGCAGGAGGCGACGGCGGGCATGTCGCCGGGCCGGATCCAGGAGATCGTGGCGGAGGCGGGGCTGCCGTCCACGCACGACTCGGTCTCCGCGGTGGCCTCGCTCGGTGCGCTGTTCTCCGACCGCGACCGGATGCGGGCACTGCTCGCCGGCGCGCCCGAGGAGTCGCTGGCGGTGCTGGAGCGGCTGATGTGGGGGCCGCCGTACGGGCAGGTCACGCCGGATCCGGCGGCCCGGCTGCGCTGGCTGCTGGACCGCGGGCTGCTGCTGCCGACCGCGCCGGGCACGGTGGTGCTGCCGCGCGAGGTGGCGCTGCATCTGCGGGCGGGCCGCGCGCACCGGGCGGTCGAGCCGGTGCCGCCCGTGGTCGGAGCTGCGGCCCACCACCGTCCGCAGGTGGTGGACGCGACGGCGGCCGGGCAGGCGCTGACCGCGCTGGCCACCGTCGAGGAGCTGCTGAAGGAGTGGGACGAGGGCGGCCCCGCGGTGCTGCGGGCCGGCGGGCTGAGCGTGCGCGACCTCAAGCGCACCGCCGTCGCCCTGGACGTCTCCGAGCCGGTGGCCGCGTTCTGGGTGGAACTGGCCTACGCCGCCGGGATGATCGCCTCCGACGGCGAGGCCGACGAGCGGTACGCGGCGACGCCCGCCTACGACGAGTGGCTGGAGCGGCCCGCCGCCGAGCGCTGGTCCCGGCTCGCCGAGGCCTGGCTGGCGGCCACCCGCACCGCCGGGCTGGTCGGCGGACGGGACGCCAAGGAGCGCACGCTGTCCGCGCTGGGCGCCGGCCTCGACCGCTCGGCGGCGCCCGAGGTGCGGCACCGGGTGCTGAGCCTGCTCGCCGCGCTGCCGGAGGGCGCGGCCCCCGACGCCGAGTCGCTGCTGGCCCGGCTGCACTGGGAGCGCCCGTCGCGCGGCGGCCGGGACTCCGAGGACGATCTGCGGGGGCGGCTCGCCCGGTGGACGCTGGCGGAGGCGGAGCTGCTCGGCGTGACCGGGCGGGGCGCGCTGTCGGCGCCCGGCCGGGCCCTGCTGGGGGCGCCCGCACCCGCGCAGGCACCCGCCGAGGAGCCGGCCGGGGAGCCGGCGGGCCCCGGCGACAAGCTGCCCGTGCACCACCACCGCCACCCCGCCGCGCCCCTGGAGCCCCTCTCCCCCGCCGAGCAGGCCGCCGCCACCGCGGCCGCCGCCCGGCTGCTCGCGCCGCTGCTGCCCGAGCCGCTGGACCACGTGCTGCTCCAGGCCGACCTGACCGCCGTGGCGCCCGGCCCGCTCGTACGGCCGCTGGCCGAGGCGCTGGGCGTGCTGGCGGACGTGGAGTCGAAGGGCGGGGCGACCGTCTACCGGTTCACGCCCTCCTCGGTGCGCCGCGCCCTGGACGCCGGCCGGGCCGCCGCCGACCTGCACGCCTTCCTCGCCGAGCACTCCCGTACGCCGGTGCCGCAGCCGCTCACCTATCTCATCGACGACGTGGCCCGCCGGCACGGCCATCTGCGGGTCGGGGCCGCCTCGGCGTACGTGCGCTGCGACGACGACGCGATGCTCAGCGAGATCCTGGCGGACAAGCGGTCCGCGGGGCTGGGGCTGCGCCGGCTCGCGCCGACCGTGCTGGCCGCGCAGGCCGACCCGGCGACGCTGCTGGAGGGGCTGCGCGCGATGGGCTTCGCGCCGGCCGCCGAGTCCGCCGAGGGCGATGTGCTGATCACGCGGGCGCACGCCCACCGCACGCCGCCGCGCACCGCTCCCGAGCCGGTGCCGGACGGCCCTCCGGCGCCCGACGCCACTCTCCTCGCGGCGGCGATCCGGGCGATCAGGGCGGGTGACCTGGCCGCCACCGCCCCGCGCAAGCCGAGCACCGCGGACGCCGCGCCGGTCACCGGCGGCGAGCTGCCGCGCACCAGCTCCGCCGACACCCTCGCCACCATGCAGGCCGCCGTCCTCACCGGTCAGGCGCTGTGGATCGGGTTCGTGAACGCGGAGGGCGCCGCCAGCCAGCGGGTCATCGCCCCGGTGCGGGTGGAGGGCGGCTTCGTGACGGCGTACGACCACACCGCGGACGAGGTGCGCACCTTCCCGCTGCACCGGATCACGGGGGTCGCGGAGCTGGCGGACGACGAGGGCTGAGCCGCCGGCTCCGGCGGTACGGGCCGCGTGAAGATCACTCCTGCGGGTGTACGTCCGTCTTCATGCACGCCACGCCGGACACTTCCCACCCATGAGGGAGCTTCCCGGGCCTGTCGCATTCCCGCGTCGGGCGCCGGGCAGCCACCGGTTGTCCTGAACGAGCACAGCCGAAAGGAAGTCCCCCATGCGCGCAGCCCGTCGTGTGGCCGCCGTCCTGACCGCCGCCGCCGTGATGATCGGCGCCTTCGCCGGCCAGGCCGCGGCCATCGGCATCGATGTCGCCGGACTGGTCATCGAGACGCCGCCGGTCTGACCGGCGCCGCCGCACCCGGGGCCGGTCCCCCACGTCCCGGGACCGGCCCGGTCCGCTCCCCGTCCCGTTGTGCTGAAAGGCCAGTACGTCCCCATGCGTCGCGAACCCCCCACCGTCACCCGTGCCACCCGCTCGACCGCCGTCGCGGTCTCCCTGGCCGCGCTGATCTCGGCCGCCGCCCTGGTCGGCGCGCTGGCCCCGCGGGCCGCCGCGTCCCCGGCCGCGCTGCCGCTGCCGCTGCCGGCCGCCGGGTCGGAGCCCCTGGTCACCGAGGGGGTGACCATCGAGGGCCCGCTCATCAACACGATCGCTCTGCCCACGCTGAGGTAGTCCGCCGCTTGCGGTAGCTGTCCCCTTCGAGCCGTACGGTCTCCGCGTGGTGGGCGAGGCGGTCCACCATCGCCGGGACGGCCGGGCCGTCGAACACCTCGTGCCAGCGCTCCAGCGGCCGGTCGGCGGTGACGATCAGCGAGCCGCGCTCGTAGCGGTGCGCGACGAGCCGGAACAGCAGCCGGGCCGCGTCGGCGTCGAAGGGGACGTAGCCGACCTCGTCGACGACGAGCAGGGGGACGTCGTCGAGGGCGGACAGCTCCGCGCCGAGCCGGCCCGCCGAGTCGGCCTCGGCGAGCCGCGCGGCCCACTCGGCGGCGGTGGCGAACAGCACCCGGTGCCCGGCCTGGCAGGCCCGCAGGCCGAGTCCGATCGCGAGATGCGTCTTGCCGGTGCCGGGGGGGCCGGTGAAGAGCACGTTGCGGCGGGCGGCGACGAAGTCCAGCTTGCCGAGCCGGGCGACGGCGTCGCGGTCGAAGGCGCGGGGGTGGTGGGCGTCGAACTCCTCCAGGGCCTTGCGGGCGGGGAACCCGGCGGCCTGGATCCGGTCCTCGGTGTGTGCCTCCCGCGGGGGCGGGGCGGCCTGGGCGGGGATCGGCAGGGGGGTGGCCGCCGGCGGGGGGCCGGCGGCCTGGGTGTCCGCGGCCGGTTCGGCGGCGGCCTGCTCGGGGTCGGTGGTGGTCCGGCGGCCGTGGCTCTGCGTGTGGTGGGCCTCGGCGCGGGCCGTCATCGGCCCCGACATGTACGCGAGGATCGCGGCCGAGAGGATGAAGGCCATGTGGATCACCGTGCCCCACAGCAGCGAGTGCCGGGAGGTGTGGCCGACGTCCACGAACATCTGGAGCAGATGGACGGAGGAGATCCCCACGATGGCGGTGGCGAGCTTGACCTTCAGCACGTTCGGGTTGACGTGCGAGAGCCATTCCGGCTGGTCGCGGTGGCCCTGGAGGTCGATGCGGGAGACGAAGGTCTCGTAACCGCCCACGATCACCATGATCAGCAGATTGGCGATCATCACGACGTCGACCAGCTTGAGCACCGCGAGCATGACGTACGTCTCGTCGGCCCGGCCGGCCACGCAGCGGACGATTAACGTCCACAGCTCGTTGAAGAACTTGTAGACGTACACCCCCTGGACGGCGACCAGGCCGAAGTACAGCGGGGCCTGGAGCCAGCGGGTGGCGAACAGGGCGTACCCGAGCGTGGCGGTCGGCGGGGGCGGCGTACGAGTGATGGGCTGCACGATCCGCCATTCTTCGCAGGGTGCCGCCTTACGGCCCTACGCCGCCACCCGCGAGAATGAATAGACATCCTGTAGGACGAGCCGACGACGTGCGCCGATCAGGCACACTGGACGTTTGGCCGCGCGGAAGGATGCACGCACGTGAACGGACCGCTGATCGTCCAGTCCGACAAGACCCTGCTCCTGGAGGTCGACCACGAGCGGGCCGACGACTGCCGTCGCGCCATCGCGCCCTTCGCCGAGCTGGAGCGGGCGCCCGAGCACATCCACACCTACCGCGTGACACCGCTCGGCCTGTGGAACGCGCGCGCCGCCGGGCACGACGCCGAGCAGGTCGTGGACGCGCTCGTGGAGTACAGCCGCTACCCGGTGCCGCACGCGCTGCTCGTCGACATCGCCGAGACGATGGACCGCTACGGCCGGCTCACCCTGTCCAAGCACCCGGCGCACGGGCTGGTGCTGACCACCACCGACCGGCCGGTGCTGGAGGAGGTGCTGCGCTCCAAGCGGATCGCCCCGCTGGTCGGTACGCGCATCGACCCGGACTCGGTCGCCGTGCACCCCTCGGAGCGCGGGCAGATCAAGCAGGTGCTGCTGAAGCTGGGCTGGCCCGCGGAGGACCTGGCCGGGTACGTCGACGGCGAGGCGCACCCGATCGAGCTGGCCGAGGACGGCTGGGCCCTGCGGCCCTACCAGAAGCAGGCCGTGGAGAACTTCTGGCACGGCGGCAGCGGCGTCGTCGTGCTGCCGTGCGGCGCCGGCAAGACCCTGGTCGGCGCCGGGTCCATGGCGCAGGCCAAGTCGACGACGCTGATCCTCGTCACGAACACCGTCTCCGCCCGCCAGTGGAAGCACGAGCTGGTGAAGCGGACCTCGCTGACCGAGGACGAGATCGGCGAGTACAGCGGCACCAAGAAGGAGATCCGGCCGGTCACCATCGCGACCTACCAGGTGCTGACGACCCGGCGGAAGGGCGTCTACCCGCACCTGGAGCTGTTCGACTCGCGGGACTGGGGCCTGATCGTCTACGACGAGGTGCATCTGCTGCCCGCGCCGGTGTTCAAGTTCACCGCGGACCTCCAGGCGCGCCGCCGCCTCGGGCTGACGGCCACGCTGGTGCGGGAGGACGGCCGGGAGTCGGACGTGTTCTCGCTGATCGGGCCCAAGCGGTTCGACGCGCCGTGGAAGGAGATCGAGGCGCAGGGCTACATCGCGCCGGCGGACTGCGTAGAGGTGCGGGTGAACCTCACCGACTCCGAGCGGCTGGCGTACGCGACGGCCGAGGCGGAGGAGAAGTACCGGTTCTGCGCGACGACCGCCACCAAGCGCAAGGTCACCGAGGCGATCGTGCGGCGGTTCGCCGGGCAGCAGATCCTGGTCATCGGCCAGTACATCGACCAGCTCGACGAGCTGGGCGAACACCTCGGCGCGCCGGTGATCAAGGGTGAGACGTCGAACGCGCAGCGCGAGAAGCTGTTCGAGTCGTTCCGGCAGGGCGAGATCAGCGTGCTGGTGGTGTCGAAGGTCGCCAACTTCTCCATCGACCTGCCCGAGGCCACCGTCGCCATCCAGGTCTCCGGCACCTTCGGTTCCCGGCAGGAGGAGGCCCAGCGCCTCGGCCGGGTGCTGCGGCCCAAGGCCGACGGCCACCAGGCCCACTTCTACTCGGTGGTCGCCCGCGACACCATCGACCAGGACTTCGCGGCCCACCGCCAGCGGTTCCTGGCGGAGCAGGGCTACGCGTACCGGATCGTGGACGCGGACGAACTGCTGGCCGGAAGCTGAGGCGCGGATCCGCGGTCACCGGTGACCGCGGACCGCTACCTGCGGCGGACGCCCGCCTCCTCGCCGTACTCACCGAGGATGATCACGTCGAAGGCGGCGCCCGCGAACACCCGCACGGCGTGCAGGGCGTCGCCGAGCCGGTGCTTGTGGCTGCCGGTGGCCGCGGTGGCTCCGGAGGGGGGCCGGGCGGTCGCCGATATCGGGGTGAAGGCTGCTGCGCTCATACCTCCATGGTGGATTCCCGGACATAAGGCCCGCATCGGTCTCCGGTCCCGTCCGTCCCCTAGGGGGCGAGACGCCCCCTAAGGGCCGGCGCCGTCCGGCCCGGGAAAAATCCGCTGGCCCGCACCACCCCCGCTCCCCTAAAATCTCCGCTCTTGCCCGCCTCCGCGCACGGAGTGCCGCCGCCCGGACGGAAACCGGTCGGTATCCCGCAGCCACCCACCCCTCAGGTCCTCCGGAGGCACCCCCTTGTCCAGCGCCGATCCGCTGTCCCGTGAGCGCTCCCATCTCGCCGCGTCCCGTGCCGCGCTGCGGGCCATGCGGGAGGACGTGGAGTCCCTGGACATCCGCGACGTCACCGCGAACTGGGTGAACGCGCAGATCCTGGAGCGCCAGATCGACGAGCGGATCAAGGCGCTCGCCGACCTCAGCGACACCCCGCTGTTCTTCGGCCGCCTGGACTATCTGCACGCTCCGGGAGCGGACCGGGCGGAGGGCGCGGACGGCGAGAGCTTCTACATCGGGCGGCGGCATGTGCACGACGCCGAGGGTGACCCGATGGTGATCGACTGGCGGGCGCCGGTCTCGCAGCCGTTCTACCGGGCGTCGAAGAAGGACCCGATGGACGTGGGGCTGCGCCGCCGCTTCGGGTACACGGGCGGCGAGCTGACCGCGTACGAGGACGAGCATCTGTCGGACCCGGCGGAGGCGGCGCGGACCAGCAGGCTGCTCCAGCAGGAGATCGAACGGCCGCGTGTCGGCCCGATGCGGGACATCGTGGCGACGATCCAGCCGGAGCAGGACGAGATCGTCCGCTCGGGGCTCGGCGGTTCGGTGTGTGTGCAGGGCGGTCCGGGCACCGGGAAGACGGCGGTCGGCCTGCACCGGGTCGCCTATCTGCTCTACGCCCACCGGGAGCGGCTGGCCCGCACCGGCACGCTGGTCATCGGGCCGAACCGGTCGTTCCTGCACTACATCGAGCAGGTGCTGCCCGCGCTGGGCGAGCTGACGGTGCGGCAGGCCACCGTGGACGACCTGGTGGCCCATGTGGAGGTGCGCGGCACGGACGAGGCGGCGGCGGCCGTGGTCAAGGGCGACGCCCGGATGGCGGAGGTGCTGCGCCGGGCGCTCTACTCGCACGTGAGCATGCCCACCGAGCCGGTGGTGGTCGTGCGCGGATCGCGCCGGTGGCGGGTTCCGGCGTACGAACTGGAGACGATCGTCCGCGAGTTGCTGGACCGGGACATCCGCTACGGCGCCGCCCGGGAGGCCCTGCCGCAGCGGATCGCGCACGCGGTGCTGGTGCAGATGGAGCGCTCCGGCGAGGCGCCCGACGACCGGGTGCAGGACGCGGTGGCCCGCAACAGCGCGGTGAAGGCGGCGGTGAGGGCCCTCTGGCCGACGGTGGACCCGGCGAAGCTGGTGCTGCGGCTGCTGGCGGACGCGGACTTCCTCGCGGAGCACGCCGAGGGGATCCTCTCCGCACAGGAGCAGAAGACGATCCTGTGGGCGAAGCCGGCGCGGAGCGTCAGGTCGGCGAAGTGGTCGGCGGCGGACGCGGTCCTGGTCGACGAGGCGACGGACCTCGTGGAGCGGACCCACTCGCTGGGCCATGTGGTGGTGGACGAGGCGCAGGACCTGTCGCCGATGCAGTACCGGGCGGTGGGGCGCCGCTGCACCACCGGCAGTGCGACGGTGCTCGGCGACCTGGCGCAGGGCACCACGCCGTGGGCGACGCGCAGCTGGCAGGAGGCGCTGACGCACCTGGGCAAGGCGGACGCGGTGATCGAGGAGCTGACGGCCGGTTTCCGCGTGCCGACGGACGTCATCACCTACGCCTCACGGCTGCTGCCGCACATCGCGCCGGGGCTGACCCCGGTGGCGTCGATCCGGGAGAACCCGGGCTTCTTCGAGCTGCGTGCGGTGACCGGCACGGCCGAGGTGGTGGCGGCCTGCGAGGAGTCGCTGCGCCGGGAGGGCTCGATCGGTCTGATCGCCGCGGACGCCCGGGTCCCGGCGCTGGCGGAGGCGCTGGCGGAGGCGGGAATCCCGTATCTGGCCCCCGGTGCGGAGACCACCGCGGAGACCCGCCTCACCCTGGTCCCGGCGTCGCTGGCGAAGGGTCTGGAGTACGACTACGTGGTCCTGGACGAGCCGCGGGCGGTCGTCGACGGCGAGCCCGACGAACGCACCGGGCTGCGCCGCCTGTACGTGGCCCTGACCCGAGCGGTGTCGGGCCTGACCGTCACCCACGCGGCCCCGCTGCCGCCGCAGCTCGGCCAGGACGCCCCCTAGGGCCCCCAGGGCTCCTAGGGCTCCTAGGGCTCCTAGGGCTCCTAGGGCTCCTAGGGCTCCTAGGGCTCCTAGGGCTCAGCCCTGGTCGAGGACCTTGCGCCACTCGGCGACCGCGTCGGCGGAGACCGGTCCGGTCCAGCCCTGCGGGCGGGCCGCGCCGCCGATGTGGAAGCCGTCGATCCCGGCGGCCAGCAGGTCCGGCAGGTGGTCCAGGCGCAGTCCGCCGCCGACGAGGATCTGCTGCTCGTAGCCGGGTTCCCCGTGCCGCGCCGCTTCGGCGAGCAGGGTGGGCAGGCCGTCGTCGACGCCGGCCGGGGAGCCGGCGGTGAGGTAGGTGTCCAGGCCGGGCAGGCCGTCGAGCTGCTTGCGCAGGGAGTCGCGGTCGGCGGCGTGGTCGATGGCCCGGTGGAAGGTCCAGGAGCAGCCGTCGAGGGCGGCGACGACGCGTTCCACGGCGTACACGTCGACGCCGCCGTGGGCGTCGAGGAAGCCGAGGACGAACTGGTCGGCTCCGGCGGCGCGCAGTTCGCCGGCGACCGCGGCGAGCCGGTCGGCGTCGTCCGCCCGGAAGCCGTCGGCGAGGCGCACCATGACGCGCAGCGGGATGTCGACGGCGGCGCGGATCGCGGCGAAGGTGCCGACGGGCGGGGTGAGCCCGTCGGCGGCCATGTCGGTGACCAGTTCGAGGCGGTCCGCGCCTCCGGCCTGGGCGGCGATGGCGTCCTCGGCGTCGAGGGCGATCACCTCCAGGACTGCACGCTTGCTCATGGGACCCCATTCGTCGGCGGGTACGGCTCTGTGGCCTCGGTTCTGTGGCGCTACAGGTCTAGTCCAATCCAAGACTACGCCTGTGCACCGCCGCCCTCACCCGAAGGCACCGACCTCATCCGTAGAGGTTCAGCTCCCGCGCCTCCACCCCCGCCAGCTCATACACCGCGCCCGCCGCCGGCCGCCCCGCGTACAGCCGCACGAGCGTCGGCCCCGCGCCGATGAACCGGGCCGGCGGCCGGCTGCCGCTCGCCTCGCCGAGCCGCAGCGGCTCGTCGCGGTCGTCCAGGTCGGCGTGGACCGGGACGAGCCCCCGCTCGCGGGTGATCCAGGCGAGCAGGTCGAGCGCGTACGGCAGCCCCGCCCCGGCGTACGCGCCGGGCTCCCCGAACGCCTCCCGCACATCACCGGCGTGCACCCACTCGCCGAGCGCGAGCCCGTCCAGCGCCCCGCCGGCCCCGGCGATCACCGGACCGGCCTCGGTCATCCCGCGCTCCAGCTCGTCCACCACCCGCGCGTTCGTCCAGTCGGCGCGCTCGGCGATGTCCCGTTCGTTGGCCTCGGGCGAGAACACGTCCTTCTCGAAACGGTTCTCCACCACCCGTGTCAGCGCGGCCGAGCAGTGCGCGAGCACATCCCGCGCCGTCCAGCCGGGACAGGCCGCGGCCGGCCGCGCGAAGTCCTCGTCCGCCCGGCCGCGCAGCAGCGGGATCAGCGCGTCCCGCTCGATCCTCAGCAGCCGCCCCGGCAGTTCGGGGTCCCGTACCTCGTGTCCACCATCAGCAGGAGTCGTCATGAACCCCACGCTAGGCGGGATGCGCGGCAGAATGCCGCCATGGCCGACATCGATCCCGACGAACTGCGCGCCCGCTTCACCCGTTCCCTCCAGCGCGCCCGGCGGCCCGGCGACGGCCCCGATCCGCTGCCGTACGCCGACAACCTGCTGGCCCGCTGGCAGGAGCCGCAGCGCCGGTACCACACGCTCGCCCATCTGACGGCGGTCCTCGACCACGTCGACACGCTGGCGGACCACGCCGACGACCCCGACCTGGTCCGGCTGGCCGCCTGGTTCCACGACGCGGTCTACCTGCCCGACCGGTCGGAGAACGAGGAGCGGTCGGCACGGCTCGCCGAGCGGGCGCTGGCCGAGGCCGGGCTGCCGCCGGAGAAGACCGCCGAGGTCGCCCGGCTGGTCCGGCTCACCGCCGGGCACGCCCCCGCCGACGACGACCGCGACGGCCACGTCCTGTGCGACGCCGACCTCGCGGTCCTCGCCTCGCCGCCGTCCGCGTACGCCGCCTACACCGCCGCCGTGCGCGAGGAGTACGGCTTCGTCCCCTCCGACGCCTTCCGCGCGGGCCGCGCCGCGATCCTGCGCGAACTCCTCGCCCTGCCGCGGCTGTTCCACACCCCGTACGGCGTCGAGCACTGGGAGGCGACCGCCCGCTACAACCTCACCGCGGAGCTGGAAATCCTGTCGTCCTGAGGCCCCTGGCTCCCCTAGCCTGCCGAGCATGAGCGACATGGGCGGGGAACGGGCGGCCGAGGCCGTCGAGCGGGCGATGACCGACGCGGCGCGGGTGCTGCGAACGGCGGCGGGAGCGGACTGGGAGGGCACCGCGGCGGGCCGCCTGGAGTGGGACTGCCGGGAGACGGCCGAGCATCTGGTGCGGGCGCTGCTCCAGTACACGGCACAACTGGCGGGGCGCGGACGGCATCTGGAGAGCCGCGTCCCGTTCAACCCGGTCATCGACGACGGCACGGACACCTCCGGCCTCATCGACCTCCTGGAGACCATGGGCACCCTGCTCGCCCTGGCCGTGCGCACCGCCCCGGCGCGGCTGCGCGGCTTCCATCCGTTCCCGTTCCAGAGCGCCAACCGCCAGGGGTACGCCGCGATGGGCGTCACCGAGACGCTGCTGCACACGCACGACATCGCCGAGGGCCTGGGGCTGGCCTACGAACCGCCGGCCGACCTGGCCGAGTTCGCGCTCACCCGGCTCTTCCCGGAGGTCCGCCCCGGATCCGGCCCCTGGCGGACCCTGCTGTGGGCCACCGGCCGCGGCGAGCTGCCCGGCCGGGCCCCGGTCACCGACTGGCAGTGGAGCAACAACCTGGTGCTGCCCGCCGGGCGCCTCACCCTGGAGGGCGTCACCCCGGCCGCCGCCGCCGATCTCGCCGCCGGTGGCGACGGCGGGTTCGCCTGGGCCGGGGGCGGGCCCTACGAGGGGACGCGGGAGGCCGCCGCGATGACGGTGAAGGCGTACGAGGCCGGGGTGCACCGGCCCGAGTTCGGGCTGTTCGTGCTGGTCCGGCAGGAGGACGAGCTGGCGGTCGGCGGCCTCGGCTTCCACGGCCCGCCGGACGAGGACGGCCGCGCGGAGGTCGGCTACGACCTGGTGCCCGGCGCCCGCGGCCGGGGCTACGCCACCGAGGGTCTGCGCGCGCTCGCCGACTGGGCGCTGGCCAGGACGGACGTACGGTCGCTGTTCGCGACGGTGGAGCGGGTGAACGAGCCGTCGCAGCGGGTGCTGGCGCGGGCCGGGTTCCGGCGGGTCGACGGGGAGGGCGAGCTGCTCGCCTACGAGCTGCGGGCCTGAGCGGACCGGGAGTGCCGCTTGCGCCGGCGCAGTCCGGCGCCGTGCAGCAGTCGCACCACCTCGCGGCTGGAGACCTCGACGGCGCCGGCGCGCACCGCGTCCGCGTACCGGTGCGCCGGTATGTCGTAGTGGTCCCGCTCGAAGGCGCGGGGCGGCGCGCCCAGCTCCGCGGCGAAGGCGTGCAGCTCCTCGTAGGAGACGTCGCTGACCAGGTGGGACCAGTAGCGGCCGTGGCCGGGCCAGGTCGGCGGGTCGATGTACACCGTCACGACGAGGACGCCCCGCCCAGGGCCGGGCCGAGCGAGCCGATCGCCGCCACCTTCACGCCCGCCTTGTGGCACACCCAGTGCGGGTCGGGGCCCAGTTCCGGCTCGACGTCCAGCGCGTGCGGGTCGCCCGAGCCGCACACCGGGCACAGCGGCCAGCGGCCGTACCGGTCCAGCAGGGCGTCCTGGACGTCCTGGGCGACCAGACCGGCCACGTAGTGCATGCCGTCCGGCCACTGCTCCACCCACCAGCGCCGCTGCACGACGGACTCCTCGACCAGTGAGACGACGTCGGCCTCGGCGACCTGGCCGGCGACGAGATCGGCCAGGACGAGGGCGCGCGCGGCGTGCAGGGCCTGCTCCAGGGGGCTGATGGGGTCCATGTCCCCATTGTGCGCACTCCTGACCCTCTTGACCGCCGTCGGGCCCGAAAATATCTTTCAGAGGTGACCAGGGACGTGAAGGAAACTTTCGGCCGGCCGCCGGCGCCCGGCGCGCTCGCCGCGAAGGTGCGCACGCTCGCCCCCTCGATGACCCGCTCCATGCAGCGCGTCGCCGAGGCGGTCGCCGGTGACCCGGCCGGCTGCGCCGCCCTCACCGTCACCGGGCTCGCCGAACTCACCGGCACCAGCGAGGCGACCGTGGTGCGCACGGCCCGGCTGCTGGGCTACCCGGGCTACCGCGATCTGCGCCTCGCGCTGGCCGGCCTGGCCGCCCAGCAGCAGTCCGGGCGGGCCCCCGCCATCACCACCGACATCGCGGTGGACGACCCCATCGCCGACGTCGTCGCCAAGCTCGCCTACGACGAGCAGCAGACCCTCGCCGACACCGCCGCCGCGCTCGACACCGTGCAGCTCGGCGCGGCCGTGTCGGCGCTCGCCGGGGCGCGGCGCGTCGATGTGTACGGGGTCGGGGCGTCCGGGCTGGTCGCCCAGGACCTCACGCAGAAGCTGCTGCGGATAGGGCTGATAGCGCACGCGCACAGCGATCCGCATCTCGCCGTGACCAACGCCGTGCAGCTGCGCGCCGGTGACGTCGCGATCGCGATCACCCACTCCGGGTCCACCGGTGACGTCATCGAGCCGCTGCGGGTCGCCTTCGAACGCGGGGCGACCACCGTCGCGGTCACCGGGCGCCCGGACTCGCCGGTGACGCAGTACGCCGACCATGTGCTGACCACCTCCATCGCCCGGGAGACCGAGCTGCGGCCGGCGGCGATGTCGTCGCGGACCAGTCAGCTGCTGGTGGTGGACTGCCTGTTCGTGGGGGTGGCGCAGCGGACGTACGAGACGGCGGCACCGGCCCTGTCGGCGTCGTACGAGGCGCTGGCCCACCGGCACCGCAGATAGACGGCGCGTCCCCGGAAGGCGTGACCGTACCCCCCGCACCGAAATGAGCCGCTCCGCGATGACCTCCGCATCCGACGCCCGTGCGCTGCAAGCCCAGTTGGAGACCCTGACCACCGAGGCCTTCCGGCCCGAACTCGCCGAGATCGACCGGCTGTCCACGCTGGAGATCGCCACACTGATGAACGGGGAGGACGCCGGGGTGCCGGGCGCGGTCGCGCGCTGCCTGCCGGGGATCGCCGAGGCGATCGACGCCGTCGCCGCCCGGATGGCCCGCGGCGGCCGGCTGGTCTACGCCGGGGCCGGCACCGCCGGCCGGCTCGGCGTGCTCGACGCCTCCGAGTGCCCGCCGACCTTCAACACCGACCCGGCGCAGGTGGTCGGGCTGATCGCGGGCGGGCCGGAGGCGATGGTGACCTCGGTCGAGGGCGCCGAGGACTCCGGTGAGCTGGCGCGGGCCGACCTCGACGCGCTGGGCCTGACGGCCGAGGACACGGTGGTCGGTATCTCCGCCTCCGGGCGCACCCCGTACGCGATCGGGGCGGTCGAGCACGCGCGGCGGCTGGGTGCGTTGACGATCGGGCTGGCCTGCAACCCGGGCAGCGCGCTGGCGGCCGCCGCCGAGCACGGCGTCGAGGTGGTGGTCGGGCCGGAGCTGATCACCGGGTCGACCCGGCTGAAGGCGGGCACCGCGCAGAAGCTGGTGCTGAACATGATCTCGACGATCACGATGATCCGGCTGGGCAAGACGTACGGGAACCTCATGGTCGACGTACGCGCCTCGAACGAGAAGCTGCGGGCCCGCTCGCGGCGGATCGTCGCGCTGGCCACCGGGGCGGGCGACGAGGAGATCGACGAGGCGCTGTCCGGCACCGCGGGCGAGGTGAAGGACGCGATCCTGAGCATCCTCGCCGGGGTGGACGGGCGGACCGCGGCGCGCCTGCTGGCGGAGAACCAGGGACGGTTGCGGGCGGCGCTGGCGGCGGCCGGGCGCGAGGAGCGCTGAGCGTCAGACGGCGGGGTCGAGGCCGGGCTCGGGGTCGGGGCAGACCGCGCACAGGTGGAACCAGTTCTCGCTGTGCGACCAGGTGAGGGTGCCGCCCGCGGCGGCGACCCGGTCGGCGAGGCTGGCCAGCCCGGTGCCGATGCCGTCCATGCCGTCCATGCCGTTGGTGCCGTCCACACCGCCCGTGCCGCCGGTGCCGGTCGGGTCCGCCTCGGGGAAGCCGTCGTTGGCGAGGTGCAGGCCGAGCTGTCCCGCGCTCCGGCGGACGGTGATCCGGCAGTGCCGGGCGGCACTGTGCCGCAGGACGTTGGTGGTGCCCTCGCGGAGCACCGCGGCGAGGGCGGCCTCCACGCGCGGCGCGACGCCGTCCGGGGCGGGGCCGTCCAGTTCGGCGGTGATGCCCGCCGCCTCCAGGATGCGGCAGGCGGCCGGCAGATCGCGGCTCAGCGACAGCTCCTGCGAGCCGGCCGACACGGCGCGGATCTCCGCGATCGCCCGCCGGCCCAGGGTGATCAGCTCGGCCGCCTGCGAGCGGGCCGCGCCGTGCTCCCGCGGGATGCCGCGGCGCAGCACCTCGGCCCGCACCACGACCGCGGAGAGGCTGTAGCCGACCAGGTCGTGCAGATCGCGTCGCAGGCGCCGGTGTTCCTCCCGCAGCCGTTCGACCTCGGCCAGTGCGGCGGTCTCCCCGGCGGTGGGCGCCGCCTCGCGCACGGCGAACGGAAGCGGGAACCGCCCGGCGCCGCGGACGAGCAGCAGGGCGGCGAGGGCGGTCAGCGCGCCGAGGCACAGCGCGCGCAGCGGCCGGGAGCCGCCCAGGGCCATCACCGGGGCGGCGGCGAGGAGCGGCACGACGAGGGTGAGCAGGTCGGGCCGTCCGGCGGCCGGTGCGGGATGTGCGGTGTCGCTCCTCCCGCCGCCGGCCGGCGGGGCGGGCGAGCCGTCGAGTCCGGCTGATGCCATGGCGTTCTCCTGTATGTCCGGTCCGACGCGGACGAGTCCGACGAGTCCCGACGCCGACGAGTCCCGGCACCGACGAGTCCCGAAGCCGACGGGTCGCGGCACCGACCAGTCCCGGCACGGACGGGTGCCTGGGGCGGCGCGGCGCGGGTGCGTGGGCCGGCCTGGGAGTCCGAAGCGGGGGACTTCCCGGCTCCCAGGCCGGCGTTCAGGGGGACGGCCGCGCTGGTGCGGGCGGCCACGGAGTCAGGCGGTGCCCGGCTCGTCGCCGGGGGACGCGGTGTCGATGTTGGTGCCGATGCGGTGGGCCAGGCTGACGAACTGCCCGCGCTCCTGGTCGGTGAAGTCCGCGGCGGCCGTGGCCTCCAGACGGGCCCAGACCTCGGTCACCGCCGTCTCCAGGTCGCGGCCGGCCGCCGTGAGGCTGACCACGGTGCTGCGCCGGTCGCGGGTGGAGCGGGCACGGCTGACCAGGCCGGCGTCCTCCAGCCGGCGGACGGACTTGGCGACCGTGGAGTGGTCGAGGCCGAGGGTTCGTCCGAGGCTGTTCTGCGACTGGCCGTCGTTCTCCCAGAGCTGCATCAGCATGAGTTCCTGCCCGGCGTAGAGGCCGAGTTCGCGCAGCAGCTCCGCGGCGAGCGCCCGGTGTTTGCGCGCCAGGGTGAACACCGCGAAGCTCACGGGGAACCGTCCGGCGGTGCCCGCCAGAGGGTGTGCTGCCGGGTCGCCGGCCGCTGCGGCCGCTGCCGTGTCCGTCATGCGGTGTCTCGATGTCAGGAGAGGGTCGGGTAGTCGGTGTACCCCTTCTCCGTCCCACCGTAGTAGGTGGCGGGGTCGGGCTCGTTGAGGGGAGCTCCGGTGCGGACGCGCTCGACGAGGTCGGGGTTGGCCAGCGCGAAGGCGCCGACGGTGGCGACGTCCGCGATCCCGGCCTCGACGTCGTCGGCGATCGCCTCGCGCGGCCGGCCGGCCCGGTTGACGAGCAGCGCGCCCGTCCAGGCGGCCCGGATGTCGCGCAGCAGTTCCTCGTCGCCGATGTGCATCACATGGACGTAGGCGAGGTCGAGCCGCGCGAGTTCGCCGACGAGGTAGCGGTAGAGGTCCGGTCCGCTCTCGCCCTCGACGAGGCCGCCGATGGGCAGGCCGGGGGAGATCCGGATGCCGGTGCGGTCGGCGCCGATCTCGGCGGCGACGGCGGCGGCGACCTCCAGGGCGAAGCGGGCGCGGTTCTCGATCGGGCCGCCGTACTCGTCGGTGCGCCGGTTGGCGTTCTCCGCGAAGAACTGGTGCAGCAGGTAGCCGTTGGCGCCGTGGATCTCGACGCCGTCGGCGCCGGCCTCGACGGCGAGGGCGGCGGCCCGGCGGAAGTCGTCGACGGTGGCGCGGATCTCGTCGGTGGTGAGGGCCCGCGGCACCGGCATGTCCTGCATGCCGGCGAGGGTGAACATCTGCTCGCCGGAGGCGATCTCGGACGGGGCGACCGGGCGGCGGTGATGCGGGGTGTTGTCCGGGTGGGACATCCGGCCGACGTGCATGAGCTGGATGAACAGATGCCCGCCCGCCTCGTGCACGGCGTCGGCGACCTTGCGCCAGCCGGCCGCCTGGGCGGCGGTGTGGATGCCGGGGGTGAGCAGGTAGCCCTGGCCGTCCTCGTTGGGCTGGGTGCCCTCGGTGATCAGCAGGCCCAGGGAGGCGCGCTGCGCGTAGTACCGCGCCATCAGGTCCGTGGGTGTCCCGTCGGGCTGTGCCCGGTCGCGGGTCATGGGTGCCATCGCGAGGCGGTGCTCCAGCTTGACGCGCCCCACGGCGGTGGGCGTGAAGAGCTTCTCCACGGTCTCTACCCTCCAGATATGTTGCCGACCACATAAACGGTATCAGCGGCTTAGGTGGCTGGCAAGGTAAGTGCGGTTCCTAGAGCGGCGCCGGAGCCTTCGCCGCCACCCGCCGCACCGCTCGACCCACGCTCAGGGACCCCTCTCGAAACTCGGCGACCAGCAACCGAGGAGAGGAAGAGCGCACATGACGTCCTGGGTCACACACAGAGGGCTCACCGCGGCACGACGCGGCGGAGCGGCCCTGGCCCTCGCCCTGCTCGGGGCGCTCGTCCCCGCCGGAGCGCGGGCGGACGAACAGCCCGCCGCCGTCGCGGTGTTCACGGACGACTTCCGGTCCGGGTTCGACACGACGAACGACTGGTGGCAGATGCCCGTCGGCTCCCTCCCCGAGGGCGACGGCATCGCCACCACCTCCGCGTCCGGCCTGAAGGTCGTCCCCACCGCCACCGACCCCGCCACCGGCGAGCCCGCGTTCGCCCACACCACCGGACAGCAGTCGGCGGGCGGCCAGGGCGACGCCGACCACCTCAAGTGGCTGGCCTGGCCGCAGCGCACCTCCAGCCAGGGCTTCCCCGGCTTCGACACACCCGGCACCGGCAAGCTCGCCTGCGCCACGAGGATGGCCGTGCGGACCACCGGCACCGAACGGCACCCCTTCGGCGCCGCCGTCACCTCCCCGCGGACCGACCCGCGGCTCGCGGCCGGCTCCCTGGTCACCATCGACCCCGAGACCAACCTCGTCTTCGACTTCTTCGTGACCGACAACAGGGTCTACGCCTTCTACGAGCGGCTGCGCTCACCGGGCAGCACCTATGCCGCGTTCAGCTACGCCGTGCCCGTCGCCACCATCGCCGAGGGCCAGTCGGTGGCGTACGAGATAGCCCTGTCGCAGGGCGGCACCCAGGTCACCTGGAAGGTCAACGGCGTCACCGTGCTCACCGTCGACAGGATCGGCACGCTCGCCCTGGACCGCAGGCACCTGCTGATCGACCACGGTGGCATCCCGCAGACGGTCGCCCCGCGCCAGCTCCAGTGCGCGCTCGGCACCTTCACCCTGCTCGACGGCGCGGGCGCCGACGGCAAGGGCCTGGTACGGCTCGACTCCACCGAGAACGCCTACTACAAGCCGTCCGTGGGCGCGCCCCAGCCGCAGGCCTTCCACGACGACCGGTCCCTGAGCGGCAGCCGGCTGTGGGGCCAGGGCGCGCAACTGCGCGTCTCCTCCTTCACCGTCAGCTCCAGCCGCCCCGCTTCCTGACCTTCCCGACCGCCCGGCCGAACCCCCGGCCGAACCCCCGCCCGACCGCCCGCCCGACGCCAAGGAGCGAAGGATGCCCACCCAGCCCTCCCCCGGTACCGGACTCGTCCTCCGGTCGGCCGACCTGGCCGAACTGGCCCGCCACCGGGCCCAGGACGCCGAGGAACAGCGCCGCCTCACCCCCGACGTCGTGGACCGGATGCTGCGGGCCGGTTTCGCCCGCCACTTCGTCCCAGCCGCCCGGGGCGGCACCGAGGGCACCTTCGAGGAGCTGACCGAGGCGGTCGCCGCCGTCGCCGAGGGCTGCGCGGCCACCGCCTGGTGCGCCTCGATCGCGGCGAGCCTCGCCCGGATGGCCGCCTTCCTGCCCGAGGAGGCGCACCAGGACGTGTGGCGGGAGGGGCCCGACACCTTCGTGGTGGGCTCCCTCACGCCGTCCGGCCGGGCCGAACGGGCCCCCGGCGGCTGGCGGGTGTCCGGCTCCTGGGCGTACATCAGCGGTGTCGACCACTCCGACTGGGCGCTGGTGTGCGCGGTCGTACCGCGCGAGGGGGACGGCGACGGGCCGCCGCCGTCCCGGATGTTCGCACTGCCGCGCGGCGCGTACGCGGTGAAGGACACCTGGACCAGCTCCGGCATGCGCGGCACCGGCAGCAACACCCTGGTCGTGGACGACGTGCTGGTGCCGGACACGCACGGCTTCGCGCGGCAGCGGCTCTTCGACGGCACCCCGCTGGGCTCCGCCGCCGATTGCCACACCGTGCCGCTCCTCGCCGCCAACGGGCTGTCCTTCGCGGTGCCCGCGCTCGGCGCGGCCCGCGGGGCGCTCGCCCTGTGGACCGGCGACACCGGCCGGCGCCTGGAGCGCGGCGCCGGCCGGCCCGGCGTACCGGGCCCGTCCCGGACGACGTACGAGACGACGCTCGCGCGCGCCGCCGGTGAACTGGACGCCGCCGCACTGCTGCTGGAGCGCGCCTCGCGCACCGCCGACCGCGGGGCACAGGTCGACGCCGGGCAGGCGGCCCGCAATCTGCGCGACTGCTCGCTGGCCGCGGAGTACACGGTCACCGCGGTCAACCGGCTGTTCGCCACCGCGGGCACCTCCGGCCACACCACCGGCAGCGTGCTCCAGCGCACCTGGCGGGACGTCAACTCCATCGCCACCCATGTCGCGCTGGCCTTCGACCCGGCGGCGGCGCAGTACGCCGCCCATGTGCTCGCCGGCTGACCGCCGCCGACTCCGGACGATCGGTGGACGATCGGTGGACGATCGGCGGAATGCGCCAGACAGGCAATCCTTTCGGTGGACACCCACCGGCGGCGGGCATGGGGAGCGGTACAGGTCCCGCAGCCGTTCGGCGGCCGGGCCCGTGCCGGCCAGGGCCGCCACCACCGGCAGGGACTTCTTCCGGGCGGCCAGGTCGGCGCCCACCGGCTTGCCGCTGCGCGAGCTGCTGCCCCCCAGATGCCGAGGACGTCGTCGGCGCACTGGAAGGCCACGCCGAGCCGCCGCCCGAACTCCCGCAGCCCTTGCACCCGTGCGGCGTCCGCGCCGGCCAGCACTCCGCCGAGCGCGCAGGCGCAGCCCGTCAGCGCGCCCGTCTTGCCCTCCGCCATGGCGAGGTACTGCGCGACCGAGACCTCGCAGCGCTTCTCGAACGCCACGCCGGAGCTCTGGCCCTCCATCAGGTCGAGCAGGACGGTGACCAGTTCCTGCACGGCCCCGGCGGCCCGGCGCGGCGGGCCGCCGGCCGGCGCGCGCATCGCCATCACCAGCAGCGCGTCGCCGGTGAGCACGGCGGCCGGGGTGCCGAACAGGGGCCAGAAGGCGGGGCGGTGGCGGCGCAGCGCGTCGCCGTCGATGACGTCGTCGTGCAGCAGCGTGAAGTCGTGCACCAGCCCCACGGCGACCGCGCCGGGCACCGCGATCGACGGGCTATCCCCGACGGCCACCGCCGACAGCAGCGTCAGCGCGGCCCGCACCGACTTGCCGCCGCCCGCCACCGGGGTCGGGGTGCCGTCGGCCTCGCACCAGCCGCGGTGGTAGCGGGCGACGCGGCTCTCCGCGGCGGGCAGCCCGCCGACCGCCTCCCGCAGGTCCGGGCAGAGCAGGTCGTCGACCCAGTCGAGCCGGGGGAACGCTCGCGCCGGGGCCGGGTCGGTGATCTGCGACGACATGCACTACTCCTCGCGACGGGCGTCCGAAACCTCGGCGCCCCCCGGCACAAGGATCACCGGGGCGGCCCAGCCCTATGACGATGCACCCACCTGACAATCGGGCAGGCGGGAAACGCGCAGGCCAGCCGGTCGAGGACGGCTGGAGACCTCCTCCAGCCGTGCTCCAGGCGCCTTCCAGCCGGCCCGCCGAGGGTGACGCGCACGGCGCGCGGGGCAGGCCCGCGACCAGGTCGACGGAGGGAACGCATGGCTGTGGACTCGGGGGCTTTCCGCGCGGTCTTCGGGGCGGTCCCGACCCCGGTGGCGATCATCACCGCGCTCGACGCCGACGGCGAGCCGCGCGGCTTCACCTGCAACGCCTTCTCAGCGGTGTCGGCGGACCCGCCGCAGCTGCTGGTCTGCGTGGACAAGCGGTCGCAGACGCTGCCCGCGGTGCTCTTCTCCGGGGCGTTCGGGGTGAACCTGCTGGCCCATCGTGGCCAGGACACCGCGAGGGTCTTCGCCGGGAAGGCGGCGCGCAAGTTCGACGGTGTGCCGTGGCGTCCGGGACTGTCCGGGGTCCCGGTGCTCACCGAGGCCGCGGTCGCGCACGCCGGGTGCGCGCTGGTGCGCTCGGTGCCGGCCGGTGACCATCTGATCCTGATCGGCCGGGTGGAGGAGACCGAGGTGTTCCGCGGGCCCGCAGCCCTGTACCAGCGCGGTGTGTTCGGGATGTGGGAGGCGGAACCGGAGCTGGCCGCACCCCGCGGCTGAGCCCCGCGACCACGCCCCGTGGCTGAACCCCGGGACCGCACCCCGCGGCTGAGCCCCGCGACCCGGCGCAAGGGCCGACCACCCCGCCGACCCCCGCGACCGAACCAGCGCCGAGCCCCGCCACCCCCCGCGCAAGGGCCGAGCGCAGGGACCGAGCACCGCGCCCAGCGCAAGGGCCGACCACCCCGCCGACCCC